>NZ_JBOFBG010000024.1:0-104495 GCF_051594305.1 Paenibacillus sp. IHBB 3054 | reverse complement strand
AACGTGCAGTAAGAACTAACGATGATACCCGAGTAAGAGTTTCATTCTTTAAAGATATGGGTATATAAGCTATATTTTCGAAATATAACCGCAAACAAGCCACAAGTTGGGAAGTGAGAGGCGTCATGGATTCTGCAGTCAACATCCTGCTCGTAGACGATCACCCGGAAAACTTGGTTGCCATTGAGGCCGTTCTCAGCGGAGAACCTTATCGTCTGGTTCGGGCATATTCCGGAATTGAGGCTTTGCGTTGTTTATTGGAAGAGGAGTTTGCCGTCATTGTCATGGATGTGCAAATGCCGGAAATGGACGGGTTAGAGACGGCCAGCATCATCCGGACCCGGGAGAAAACCAAATTCGTCCCCATCATCTTTATGACAGCCATCAGCAATAAATTGGAACATATCTTCGCAGGTTATTCCGTTGGCGCTATGGATTACATGACGAAACCCTTCGTTCCGCAAATTTTTAAATCCAAAATCGAGGGTTACGTCAGTATGTATGAAGCTAACAAAACCCTTCAGTTCCAAAGCGAAATGTTGAGGAAACAAACGAGGCAGTTAGAGAAAACCAATCAGGAGCTGGTCCAAGCCAAGGAAACGGCGGAGATCGCTTCTCGTGTGAAATCAGAGTTTCTGGCCATGATGAGCCATGAAATCCGGACTCCACTGAATGGGATCATAGGTATGTCTGATCTGCTTCTTGCCTCCGATTTGCCGGAAGAATATTCAGAGATGGCTGGGATCATCCATACAAGCAGTAATGCACTGCTTTCTGTCATCAACCATGTCCTCGACTTTTCCAAAATTGAATCCGGAAAAATGGAATTGGAGGAGGAAACGTTCTCCCTTCAGCACTGCCTGATTGAAACGATTGATTTGTTTACAGCCAAAATCAGGGAACGAAATCTGGAAGTGGTGGTGCTGGTTGATCCTTCGCTGCCGCCATGTATAAAAGGGGACATGAATCGCCTCCGTCAGGTGTTAAATAATCTGGTCGGTAATGCCGTAAAGTTTACGCATGAAGGCAGTGTATACATAATGGTAAACAAGCTCGCGGAGACGGAGAATTCGCTTATGCTTGAGTTTATGATTAAAGATACCGGGATCGGAATCCCTTCGGATAAGATAAACGAACTGTTTCAGCCATTCTCCCAGTTGGATGCCTCAACTACACGTAAGTTCGGAGGCACGGGGCTCGGATTATCGATCAGCAAATCCTTGGTTGAATTAATGGGCGGCACGATCCGGGTAGAACCGTCGAATGAACCCGGCGCAACATTCATTTTTACAATTGCAGTCAAGACGCTCATGAGCCCAGATCAGCCTTCGGACAAGTCAGATCGGAAGCCGCTGCAAACGGATACTACAACCCACAGCCATACGCCAGCTCCGATTCGTGTCTTGGTTGGAGAAGACGACAACGTAAGCCGGAGGCTAATGAAACAAATGCTGGAAGCACTCGGCTTCTTTGCTGATTTGGCGGAGAACTGCACAGAGGTACTGGCAGCTTTGGAACAAACGCCTTACGATCTGCTTTTCCTCGATCTCCGAATTCCCTTCAAAGAGGGCTGGGAGACTGTACAAGAAATCAAAACGAAAGTTATAGACAAGCAAACTGTGATCATTGCCATGACGGCTAACGTTTCTAAGGAAACGATGCAGCGGTGTTTGTCCTCGGGCATGGACGATTTTATCGCCAAGCCTGTTCGATCAGAAGATATAAAACAGGTCATTCAAAAATATGTGATGAAAAAGGGGCAGTGTTGAGTATATGAGCAAGCAAGACCAAATCAACGAAACGAACGACGATCAAATTGGCGTCGGCGAACTGCTCAACGCCTTAATGGCGATGAAGAAAGGCAACTTCTCCTACAGGATGCCCTATGACCGTACGGGTATGGCTGGAAAGGTAGCGGATACGTTTAACGAGATCATGGATATTCAGGAAGCTCTGGTGTCTGAAGTCCAGACAGTAGCCAAGGTTGTCGGAAAAGAAGGGAATCTTTCGAGAAGGTTTGTGCAGAAGAATCTGGGTGGATCATGGGAAACGATTACCGATTCGCTAAATGGTCTGGTCATCGATTTGATTCAACCGACGAGCGAAATGGTCCGGGTGATTAACGCCGTAGCCAAAGGCGATCTGTCCCAGAAGGTGGAACTTGAAATCGAAGGACGAGCACTTACGGGTGAATTCCAGAGAACGGCAAGCAACATTAACATGATGGTGAATCAGCTCAGCACCTTTGCCTCCGAGGTTACTCGTGTTGCGCGTGAGGTTGGTACGGAAGGAATCTTGGGCGGCCAGGCAGACGTCAAAGGGGTGTCGGGCACCTGGAAAGATCTTACGGACAGCGTGAATTATATGGCGACAAACCTCACGGATCAAGTGCGTAATATCGCGGCGGTAACCACTGCCGTCGCCAACGGTGATCTGTCGAAGCAAATCACGGTTAATGCGCGCGGAGAGATTCTCGAACTCAAGAATACGATTAACACAATGGTGGACCAGTTGTCCATGTTCTCCTCCGAGGTTACTCGTGTGGCGCGGGAGGTTGGCACAGAGGGCAAACTCGGCGGGCAGGCGGACGTTAAAGGCGTATCCGGCACTTGGAGAGATTTAACGGAAAGCGTTAACTACATGGCGTCCAATCTGACTAACCAAGTGCGCAACATCGCAGTTGTTACGACTGCGGTCGCAAATGGCGACCTTTCGAAGAAGATTACTGCTGATGTGCAAGGCGAAATCCTAGAGCTTAAGAACACCATCAACACGATGGTGGATCAATTGTCCACCTTTGCTTCCGAGGTTACCCGGATGGCTCGCGAGGTCGGTACGGAAGGGATACTCGGCGGGCAGGCGGATGTTAAAGGCGTATCCGGCACATGGAGGGATTTAACGGAAAGCGTTAACTACATGGCGTCTAACTTAACCAACCAGGTGCGTAACATTGCGGAAGTGACCACCGCCGTTGCCAAGGGCGATTTGTCGAAGACAATTACCGTTGATGCGAAAGGCGAAATTCTCGAATTGAAAAGCACAATCAACATCATGGTGGACCAGCTCAGCAACTTTGCCTCAGAGGTTACCCGTGTGGCGCGGGAGGTTTCAACAGAAGGAATCCTCGGCGGGCAAGCGGACGTTAAAGGAGTATCCGGCACTTGGAAGGATTTAACTGACAGCGTTAACTTTATGGCTGGTACGCTGACTGATCAGGTGCGCAATATTGCTGAAGTGACGACTGCGGTTGCGAAAGGGGATCTATCCAAGCAGATCACGGTTAATGCGAAAGGTGAAATCCTTGAGCTTAAGAACACAATTAACACGATGGTGGAGCAGCTTTCCACCTTCGCTTCCGAGGTTACCCGTGTGGCGCGCGAGGTTGGTACCGAGGGCATGCTGGGAGGACAAGCCCAAGTTAAAGGCGTTGCAGGGACATGGCGAGATTTGACCGAGAGTGTAAACTATATGGCTTCGAACTTGACCAACCAAGTGCGCAACATCGCCGTCGTGACGACGGCCGTCGCAAACGGAGACCTGTCTAAGAAAATCACGGCGGATGTCCAAGGTGAAATCCTCGAGCTCAAAAATACCATCAATACGATGGTGGACCAACTCTCGATGTTCTCCTCCGAGGTTACGCGGGTGGCGCGTGAGGTAGGTACGGACGGGAAACTGGGCGGACAAGCGCAGGTTAAAGGGGTCGGAGGGACCTGGAAGGATTTGACCGAAAGCGTTAATAACATGGCCCGGAATCTGACGGACCAGGTGCGGAACATCGCGGACGTTACGACGGCGGTAGCAAAGGGTGACCTGTCCAAGAAAATCACCGTCGACGTCAAAGGCGAAATCCTTGAACTCAAAAATACGATTAACACAATGGTGGACCAGCTCTCGACCTTCGCCTCCGAGGTTACACGCGTAGCGCGCGAGGTTGGCACAGATGGAAAACTCGGCGCGCAAGCGGAAGTTAAGGATGTTTCCGGTACATGGAAAGATTTGACTGATACGGTTAACTACATGGCCAGTAACTTGACCATTCAGATGCGCAACATTGCCGGCGTTACGACGGCAGTTGCGAATGGGGACCTGTCCAAGAAAATCACCGTAGATGTCAAAGGTGAACTATTGGAACTGAAGAACACGATAAACACGATGGTGGATCAACTAAATTCGTTCGCATCCGAGGTTACGCGGGTGGCGCGGGAGGTCGGTACGGACGGCAAGCTGGGCGGACAAGCCCAAGTACGCGGCGTAGGCGGGATCTGGAAAGACCTCACCGACAACGTTAACATCATGGCGACCAATCTGACGGATCAGGTGCGCGGGATTGCCAAGGTCGTGACCGCAGTTGCAAACGGCAACCTAAAGCAGAAACTGACTGTTGAAGCCAAAGGCGAAATTGCCGAACTCACGGATACCATCAACAATATGATCGAGACGCTGGCCACCTTCGCCGACCAGGTGACTACCGTGGCGCGGGAGGTAGGTGCTGAAGGGAAACTGGGTGGACAAGCGAACGTGCCTGGCGCAGCCGGTACTTGGCGCGATCTCACCGACAATGTTAACTACATGGCGAGTACGCTGACTACTCAGGTGCGCGCGATCACCAATGTCGCCACAGCGGTGACGAACGGTGATCTGTCACGTGCCATCGACGTATCCGCATCCGGAGAAGTCACAACGCTGAAAGACAACATTAACGAAATGATTCGGAACCTGAAGGAAACGACTCGGATCAATACAGAGCAGGACTGGCTCAAAACCAACCTCGCCAAATTCTCACGGCTGCTTCAAGGACAAAGAGATTTGTATGCGGTCAGCCGTATGATCCTGTCCGAGCTTGCTCCGCTCGTGTCCATGCAGCATGGTGTCTTCTACATCAATGAACCGTTTAACGGCGAACCGGTGCTGAAGCTGTTTGCCAGCTACGCTTACCAAAGCCGCAAACATTTGGCGAACGAATTCAGAGCCGGGCAAGGCTTGGTCGGCCAGTGCCTGATCGAGAAACAGCGGATCCTGCTCACTAACGTGCCAGGTGACTATGTCGTGATATCCTCTGCTCTTGGCGAAGCTGCACCTCTCAACATCATATTGCTGCCAATCATATTTGAAGATCAGGTACTGGCGATTCTTGAACTCGCTTCTTTCCGCCCTTATAGTGATATCGACATCGCCTTCTTGGATCAGCTTACGGAATCCATCGGAATCGTGATTAACACGATGCAGGCGAACCAACGTACGGAGGAGCTGCTGATCCAATCACAGTCCCTTACCGAAGAGCTCCAAAAGCAGCAGATGGAGCTGCGGAATACGAACGACGAACTTGAGGATAAAGCAAAGTTGCTTGTGCTGCAAAAGGCAGAAGTGGAAAGCAAAAATCATGAGGTAGAGGTCGCCAAACGATATCTGGAAGAGAAAGCGGAACAGCTTGCCCTCACGTCAAAGTACAAATCCAAATTTCTAGCCAACATGTCGCACGAGCTCCGTACCCCTCTGAACTCTTTGCTGCTCTTGGCAGAACAGCTTGCTGAGAACCCGGAAGACAATCTTCACGAGATTCAGGTGAAGTTCGCGAAAACTATTCAGGATTCCGGACTCGAATTACTTAATCTTATTAACGATATTCTCGATCTGTCCAAAATTGAATCGGGCACGATCACGCCGGATTACAGCGATGTGTCTTTGACCGAACTGACAGGCGGGCTCGACCGTACTTTCCGCCACATGGTGGACGCTAAGAGACTGGACTACCGAATCAAAATTGATCCCGGCGTACCAGCAAGCATAGTGACGGACTTCAAGCGGCTTCAGCAAATTTTGAAAAACTTGCTTTCGAACGCCTTTAAGTTCACAGAACAAGGGCACATTATGCTTCAGATCCGGAAAGCGAGTGAGGGCTGGCATCAAGAAAATGAATCGCTGAATCGTGCCAAAACGGTCATTTGCTTCTCCGTCAGCGATACGGGGATCGGCATCCCTCATGAGAAACAGCAGATCATTTTCGAAGCCTTCCAGCAGGCGGACGGCAGTACGAACCGGGAATATGGCGGAACGGGCTTGGGACTTGCAATATCCCGGGAAATTGCCGAGATGCTGGGTGGAGAAATCACTCTGTACAGTGAAGTGACCAAGGGAAGCGTATTTAATTTGTACCTGCCATCTGAAGCGGAATTCACGGAACCGGAGATCAAGAGGATACATGTACCAGAGGTGATTGATATCACTCCGCCCAAACGCAGAAGCAACCTAGGCAGAGCGGCGGAAGACACTTTGATTGACGACCGAGATAACATTGAGTCGGGTGACCGTGTATTCCTGATTGTGGAGGATGATCAGAAGTTCAATGAAATTATTCTCGATCTCCTCCATAAAAAAGGAATCAAAGCTGTCATTACCGCCAGCGGCTGGGATGTTCTGGAACTCGTTCAAAGGTACAATCCGATCGCCATAACGTTGGATCTGCATCTTGGTGGGGATACAAACGGTTGGCTGGTGCTCGATCAGCTGAAGAACGATATCCATGTGCGGCATATTCCGATTTGCGTCATGACCGTTGACGAGGACGAGGTGCTTCTGCTGCAGAAGGGGGCTCACAATTACTTCCGGAAACCGGTGACCAATGAAGAGCTGGAGAGTGCTTTGGATCGTTTGAACCAGTTTGCGGACAAGAAGGCTCAAAACCTGTTGGTGATCGTCCATGATGAGCAAGAGCGGAAGCAAATTGTCGACCTGCTAAGCAATCAGGATCTCAAGATCACGGCAGTGGACACGGGGCGCAAAGCGTTGAACCAGATCAACACAAAAGATTTTGATTGTGTCGTACTGGACAACAGTTTACCGGATATGAATCTCATCCGGTTCGTCCGGGATATGTATAAAAATGCCAAAAACAAAAGAGTTCCCGTCGTAGCCCGCCTGAGCAAGAAGTTGACGCCGGCGGAGGAGAACGAGTGGGATGAGTTGGTCAAAATGGTGGTTCTCAAAGAGGTGAAATCGAATCTCCAATTGATCGATGAAACAACTCTCTTCCTGCACAGCAGGGCGGAGAACCTTCCGCCTAGTTCAAAGGAAAAGCTGGTTAAACTGCATAATTCGGATGAAATGATCGAGTATAAGAAAGTGCTTGTTGTGGATGATGATATCCGTAACATTTTTGCACTCACGTCAATTTTGGAACGCCATCAAATGAAAGTCATTCCTGCGGAGAACGGCCAGGATGCCATTAACCTTCTGGAACAGAGTCCGGACATCGAAATCGTGCTGATGGATATCATGATGCCGGGAATGGACGGTTACGAAACAACCCGCGCTATCCGGCAGAAAGAGAAATTCAAGAACCTGCCCATTCTTGCACTCACGGCGAAAGCCATGAAGGGAGACAGGGAGCTGTGCCTCGAAGCCGGCTGCTCGGATTACATCACCAAACCGGTCAACAGCGCGCAGTTGTTATCTATGATGCGCACATGGTTAGACCAATAACACATACGTTCGATAAGAAAGCCCTCGTCCTAAAGACGGGGGCTTTTAGACTGTTATCTAAATGATTCCCAAGAACACTATATAACTAATTTCCAAACAGATTTATATTACCTGAAGCTGAATGCACACTCATCGTGGAAGCCTCCGTATTAGCCGTGCCTACCGTGCCATTCAGGCTTTGGCCGCCGCCGTCCGTCTGAATCTCTGTGGATGCCTCGACGTCTAAGTTGATCTTGCCAGATTGGGTAGATGCATCAATCTCCCCCGTGAAGCCGTTGACGGTGATATTGCCTGAATCGGCGTTCAGCAAGATTGTCTGTCCCTGGCCTTCAAAGGTAATATTGCCGGAAGCTGTGGTCAGACGGATGGATTCAAAGCTTTGTTCCGGCAGCTCCAGGTATACGGTCGCATTCTTTAAATGGATGAATCCGGATGCCGGTTTAGCTTTGACGGTAAGCACACCCGCCTCCAGCGCCGGTAACTCACCGCTCGTTTTCATACGGAGCTTCACTTCCGAATCTTTAGAACGGCTCACCTTAATGGATTGTCCTTCAGTTTCCACTTTAATCTGCTGCACCTTGGATCCCTCGAAAGAAGCTGTTTTCTCCACGGCTTTGTCCCCGCAGCCTGCAAGTACGAGGATAACGAACGCTGCCTCGATGAGGACAAACCATTTCTTGCCTTTATATTTTGTCATATGGATCTCCTTCTTATTGATAAATTACCGGTCTGCAAGAGCCGGGTGGTTATGCCTGCAATGAATAAAAGAACAGTCAACATAAGATAAAGCGCAGGGTTTCTTTCAGATATCTCCAAAAAGTCTAGCGAGGGAACATGATTGAGTGGTCCCACATACCACCAGAGTAAATAAATGACCTCAAACAGCTTTTTTGAGCCGCCTAATGTGCCCAGTGCTAGCGCCAAAGTCGGAATGAAGACGATACCCGTTCCCCAAGCCAACAAGGAAGATATCTGACCCTCCACGATGAAGCGAAGGATTGCACCCGTAGAAAACAGCAAGGTGATGAAGACGCCGGAGAGCCATTCTGTCAACCACTTCGCCAGCGGCGAACTGCTGGACAAGATAAGTTCAGTGGTGAAATTATGTTTATCCCGCGTGCCCAACTGCGACCATAAAGCAAGGGGCCATATCATAATAAAGGGCAGCCATGTGTTTATGGAGTTTGACGTAATCAGCATAGGCCCCGAAATGAGCGCTATAGCGGGCAGCGTCCACCACAGGGACATGCCTTTCAGCATAAGCTTCAGCTCGGCTTTCACCCGCCCGGGTAACCTTGCACTCTTCACTTTTACTGCTGGAGACAGCTTCAGCGAGACACTGTGTTCTATGCCCGCAAGCGGCAAAGATGTAGTTTTTTCCTTGCTCGAAGCAAGTAAAGGATGAACTTTGGATGAGCTTTCCGAGTTTTCAAAACGCCGAAACAGCAGGGCAGACAGGACGACACCCGCTATACCCGCGGCTATCCAGACTAGCCGGATTAGGACAAGCGAATGATCCCATGCTGCGCCCTCCCACACAAACGTGGAGATTGGGCCGTGTGTCGGATAATATCCAAAGCTTCCGCTCTCCTCAAGACTGGAGAGGGTAGGATAATGCTCCGCTGCACTATGAGCCATCGTTTTCAGAATACCGTTGATGCCGAACAAATCCCCCCAATCGCTTGGCGCGGCAATGGCCACCACACCGACAGCGATCCACAGGCAGAAGAACAGTACATTTCCCATAACTCCCTTCAAACCAGGAAACACATCAAACAGGACGGTTAAAGAAGAGAGCAGAAACAGGGAAGGGAAGGTTACATAAAAAAAGGGAGCTATATAATCCATCAGCCGGAGCTGGGAATCTTCTCCCCGCAGCAGCTGCATGGCCATAAAGGCCACTACCAAGACAGCTCCAATTACCAGCAGTACCACAAAATTCGCCGCCGCCTTACTGGCGATATACCTGATTTTCCGGACAGGGGTGGAGGCAATTAACGGCTCGAGCTTCAGGCGCACATCTCCCGATATTTGGCTTCGAAGCATGAAAAAACCGAATAGCCAAAGCAGCATTGTGGACAGCATCGCCGCAAGCCCGCCCAGCCAGGCCGAGTTATAGATCCCTCTGACTCCGCCGATATAAAAGATTTCATACCCGGCAGCCGCATCCGGTACGCAGGCATAGCCGGCAAACACGCTGATTCCTATGACGAGCAGGAAGGAATAGCTGCGCATCTGACTTTTCAAATTGCTTTGGATCATGGCTGAACTCCTAACGAGGACACTGTATACAGGTACGCATCCTCCAGTGAAGCGGGCAGCAGGGTGGCATTTGCGCTGGGACGCAGATCGGAAACGATCCGGGTATGGATGCCGTCGCTGCGCTGAATGGCGCTGCTTATCGTGTATTTGGCCTGCATGTCCGGCAGGGAGGAGGCAGGAAGGATGCAGTTCCAGACCTTCTGCTCCACACTTTGAATCAAGTTCTCCGGTGCCGCATGCTTGACAAGCCGTCCCTTCGCCATCAGGGCGATGGAGGGAGCAATGGACTCGATGTCGGTCACGATATGCGTTGATAAAATAATGATTCTGTCTCCTGACAAGCTGGACAATAAATTCCGGAAACCGATTCTTTCTCCGGGGTCCAGCCCGACCGTAGGTTCGTCGACAATGAGCAGCGACGGATCATTAAGCAGAGATTGGGCAATGCCCACCCGCTGTCTCATGCCGCCCGAGAATCCGCCGAGCAGCCGCTTCCGGTCGTTTGAGAGATTTAATATTTCCAGCAGCTCATTGATTCGGGACCGGGCGGACTTGGCGGACAGGCCTTTCATTGCCGCTATGTATTCCAGAAATTCAAGCGGGGTCAGATTTGGATACACGCCGAAATCCTGCGGCAAATATCCCAGCTCCTTCCGTAAAACCTGCGGCTGCCTGGCAATATCCACACCGTTCCATTTGATTCTCCCTTGACCCGGTTTCTCAATAGTCGCGAGCATCCGCATTAATGTGGATTTACCGGCACCATTTGGGCCGAGCAGTCCGGTCACACCCTGTTTGAGCTTCAAGCTAATACCGCTGAGGGCCTGCTTTGCGCCGTAACTTTTCGATACCTGTTCAATCAGTAGTTCCATTTCTATTCCTCCGTCACAATCCAATTGCCGTACCATTCCTTGGCGGCGTAATATAAGATTAGCCCACAAAAGTAAAAACAAAGTAAAATCGCGGTTAAAAGGAAACAGCAGGCAAGAGAAATTCCAAAAGGAATGATAAACTGAGAGAGAACTTATGCACTCAGGGAGGAAATACCATTGTTGAATGACAACATGAACGCAGAGAAAATTTTGCTGGTCGATGATGAGCTGGGGATTTTGACTTTGCTGGAGATTACGTTGAAGAAAGAGCGCTACCACAACATCACAAGCTGCTCAACTGGGGAACAAGCATTGTTTTTCGTGAAAAATCATACCTATAACCTGATTCTGCTGGATGTAATGCTGGGGGATGTGAATGGCTTTGAGCTGTGCCGTGAGATCCGCAAGTATACGGATACGCCGATTATTTTTATCACCTCCTGCGCAAGTGATTTCGATAAATTGACCGGGCTAGGGATCGGCGGGGATGATTACATTACGAAGCCTTTTAATCCGCTTGAGGTCGTTGCCCGGATCAAAGCTTTGTTCAGAAGACAGAACATCACCCAAGGCTCTTCTTACGGGAATTCGGAAGGTGCCGGGGACAAAGAATACAATTACGGGCATTTTATTCTGAGGCCTGCGGACGCGGCATTGATCGTGAATGGACAGACTGTGGAATGTACAGCCAAAGAGTTGGAGCTGCTCAGCTTCTTTTGCCGGAATCCGAACCGGATCTATACGACATCTCAAATCTATGAACTGGTATGGGGCAGCCCCGGGTATGGCGATGAGAAAACAGTCACTATTCATATCTCCAAGATCCGAAAAAAGCTGGATGACAATCCGAAAGCCCCTGAGCTGATCATTAACCTGAGAGGGATCGGTTATAAATTTGTGCCACCGGTCAAAGGGTCCTGAGATGAAAGCGGGATTACGGTTCAGTGTCCATTTTGCCATCGGATTAATCGCTTGGATGCTTGGACTCGGCATTACCATGATGATTACCGTGGATGTGCTGTTTCCGCTGCTGGGCCTTATGGAAGGGCAGGAGTATTATGATCTGTACATTCTGGCGGTATTTGTACTTAATATTACCGGATGCAGCGTACTGTTCGGCTGGTACTTCGGGAGTCCGTTAAGATTCATGATGTCTTGGATTGCTTCCTTATCGGGCGGGAATTTCGAACCTCCGCCTGCGGCACAGGGCATCTTCAAACGAAGCCGGAAGCTCAAATCCCGCTACCGGCTGTACAGCGAATTGATTGTGAACATTGAGTCGCTGTCCGCCAGCCTGAAGCAGTCCGAACTCGAACGCCGTAAGCTTGAAGATAACAAAAAAGATTGGGTGGCCGGCATCTCGCATGATCTCAAAACACCGTTAACATATGTCACGGGATACTCAGCTCTACTGCTGAATGAAGAGTACAGCTGGAACGCGGATGAACAGCGAACGTTTCTGCAAGAAATCCAGTCCAAAGGGCTGCATATGGAGGAATTGATCAGCGACATCAACCTCTCTTTTCAGATAAATGAGGATCATGCCTCCTTGCCCATGCAGTTTGGCACTCTGGAGTTGATCGGCTTCCTGCAGCGGCTGATCGCCGATGTCGGCAACGATCCAAGAGCGGTGTCCTACCTGTTGAGCCTGGATGCAGAGATAGAATCGCTGGAGCTTGTTGCTGACGAGAAGGTGCTCTACCGGGCGCTGCAAAATGTGCTGATGAATGCCGTGCTTCACAATCCGGAAGGAACTGCCATTCACGTGACTGTGCGGCGGGAAGGGGAGGAAAGTGTGAATATCATGATTTCCGACAATGGCACTGGTATGGACGAAGAAACGCTGAACAATCTATTTCAAAAATATTACCGTGGAGTAAAAGGCAGCTCCCCTAAGCTGGGAACAGGACTCGGCATGGCTATTGTAAAAAACCTGATCCTCGCACACGGGGGCTTCCTGACTGTAGAGAGCGAATTGTGCAAAGGAACCGTATTTCATATCCGTTTGCCTGTCCGGGTGCATGAAAAGTCTACTGGAGCTTGAAGATCAGGTTGATATTTTGAGCAAGATATGAAAAAAAAATTGCTGTATCAAACCCGGAACTTCCATGAACAGTACTATCTGGTTTCGGACAAACGGATAAATTGGACTAGGGGGGGATATGATGTTTTGGACTCCATTATTTGAAAACGACGTACCAGTAGCACACTTCTGCTCTTAGTGGAGTGAGTGTGACTACATCTCTCCGTTAGGGGCATTTTCGACCTAATTAAAAAACGGAGGGTATAATAGATGAAAAACACCTTATTAGGTTCTTTATATTTAACTTTAGCTTCCATTATCTGGGGCGGTATGTACGTTGTTGTTAAAATTGTAGTATCGGTCATACCTCCATTAGAACTTGTATAGATGAGATATTTAGTAGCCATTGTTGCACTTCTCGTTATCGGCTTCATCACAAGACAAAACTGGCGAATTGAGAAACGTTATTTTTTCTTAATCGTAGCTATTGGGCTTATTGGTAATACCATTTCGATTGTTGCACAGGAAACTGGCACCATGTTATCCACAGCACAAATGGGCGCCATTATAACTTCTTCAACACCAGCATTCATGGTTATTTTTGCTCGCCTTATCCTTAAAGAACAGTTGATATTAAAAAAGGGAATCTCTGTTTTATTAGCGACAATTGGGGTGCTTTTCATTGTTGGAATTGGTGATGTGAATTTATCCAGTACACTTGGAGGTATTGCACTGCTGATTGCCGCATTAACATGGGCCCTCATGTCTGTACTTGTAAAACGTTTGCCAAGTGATTACTCACAAATTGTGGTAACCACCTATTCCATCTTAGTAGCCCTAATCGTGTTGACTCCTTTCGTTTTGCCACGGTTACACGAAATTAATATCTCCCAACTGACTCACCCGACTATTTGGGGAGGACTGTTAAATTTGGGTATTGTTTCAACAGCAAGCGGATTTCTACTTTGGAATCGTGGATTACAAATGCTTAACGCCTCAAGTGGAGGAATATTTTTCTTCTTTCAACCCCTGGTTGGAACATTACTTGGATGGCTTGTTCTAGGAGAGAACATAGGTGTAGCGTTTTGGATCGGCTCTATCCTAATTCTCACAGGTGTTCTATTCGTTATCAACGAGAAAAAATAGTATTTAGGAAACTCCATTCGAATGTATGAAGTGCACCCTTGAGAATAGACATTGGAATAAACCCCTGGTTTATCAATGAAATTCTAGGGGGTGCATTTTCTTTTAACACCGGTAATTTAAATTTTGATTCAGTCATACTGATCATCAGACTATCCTTTTGGATAGTACCTATCAATAAAGTGCGTACTACTTTTTTATTTGTGCTCTCCTAAAAATACCTATTATAAATAAGTAAATGCAGGGCTCTTCTTCATAGTCCTAAGTGAGAAGATTATTCGCTGATATGTACTTGCAGCCACTGTTGATATCTCTCCCCATACAATTGCCGGTATGCCCTCAAGTTTTAATTCCTGCTTCATCATTTAGTGGAAGTTGAATATACTTATCCCATCGCCGAGTGAATTCAGGAGATATTCCTGAAATTGCTCGGTTTTTTCATAGAAAGATGCTACATTCAACAGTATAATAGTTTCTGTTATTCAAGTTATATTTATGGAGGAAAATGGATCATGAAATACGACTGTTTAATTGTTGATGATGAAGAAGCGCTATCAACAAGCACCTGTAAATACTTTAATATGCTTGGCGTGAAGACCTATTGGGTAGCAGATGAACAGGCATGCTTTGATTTTTTCACGCAAAACAAGGCCGATTTGATCCTGCTGGATATTAATTTAGGGCAGCAATCCTCCGGATTTGAAATATGCAAAAAACTGAGAATAACCACCAATATCCCTATATTGTTTATAAGTGCACGGACCAGTGATGATGATGTACTGCTTGCACTAAATATCGGTGGAGACGACTATATCCAAAAGCCGTATGCACTCAGTATTATTTTGGCTAAAGTAAAAACGGTATTGAAAAGATATGGAGGCGATGTTGATGTTTTAAGCTTTGGCAGCTTTACAATGGATCTGATCTCGGAAAAGCTGATGAATGATGGCTGCGAGATTAAATTGAAGGCTATGGAATATAAGCTGCTGTCCTATTTAATCCAGAACAAAAATCGCCCTCTCGCTAAAGAGGAGTTGTTCTCTAACGTCTGGAATGACGCAATCACTAGTGACGGAACCTTAAATGTCCATATCCGCAAACTGCGTGAAAAAATTGAAGAAAACCCTAATGAGCCGCGTTATATTAAGACGATTTGGGGGACCGGTTATGTATTTGAGACCGATTAGGGGTGGAAGATGAGCATCAAAAAGGTAACATTCTTGGCGGAAGCCATTCTATTCTTTGGCATTAGTATAATTCTTTTTGTTTTTCAAAGCTTAACTGAAACAGGAACGGATGTTGTTGCTGTAAATGATATTACACAAACGATTGTTGAACATTGGGGCACTCTGGATCAGTCTGCCTTGCCAGGTCATCAATACAGCTTGGAATATACTGTACTGGATAGCCACGGGGAGTTGGTTGGGGCCACAAGACGTGGATTAAGTGAGAATATAGACACTGCTATCTATAATCGGGATACGATTGTGGATATTACGCGCAATGACACGGTATTGGGGAAAGTAATTTTTTATAATAATACAAGTGAACGATGGAAGCATCACAGGGATAAGCTGCTTGTTTTTTTCGGAGTTAATATCATTTTTATCATTTTGTTTTGTTTAATCTATGCAGTATATATCGACAGATCTATTTTTCGCCCTTTTCGTAAACTGCAGGCATTTGCCCGTCATGTGGCAGAGGGCAAGCTGGATATGCCGCTCGAAATGGAAAAGGGCAACGGGTTCGGTGCATTTGCAGAAAGCTTTGACTTAATGAGAGAGGAACTCGCGAAAGCGCGCGAGAACGAAAGACTGGCAAATCAGAGCAAAAAGGAGCTGGTAGCCTCACTTAGCCATGATATAAAAACGCCTGTTGCCTCCATTAAGGCTGTCTCCGAAGTTATGATTTTGAATTCTGTTATTGAGGATGACATAAGCCAGCTGGAAGTGATTAATGCAAAAGCTGACCAGATAAATACATTGATCACGAATATGTTTAGTGCAACATTAGAAGAGTTACAGGAGCTAACTGTCACAGTAACGGAAGAGTCGAGTGTATTACTGGGCGATTTAATCAAAAATGTTGACTATAATAATAGAGCTACTATATCGCCTGTCCCCGAATGCATTGTGCTCGTAGATATGCTTCGGCTTCTGCAGGTAATTGACAATATCATAAGCAACTCTTATAAATACGCGGGTACATCCATTGGTGTATTGGCAAACATCAAAGGACAATATCTGGAGATCGAATTCAAAGACTATGGACGCGGGGTCTCTCCGGAGGAAATCCCACTTCTATTCAATAAATTCTATCGTGCCCAAAATTCAGCCGGCAAAAGTGGAACAGGACTGGGATTGTATATTTCCCAATATCTGATGGACAAAATGTCCGGTGATATCAATTGCAGGAATACAGATGGCGGTTTTGTGGTGATCTTAAAGTTACATATCGCGTGAAAATTTTAGAATTGGTTAAGAACTGTCTAAAGACCCGCTAAGAATTAATAAGCTAAGATAAGACTGTAAATAAAACTTCAACTGCTTTCCAGGCAGTAAGTTTTAACAGTCTTTTTTAATAGGGGGCCACGTAATGAGTCAAGTAATTATCACAACCGATAAGCTTAGTAAATCGTTTTCTACTGGGGGCGTGCAGCAGCACATTCTTAAAAATCTTGATCTGGAGATATTATCCGGGGATTTCACCGTAATCATGGGTTCTTCCGGTGCGGGAAAATCTACGCTCATGTATGCCCTATCAGGTATGGATAAGCCGACGCTAGGCTCCGTTACATACTTTGATCAGGAAATCGCAAAGCTGTCCAATGATAAGCTGGCGGTTTTTCGCAGATTAAATTGCGGATTTGTATTTCAGCAAATGTTCCTGCTCGATAATATGAGTATATTGGATAATGTTATTGCCGCAGGCCTGCTTGTCAGTAATGACAGAAAAGCCATCGCTGCACGAGCAAAAGATCTGTTTGCGCAGGTAGGATTAACTGAAATGATTTGGCGGAAATTCCCTACCCAATTGTCCGGTGGGGAAGCTCAGCGTGCTGCAATTGTGCGTGCATTAATAAACCAGCCAAAGGTTGTTTTTGCCGACGAACCCACAGGCGCTCTTAACTCCGCGGCAGGTAAAGTGGTACTTGATGTGTTGACCGATCTTAACAGCAAGGGGCAAAGCATCATCATGGTTACCCATGATCTGAAATCTGCAAGAAGAGGAAACCGGATTTTATATATGCGTGACGGTGTTATTCATGGCATATGCAACTTAGGCAAATACGTAAGCGGCGACAGGGAGCGGCACGGCAAGCTCCAGGCCTTCCTCACTGAAATGGGGTGGTAAAGTTGCGGAAATTAGCTATGCTCAGCTTTGCAAATATACGAAAAACCAAAGGACACACGGTTTCACTGTTGCTATTGTTCCTCATTGCCGGATTGCTGCTAAATGCGGGCTCGCTAGTGTTTGTGAATTTTGGCAGTTATTTTGAAAAAGTCACCAAAGAGCTTAAGACAAACGATGTGTACTACCTCTTGCCAAATCAGTTATATACCGGAGAGGTAGATGAATACATCAGAAATAATAAAAATGTATCAAACATGCACAAAGAGGATGTGTTATGGGCTTCGGCATCCATCCCCTATAATGGTGAAACACGTGAGACCAGTTTTATTCTCAATGATATGGATAAAAAACGCGAAGTCTCCAAATGGAAATTTGTTGAAGAGCATTTACCACCTGATTCAATGTCGATCTATGTACCGTATGTATTGAATATTGACGGTGGTTACAAGCTGAATGACAAAATTGATCTCACATTGGAAAGTACAGTCTTTACCTTTACCATCAAAGGGTTTACAGAAGATGCCTTTTTCAGTTCTTTTGATACCGGAAGTTTAGGGGCTTATCTTCCCCATGAAACCTATGAAAAGCTTGTTCAGAAGCTGGGTAACAAATATAGTTCAACACTTGTTTTTGCTGATCTTGATAAAATAAATAATGAAATTGAAACAGGGATAGGACAATTAATACAAAAGAATCAAAAATTTGCTGGTTCGACTTTAGCTGCAGCAACCAGTACGGATACATTATCCACCATGGATTTAGATACGTTGAAATCAACCCGTGTTACTATGGCAAATATAATATCGGTAATGTCCATGGCTTTCGCTATTATTATCGCAGTTGTATGCTTTATCGTAGTGCGGTTTAGAATTGGTAACAGCATTGAAGAAGACATGACCAAAATCGGGTCTTTAAAGGCGATCGGGTATACCAGCAGACAAATTATAGGGTCTATTGTAATGCAGTACATGCTTATTGCCTTGGTTGGCAGTATAGCAGGCATATCGTTATCCTATTTAACAACGCCAGTACTTTCTGATATTTTTGCACATCAATCCGGGCTCATGTGGGTGCAAGGCTTTGATGGAGCAATCAGCAGTGTTATTCTATGTACAATTTTATTCATTGTTATCATTGTTTCCTTCATTTCCTCGGGACGAATTCGTAAGCTTAATCCGATTGTAGCCTTAAGAGGCGGAATCACAACCCATAACTTCAGAAAAAACCATTTACCGCTTCATAAGTCAATAGGCAGTCTGCCGGTCGTTCTCGGGTTCAAATCCATGCTGCAAAGCAGGAAGCACACCTTCATGATGGCAGTGATCCTTGCCGCTGTATCTTTTGCCAGTACCTTTGGCCTTGTGATGTTTTATAACACCGTTATTGATACAAAGGCATTTGCAGAGACTCCCGGAGTCGAACTTTCAAATGTGATGGCTGTTTTGAATTCGGATAAGGATCAACCAAAGCTTGTTGAAAACATTAAAAACTTGAAGAATGTAAGAAAAGTGCTGTATCTTGATGAGGCTAAGATTAAGATAGAGAGCTATGATGTAACTGCTTATGTGATGGAGGATTATTCTGCAAAAGAAACAGATATCGTCTATAAGGGCAGATATCCGCTGCATAGCAACGAAGTTGTGCTTGCCGGTATCTTAGCCGACAAGCTGGATAAAAAGGTCGGAGACCGTGTCACGATAAAAGTCGGCGCTAAGCAGGCTGAGTATCTGATCACTGGCTTATCTCAAGGTTCAAATATGGGCGGAATGAATGCGTCGATACGACGGGACGGCTTCCTTAAGCTTAACCCGGACTTTAAACAGCAGAGTCTGCAAATCTATTTGAACAAAAATAGTAAATCTGATGTAGTTTTAAACAAGCTTAAAAGCGACTATGGAGATTCAATCTCGGCAACAGTAGACATGGATAAAACCCTGGAACAGGGTATGGGCACCTACTTATCAATCGTCTCGAAGCTTGGGATTGGCATGATGGTTATAACCTTAGTTGTCGTGATTCTGGTTCTGTATTTTGTAATTAATTCATCGGTTATTCGTAAGAAACGTGAACTGGGTGTACAAAAAGCAATTGGTTTTACAACCTTCCAGCTAATGAATCAGCTCTCGCTTGGATTTCTGCTGCCTATCATGATAGGCGTATTGCTCGGAAGCGCAGCTGGAATTACCCTAACCAATCCATTTATGTCAGTGGCTATGAGTGCTACGGGGATTATGAAGGCGAATTTTATTATCATGACATCGTGGATTACTTTGTTTGGTGTGGCACTTGTCATTGTTTCTTACTTTACTTCGATGCTGATCACATATCGCATCCGTAAAATATCCGCATATGCTTTAGTAAGTGAGTAAATTCGATAGGGTGGGGACGTGGATAATCACGTCCCTTTTTTAGCTTTAATTTATTTGTAATATTTTATATATAGCGCTCGGTGCGATACTATTGTGAAAATATCTTTGCAGGTTTTAAATACGAATTGGCAGACCAAAAAAGCAATCAAGGATCGATTAAGGCGCAAAGCACAAACCATTTATTTAAGAAATATTTAAGATCTACACACCTAGATTTTTAAGTTGTTCAGTCTATACTTTGTACCAAGAAGAAATAGGAGGAACATCAAGCCATTTACGAAGACAGTGCGGAAGCCAAGGTTTATCCTGCTTCACTGACAAAAATTATGACCGCAATTGTCACCCTTGAGCATGTTGATGACTTATCTGCAATCGCTCCGGTAGATCGGAGAACGTTCGGCGAGCTTCTTGCAAGCAACTCTTCTATGGTCGGATTTCGCGAAGATGATGAGGTTACATATTAAAAACGGAGGTGTCTTAGTGAAAAAAATCTTAATGAGTGTATTAACTATAACCATTTTGATTGGAGGAAGCCTCTACTTCAAAAATCAAAGTAGCTACTCAGAATATGCAAGCATGCAGGATGATAAAACCATCTCAGAGGAATTAATTACCGTAGATAATAATCCGAAGGATGTAAAGACAGAGAATGAGAATCCGGGCAATGAGGAACCCCCAGAGGATACAACGCTAGATGATGAGAGGACTTTTGAGGATATTGCCTTGGACAAACGACTTGATGCAGATAGAAAAAGTAATGAAAGAACTTATCGGGAGGAAGGAAGGACAGGGTCATCAATTAGGCCAACGATAGAAATTCCGACTTTGTCTATCGATGATTATATAGGTATCTACAAAACTGTTGATGCATACATGAGAGAAAATTCGGATCGGTTTCCCGAGCCGGCAGACAATGGCACCAGAGGAAGCACTTCTGATCCGAGAATCCAAAATATTCTATATGCAGAAGAAAAATCAGGTATCATAGCAGGATTTGAAGATGAAAACCTGGTGGCATGGGCAGTGAAAAAGCTGGACGGAGCATATACCAACCTCTTGCTAGGGAGAACGTCTGCGGGAGAGGACTGGCAAGTTCTCTCAGAAGGAGACGTATATCAGTTGAGAAAGGAAATTAGCGATGGAAATTAAAGCGGAAAATGTAACAAGAACATTTGGAACGAAACGGGCCATTGATGAACTGAATTTTATTTTGCCTGAAGGTGTGTACGGACTTTTGGGAGATAATGGGGCAGGGAAAAGCACCTTGATGCGAATTCTTGTGGCAATCGACCATCAGACCAGCGGCAAGGTTACCTTTAACGGCAAGGATATCTTCCATATGAACGACGACTACCGTAATCTTGTGGGATATATCCCTCAGGATTTCGAGGTGTATCCCGCGTTCACGGCAAAGGAATATCTGGAATATATGGGAGCGCTGAAGGGACTGTCAAAAAAGGAACTGAAGCACAAAGTTCCAGAGGTATTACAGTTTGTCAACCTGGAGAAAGTTGCCAATAAAAAGGTCAAAACCTTTTCCGGAGGGATGAAAAGGCGGGTGGGCATTGCCCAAGCCATCATCAACGATCCAAAGATATTAATTTTTGACGAGCCCACCGCTGGGCTTGACCCCCATGAGCGAATCCGTTTTTCAAACATCATAAGCGAAATGGGACAGGACAAGATCATCTTGTTTTCTACCCACATTATTTCGGATATCGAAGCAATCACCACCAATGTGATCATCCTAAATCAGGGCAAAATTAAAGAGCAAGGTAATGTGCAAAAGATGTTATCCGGGATTAAAGGAAAAGTGTTCACCGAGGAGATGGACAGAGAGCGACTTGCCACCTTTAAAAAGGAGCACCTGATCGTACGGATCCGGCAGGAAGAAAACGTTGTCAATGTACGTTACTTGGGAGAAAAGGAATCAGGCGCAATCGTATGCGAGCCCACGCTGGAAGATTACTACATCTACTTAGGGAGTGGGAGCCATGCGTAATTTCATTCCATTAGAACTGGAAAAAATATTTAATAAAAATACAGTGATTATCAGCCTACTCTTTCTCACAATTATTCTGATCCCTTTGGTTCAAACCGCCCGGAGTATCGATGTCTTGGATGATGAGGGAACCATACATAGCGGCATTGGGGGCTGGGATATTTTAAGGGAGCGAACGGTTGAGGGCACGATGACGACAGATTATTTATTACAAATGAAACAGAACTACGAAAACAGTGTGGACAAACCTTATATTGAGGGGGAAGTGGATACAGACCGCAAGCTGGGCAAAAAATTGATGTTTCCTCACGATATGCTGAACTGGGAACTGAATTTTCCATATGAAAAGTACCGTGTGCTCGATAACAGCTTAAATTTAACCAATGAGCAGCTCGCCAGTTTTTATGAGGATTGGAAGGGCAGCTTTACCGAATATTTATCCAATGAACAAAATCTATTTCCTTATACAGAGGAACAAATCGAAATCATATCAGAGAAAATGCAAAAAGTATCCACCCCATTTGTATTCAAATACGATAGCGGCTGGGAGTACCTGAAAATAGGTTTATTAGATACAATCTACCTTTTCTTTATGTTCTTGGCCTTCATCCTATGCGAGGGATTCTCCAGAAACGGCAGCAAAGGAATTGACAAGGTGACCTTATCCACCAAAGAGAGCCGGAGGAAGCTGATCAGCTATAAGCTTGGCGCCGCCAGTGTGTTTTCTACGATAGCCTATTTTGTGTATATTGTGATCGTACTGCTGTTTGTTGCTGTAGTCTACACGCTGCACGGCTGGGACTCTTCGGTTCAAATCGGAACGACTACATTTTATTCCATGAATCAGCTTCAAGAGGCGTTACTCTATATTGCCATGGGATACTTTTCCACCCTCGTCGTGACTCATCTTATCCTGTTTTTGTCCGTGATTTTTAAAAGAGGGAAACTGGTATTAGCAATTTCACTGATTTATTTTTATCTCGTCAATACTTATCAGATGGGGAGGGGGGCGCTGATTGAAAAAGTGATGGTCTTCATTCCCCAGAACTTTATCAATAATCTTATAGGGATAGAGAAATTATATTTTGTGGGTAATACCGTGTTTCCTTATGTTTTTGTCGCCCTGTTTCTGGGTACTGTATACATTCTCTTATCTCGAATCGGTATCTCTATATGGATGAGAAGATATTATTTACAGTAGAGGAAGGTAGGTGAAATTATGAGCTATTTATCAAAATTAAACAGAAGTAAAATCCTAAACATAAACGTATTCGGTTTTTTGTTGGCATTGTTTCTGATACTTACCTTTTACAACTTAGACACCATCAAAACAGGTTATTTAAATCAGGCAAGATATGAGGTAACAGATGGGACGGAATACCGGTATTTCTATCAACCGGAGGTATTGGATGAAGTTGAGATTAACAAAATTTTGGAAAAATACAGAGAACTTAGCCTGCCGGAAGACAGGAATACAGCGGATGTTGCAGATTTGCCAGCCTTGGATATGATCGTCCAAGTGTATGGCTCGGACTGGACTGGAATACGCGATATCTCAACAGAACAATTCTATCAGGATAGGTCAGACATCATCAGAAGTGCAGGGGAGGAAGCGGTGGGTTCTAGGGAAGGAAAAAGCAGCGGGACTTTTGGAACGGCTTCCCTCCCCGAACCTATCCGGATGGGTTATGCCGAGGGCTGGAAGAACGTTAACTCAGGGATGAACCAGTGTGTTTTTATTGTCCTGATTCTCATTTCCATTCTGTTGATCCCCATTTTTAACGAAGATGAGACCTTGGGCGTGGACGGACTGGTGAAATCCACGAGGTTTGGGAAACGGAAGTTGAGTAGGGTACGGATCATCAACGCCTTCCAGCTCTCTTCATTGTTCTATCTGGCGGCGGTGGCGATTTACATTACGCCTATTTTTTTTATGTACGGTTTACAAGGAGCGGATTTGCCTATACAAAGTAGTCCACAATTTTTCTTATCAACAGTTGAGGTGAATTACTTCCAGCAGTTTTTGATCAACCTGGTCATTGGATATGTGGCAATCTCACTGATGACAGGGATTACCTTATTGATCAGCGTATTAGTCACACAGGTTTATACTGGCTACGCCCTGTTATTATTCACCATAGCCATATCTTACGCCATTCAGATGAGCGAGGTATTCTTTCTGAAACATTACGTGGGCAATTTTCTGCCCATGCAGATAGCCGAGTTCAACAGCTATTACACAAGTTTTGAACCCTATGGAGGTATTTCTACAATCATTGCCGTTCCTTCCATTACTGTTGCAGTTTTATTTATGCTCCTACTATTTTTGCCAAGATGGATTAATAAAATGAGGTTTACTTCTTAAATTGAGCATTATACATAAAGTAAAAAACAACTTGATCGATTCCATCCGAGAAGATTTCATGAATCTGATGCCATCAATTTTTGGTATTCACGAGGTGCATAGCCTGTGATTTGGCGGAACTGCCGACTAAAATGCTCAATATTCATGTATCCGCAAATTGCGGCGATTTCGGAGATCCGATGCGGACTATGAAGCAGCTTTTCCTTGGCAAGACGGATTCGGCATTGAATGACGTCGTCCATGCACGAAATGCCAAAGGTTGACTTATAGATGGCCTGTAAATAGCCAGAACTGAGATGCACATGTTCGGCCATAGCCGGAACGGCCCAAGAATGACCCGGGTTGTTGTATATCGCTTTGCGCAGATTCAACAAATTTTGATAGTGAGGAGTATTATTCGTACTGTGCGAAGCTTCAATAAGCTTATTGATGATAATTCGGAATAAGTAATCCATAGAAAGCTCCCGGTAAGCGCAGGAAAAGAAATGTTCAGCCGTAAGCAACTGAAACAATTGGTGGAAATATTCCGGGTCGGGCATGGGAAAGGGAACTCCATGTAATAACTTTGATTCCTTCAAATGAATTTCGTCTGAATCAAAATGAATCCAGTCATTCCCATAGCAGTCTGCGCAGGCCCGGTAGAGTATCTTTTGATGTGGTTGGAAGACTACCGCGCAGTTAGCAGGATATTCCTTCATCTCGCCCTCAACCCAGAATTGGGCGGGTGTTCTGGTGAGAAGGAGCAACCATGTATTATGTCCTTCAGGGACGTCATAAACAAAATCTGCGGTATGGATGGCATCATATCCAGCATAGTATATTGTTATCATATCATTAGCCTTTCTTAGAATAGATCAAATATACGACAGTATACATCATTCAATAGAGCCGTGTCATTAACTTATAATTTCATGTATATAATTGAACTGAAATTCTTCTGCTTCGGGATTGGCCGTGACTACAGAGAATGTATGGACTTCCGGCCGCTGTTAGGTTTGGATTTCCTGAATTTAACCGCGAATCACGGTAGAAATCCAAACCTAAAGGCGGACGCTATCGCTCCTCCAGTTCCAAAATTCCCCTCCGCCACTTTTCCCTAAATGTAATTCTCAAGTTCAATCTATTTCTATCCATATGAGAAATAATCAATCAATAACATTCAATTATGAGGTGAAATCATGAAGTACAGCAATCCCGTAATTAAAGGTTTCTATCCCGATCCAAGTGTTTGTAAAGTAAATAATAAGTATTATCTCGTCAGCAGTTCCTTTCAATATTATCCTGGCGTACCTTTGTTCGAAAGCGATGATTTAGTGAACTGGAGACAAATTGGACATTGCTTAACAAGGCAATCACAAGTTCATCTTGAGAAAATAGACAGTTCTGGAGGAGTTTTCGCATGCACTATTAGATATCATAACGGTCGTTTTTACATGACCACCACTAATAATTCTACCGGGCAAAATTTCTACGTTTGGACAGATGACATCTACGGCGAATGGTCGGAACCCATCTTTGTGGACCAAGGGGGGATAGATCCCTCCTTTTACTTTGAAGGTAATTCAACCTACTTTATGAGTAACGGCACTGATGACACTGGAAGGAACAGCATCTTTCAATGTGAGATAGATATCGAAACCGGTGAAAAGCTTACACCAAGCCGCGTGATCTGGCATGGAACAGGGGGACGTTATCTGGAAAGCCCTCACCTCTATAAAATCAATGATCTCTATTACCTAATGGCAGCAGAAGGCGGAACCGAATATGGACACATGATTGTATATGCAAGAGGCAATTCCCCTTACGGACCTTTTGAGTCCTATCCCAATAACCCCGTTTTAACAAACAGGAATCTGGGGGGATATGAGATACAGGGTGTAGGTCACGGAGACTTAATTCAAGATCACGATGGAAATTGGTGGATCGTTCATTTGGGCTTTCGGCAAATCGGCAGATGGGTTATGCATCATCATCTGGGGCGGGAAGTGTTTTTGATGCCAGTTACTTTCCATGAAGATCATTGGTTTACGGTGGGAGACGATGGTACGACTCAGGGGGAAGTTGAAACAAACTACATTCCCAATTCGGTAAAACAGATAGAACAGATGCAATATACTTTTCATAATACAAGCTGGGATATAGATTGGTGTTACTTACGTTATCCCGATAAACAGAATTATTTGCTGGGCGATGGTGAATTGAAATTAAGAGGTTCACAGATTTCATTAGATATGGCGGATTCCCCGACCTTTATAGGCTTGCGTCAAAAGGATTTCCATGCGGAAATCTCCTGTGAGATTAGAGTGAATGATGGTGAAGCGGGAATAACGTTATATATGGATGAGCATCATCATTATGATTTCGCTTTGAGAAGAATAGGGGAGCGAATTGAAGCCGTTAAGCGTCTGAACATCGGAGACATTAAGACCATACACGAACAATCGGACCTAAATTCAAATGTAGCCATTTTAAAAATTATTTCAAATCATGACACTTACTCTTTTCAGGTAATAAGCGATGGCATAGAAATTGATTTGGGCTCTGCGCAAACCAGATACCTCTCCTCAGAGGTTGCCGGAGGTTTTACCGGCGTTGTAATCGGCTTATATGCCCAAGATGGAAGCTGTTCGGAATTCAATGACTTTAGCGACTTTAAATGTACGTATTTTAATTAACAACATGCATTTTGGCGAAAAACCCTCATTATTGCTGACGAGGGTTTTTTCAATGTTGTGTGGGAACGAATAATCAATGGGTTTTGACCATTTCAGTTTGGATTGATACAATAAGGCAAACTATGTCGAATGACTTTAAAATCAGGTGGTGATCTAAGCTTGCAACATGAATACAAACTTTTGGATGTATGGTTGTCTTGGTCTCGCATCAATTCAAATTTAAGTGAAAAGTTAGAACAAGCTCTGCTGCACAATTATAATTTATCTTTGAAGGAGTTCTATGTTTTAAATTTTATATCCAATTCCGGGGAAAAGAAATTACGGCTACAGCAACTTCAAGAACTTGTGGGACTAAGTCAAAGTGCTACATCGAGACTCGTCGTTAGAATGGAAGCTAAAAACTGTGGTGCTTTAGAAAGACATATATGCGAGGATGATCGACGTGGTATTTATACTCGAATTACAGAGTTAGGCGAGAATAAATACCAGCGGGCACTTCAGACCTTTACACAGGTCTTACAAACAGAACTAAAAAGAGAGGGATTTAATTCAGAAGTAGAGAATCTCACGAAAAAATTGTTTTTGTGACCAGTGTAGAGATCCTATTAGTAGAGTTGAGAGGATTGTTAAGTTTAGGATTACGACTTGACATAATTAATTTTCTCCGGTAAATTAAATGCATGCGCATGCTTTTATTGTTACTGTAATTCAATTCAGCTGATAAGGAGTGGATAGCTATGAAGGTGTTAGTAGTCGGATCGAATGGACAAATCGGACAGCACCTTATTCAACTGTTGAAAGCAAGCAACGATCACACCGTCCGGGCGATGGTACGGAATAAAGAACAAGCCGATGCATTTGTACAACAGGGAGTCGAAACTGTTCTCGCGGATTTGGAAGGGACTGTAGACTCCATTGCAACGGCCGCCAAGGGTTGTGACGCTATTGTGTTTACGGCTGGTTCAGGTGGAAAAACGGGTGATGATAAAACACTTTTGATTGATTTGGATGGTGCAGGAAAAACTATTGAAGCTGCCGAAAAAGCAGGCATTGACAGATTCATCATGGTCAGTGCAATTCAGGCGAATAACCGGGACAACTGGCACCATAATATTCTACCGTATTACGCAGCTAAGCATTATGCAGACAAAGTGCTCGAAAGCAGCAGTCTGACATACACGATTATACGTCCAGGAATTTTGTTGAATGAACCAGGAACGGGAAAGGTGTCTGCTGCGGAGAATATCACCGTTGGCAGTATCCCTCGTGAAGATGTAGCGCGTACCATTGTGGCTGCTTTGGAAGAGAAGCACACCTATAAGCGTGCCTTTGATCTGATTGCTGGTTACGACCCGATTCCTGATGCATTGCAAAAGTTCTGAAAAACCATAACCTGAAAGTACATACATGCTTGCGCATGCATGATGACTTTAATTGAAAGTACATACATGCTTGCGCATGCATGATGACTTTAATATATAAGAGCAAAAAGGGGAGCGTTTATCCATGAAAGATTTGTTTAGCCCATATTCTTTTAAAAGTTTAGAATTGAAAAACCGTGTTGTGATGCCTCCAATGTGTCAATACTCCGTCGACAATAAAGATGGTATTGCCACAGATTGGCATTACATGCACTATGTTAGCCGTGCTGTAGGCGGAACTGGTTTAATCATAATTGAAATGACTGATGTAGAGCCCGATGGGCGCATTTCCGATTTCGATCTTGGTCTTTGGTCAGATGATCAGATTCCGGCTCTGAAACGGATTGTAGATGCTTGTCATAGTCACGGTGCCAAAGTGGGAATCCAAATCGCGCACGCTGGACGCAAGGCGGAAGATGCTGAAGTTCCAGTAGCCCCGTCAGCAATCGCTTTTGATGAAAATTCTAAACAGCCCCGGGCACTTACCACCGCAGAGGTAAAAAAAATGGTTGAGAAATTCCGCACTGCTGTAGCTCGCGCTGTCCAGGCTGGATTCGATACTATCGAACTTCATGGTGCGCATGGCTATTTGATCCATCAATTTCATTCTCCACTAACGAACAAACGGGATGATGAATATGGTAAAAATCTTACGTTATTTGGTCGGGAGATCATTCAGGCTGCAAAGGCCGAGATGCCGGAGGACATGCCACTAATCATGCGTATATCAGCTAAAGAATACGTTGAAGGTGGTTATGGGATTCAGGAAAGCATTGCTTTTGCCAAGGAATATCAAGTTGCAGGAGTAGACATGTTTGATATTTCATCAGGTGGCGAGGGAGCTATTGCTGCATGGGGCAGACCAGGAACTCACGCAGCTTATCAAGTACCGCTCGCTAGAGATATCAAACAAGCACTCGATATTCCAGTGATCGCTGTTGGAAGATTGGATGATCCAATTTTGGCGAATGCAGTCATAGGAAATGAAGAGGCCGATTTGATTGCTGTCGGAAGAGGAATGCTGAGAAATCCATATTGGGCCTTAGAAGCTGCATCAAAGCTGAGAAAAGAAACAGCAGTTCCTAAACAGTATACTACTGGATTCTAAGCCCGATTTGTCGAGAAATTAATGAGTATAATACGAAAAAAACTTAGGAGGTTTACGATGTTTAATACCGAATCAGTACAACCATTACTCCGTTCTTTTACTTTAGGAAATCTTAATCTGTCTAATCGGACAGTTATGGCGCCAATGACCCGGAATCTGTCTCCCAATGGGGTTCCTGGAGCAGATGTTGCTGCATACTATCGCCGGAGAGCCGAAAATAATGTGGGTCTGATCGTAACGGAAGGCACGGTTGTTGATCATGCAGATGCATCCAATCAGGAGAATGTCCCTTTCTTTTATGGTGAAGAAGCATTGAGTGGCTGGGCAAAAGTTGTGTCTGAAGTTCATGAAGCCGGCGGCAAAATTATTCCTCAAATCTGGCACATGGGTGCACGGGGCAACGTCAATGATTATTCCGAGTCCGAAATCAGTGGCATCGTTGATGCTTTTGCACAATCGGCAGCTGAAGCCAAGCGCATTGGATTTGATGGAATTGAAATCCATGGAGCTCACGGCTATTTGATTGACCAGTTCTTTTGGGAGAAAACTAACGAGCGTACAGATCGTTACGGAGGCAGCATGATTGCACGTACCCGCTTTGCGGAAGAAGTTATCCAGGCTTGCCGCCAAGCCGTAGGCCCCGACTTTACCATCGTGCTGCGCATCTCACAGTGGAAAGGAACGGAATATACAGCCAAATTAGCGAAAACACCCGACGAGCTTCAACAATTTCTGCAACCTTTGGTTAACGCTGGAGTGGATATTTTCCATTGCTCGACACGGCGATTCTGGGAACCGGAATTTGAAGGCTCTGACTTGAATCTTGCTGGTTGGGTTAAAAAACTTACAGGCAAACCAACCATTACTGTGGGTTCGATTGGCCTTGATGGTGATTTCATGACTCTTTTCACTGAAGGAAAAGGTGCAGAGAATGCAAGTATCGAGAGATTGGTTCAAAAGCTCGAAAATCAAGAATTCGATCTGGTTGCTATCGGTAGAGCATTGCTTGTAGACCCTGCATGGGTCAGTAAAATTCGGGATGGGAAATTGGATGAATTGATTCCATTTACTCCTGAAGCACTCAAAACTCTTTATTGATCGGTAAATAAACCTCTATATAGATTGAACTTATAATTCTTCTATTTTGGGATTGGCCGTGACTAGAGAGAATGTTTGGACTTCCGGCCGCTGTTAGGTTTGGATTTCCTGATTTTAACCGCGAATCGCGGTAGAAATCCAAACCTTGCCCATGCTTCCGAAGCGAGCTTTCCTGCGGAAAGCTTTCAGGCGGACGCTATCGCTCCTCCAGTTCCAAAATTCCCCTCCGCCACTTTTCCCTAAATGTATATTCTCAAGTTCAATATAGAAAACAAAAGACTGGTATTATACCGGTCTTTTATTTATTTTTCTTTTGTACGTCAATCCATGTAACAGAATATGCAGCCCCCCAATGTTAAATTAACGGGTACAAAGGTGGAAGTTCGGGCTGCCCGACTATCTATACACGTTGAATGGTACAATGTGAATATACACAGAAATTGACACTACCCGGAGGGATGTTTGGCATGAGCGAATCAAATCAGGAGTATATCGTAATTTCGGGTGCGAGGGAAAACAATCTCAAGAACGTATCCTTGCGCATTCCGAAGCGGAAGATCACGATCTTCACCGGGGTGTCCGGATCCGGCAAGTCATCGATCGTCTTCGATACGATCGCCGCAGAATCCACACGATTGCTGAACGAGAACTTCAGCATGTTCGTGAGAAATTTCCTGCCCCGTGTTCCGCAGCCGGATACGGATGCGATTGAGAACCTGAGTATGGCTGTTATTGTGGATCAGAAGCGGCTGGGTGGGGGATCCCATTCCACCTTGGGCACGATTACTGATATTTCTCCCATTCTCCGTCTTCTTTTCTCCCGAGTAGGCCAGCCCTATGTTGGACAAGCGCACATGTTCTCGTTTAATGATCCGCAAGGCATGTGCCCCGAATGTAACGGACTTGGCCGTCGGCTGGGCGTCGACATGAGCAAGGCGCTGGACAAGTCAAAATCGCTCCATGAAGGGGCTATTATGCTGCCGGACTATTCAGTGAACGGCTGGGAATGGAACATGATCGTGCAGTCAGGAGACTTTGATCTCGACAAGAAGCTGAACGATTATTCGGAAGAGGAACTGGAGCAGCTGCTGTACGCCAAGGCAAGAAAAGTTAAGATGGATTTCGCCGGCAAGGCAACAAATATTACAGTGGAAGGCGTCATTGAGAAGTTCACCAATAAATATATCAAGCAGGATGTGAAGATGAAGTCCGAGCGCACACAGAAAGCTGTTGCTCCGTATATTTCCGAGGGGCCTTGCTCCAGCTGCCACGGTGCGAGACTCAGTCAGGCCACGCTCAGCTGCAGAATCAATGGTCTCAACATTGCGGAGCTATCCTCCATGGAGGCCGGACAGCTCATCCGCGTCATTCGTGAGATTGATGATCCTGTCGCCGTGCCGGTCGTCAAGTCGCTGACGGAGCGGTTGCAGCATCTGGTGGATATCGGACTTGATTACTTAACGCTGGACCGTGAGACGGATACTTTGTCTGGCGGCGAGTCGCAGCGCGTCAAGATGGTTAAGCACCTGAGCGGCAGTCTGGTGGATGTCACCTACATCTTCGATGAGCCCAGCGTGGGTCTGCACCCCCGTTATGTTCACCTGTTAAATGAACTTCTGCAGAAGCTGCGTGACAAGGGCAATACTGTGATTGTCGTCGAGCATGATCCCGATGTGATCAAGGTGGCGGATCATATCGTCGATGTAGGGCCTCACGCCGGCAGCCATGGTGGCAGCATTGTGTATGAAGGAAGCTTCCAAGGCCTGCTGGAAGCCGGTACGCTGACAGGCACACATCTGAAACGTCCGCTCCAGTTGAAGCAAGAGTGCAGGCAGCCGTCCGGAAAACTGTCCATCAAGGAGGCTACACTTCACAACCTGCGGAACGTGAGTGCAGATATTCCAACCGGAGTGCTGACAGTAGTAACTGGTGTTGCCGGTTCCGGTAAGAGCACGATGATTAACGAAGTATTCCTCAGTCAGCATCCGGACGCCATCGTTATCGACCAATCAGCGGTAGGAGTGTCAACACGGTCGAATCCCGCGACTTACACAGGCATTATGGATGATGTGCGCAAGGCGTTTGCATCCGCGAACAAGGTGAATCAAGGCTTGTTCAGCTTCAACTCCAAGGGGGCTTGTGAGAACTGCCAGGGACTGGGTGTTGTGTACACAGACCTTGCCTTCCTCGACAGCGTGAAGCTGCCCTGCGAAGTATGCGGAGGCCGACGATTCAAAGAAGAGGTGCTCGCGTACAAGCTGAACGGCAAGTCAATTGCAGAAGTGCTGGAGATGAATGTGGAGCAGGCATTGGCATTTTTCCAACTAAAAGAGGTTGTGCGCAAGCTCCAGGCGATGAGTGATGTGGGGCTCGATTATATTACACTCGGCCAGCCGCTCAGCACGCTTTCAGGCGGGGAATGCCAGCGCATCAAGCTGGCCAGCGAGCTGCATAAGAAGGGCAGCATCTATGTGATGGACGAGCCCACGACCGGCCTGCACATGTCAGATATCAATCACCTTCTGGAGATCATAAACCGTCTCGTGGATACCGGCAATACGGTGATTGTTATCGAGCACAACCTCGATGTGATCAGCCAAGCGGACTGGATCATCGATATGGGACCGGACGGAGGCAGCAAGGGCGGTCAGGTTGTGTTCGAGGGTACACCTCCGCAGATCATCCATGCGGAGCATTCGATTACGGGAAGATACCTGATGTAATCAATGACCGGAAGAGTTAACGAATTAAATAACAGTGATGGTAACTAAAAATACCGCCCTCGAAAAGGGCGGTATTTTAGAAACATATAAGGTTAGAATTGAAAGTCTTCATCCTTCAGCGGTTCCACGTTAAGCGCCCGGATATATCCGTTGCCTTTCTTCGAGAAGAAGTCATGCTGCTTGGTGTGGGTACTGATGCCGTTCTGGACAATCGGATTGATCTCTTCCTCGTCGAACAGAGGATCATGGCCCAGATTCATCATCGCTTTGTTAGCGTTGTATCTGAGGAAGGTCTTGACCTCGTCCACCAGTCCGATGGGAGCATAGATCTGCTCCGTATAACGTTCTTCATTCTCATGCAGCAGGCGGAGCAGTCCCACCAGCGTCTGGTGCAGGTCGCGCTGTTCGTCTTCCGCGAGGCCGTCAAAGATCTCCTGCGCCAGCACCCCGACATATACCCCGTGAATGCTCTCATCCCGCAAAATAAGGTCGATGATCTCACCGCTGCAGGTCATTTTACCCTGGCCGGCCAGATACAGCGGGTAGAAGAAGCCGCTGTAGAACAAGTAGCTCTCCAGCAGCACGGAGGCCGCCATGGCGAGATACAGGTCTTTAGGCGAGTCTATGTTTTTGTAATATTGTGATATGGTCTCCGCCTTGAACTGCAGGTACGGGTTCTCTTCCACCCAGCGGAATACACTGTCTATCTCCTCTGTGGAGGCTAATGTGGTAAAGATGCTGCTGTACGACTTGGCGTGGATCTGTTCCATCATGCCCATGAAGCCCAGCACCGCCTTGCGCTGAAGGCCTTCAACATGCTCCATAATCTGGGGCATACCGACTCCGCCTTGAATCGTATCCAGCAGTGTCAGGCCGCCCAGCACCTTCATATAAGAGTCCTTTTCCTGCTCACTGAGCGTGAGCCAGGACATTTTATCATCGGACAATGGAATTTCATCATCTGTCCAGAATTGCATAATGTTCTGATTCCAGAACATCAATGAGAAATCGTCGTCGGGACGATTCCAGTTAACGGCTTGAATAGCGCTCATAATCGTGCAATCTCCTTTTTTTGCGGCAATAGCCTTCCATTTAGATCGAGCAGGTGAGGCATTCCTCGACGGACAGCTTTTTGGTCCGGGTGTAATACAGCGACTTCAGTCCTTTATGCGCTGCATACAGGTAGGAGCGGGCCAGTTCCCTAGTGGATACATCGCTGTTGACATGCAGCACAGTCGAGATGCCCTGGTCGATATGAGGCTGAATTTCCGCGATCAGGTCAATGACCTTGAACTGATCCATCTGGTAAGCTGATTTATAGAAGAACACATTGTCCGGCCGCAGGTACGGCATCGGATAGTACGTGGTTGAATTGGCATAAGTCCGGGTCTCAATCTGCTCCACAATCGGCATAACGCTCGAAGTGGCATTCTGGATATAGGAGATACTGGCTGTTGGCGCAATCGCCAGGCGGTAAGCATGGTACAGACCGTTGGCCATTACTGCATCCCGCAATTGTTCCCAGTCTGCAGGTGACGGGATATACATATCCCCGAACAGCTCCTGCACTCTTGGTGTAGCCGGACGGTAATCCGTTGTCAGGTAACGCTCAAAATAAACGCCGGTGGCGTAGTCTGATGCCTCGAAGCCATGGAAAGAGCGGCCGGTTGCAGCAGCGATCTCCATGCTCTTCTCCAGGGAGTGGAAGTTCATTGTCATGAAGAAGGTCCGGGCAAAGTCGCGGGCTTGCTCGCTTTCATAAGCGATGTTGTTCTTTGCGAGATAACCATGAAGATTCATGACGCCTAGACCGACAGAGTGCATCTCTTTGTTCGCTTTAGCTACGCCAGGTGCATTGGAGATACTGGTCATATCGCTGACGGCAGTCAGGGCGATCATGCCTTCATGCACGGATTCGCGGATCTTGCCGTGCTCCATCACGTTGACAATATTCAGGGAAGCCAGATTACAGCTTACATCACGGCGGATGGTATCCTCCTGCCCGTAGTCAGCAATCTCAGTAGTCTCCTGGAGCTGGAAGATTTCGGTACAAAGGTTGGACATTTTGATCTGTCCGACATTTTTCAGGGCATGGGCCGCATTGGCGTTGCTCTTGTTCATGATATAAGGGTAGCCGGATTCCAACTGGATCATGGCAATTTTGGTCAGCATATCCCGTGCGCCCATGGCCTTCTTCTTCTTGACACGCGGATCGGCCAGCAGCTTATCGTACATGTCATCCAGATCCATATCGTCGAGATGCGTGCCATAGGCCTTGTACACAGTGTATGGGGCAAATACATGCAGCGGTTCATTGTCCTTCGCCAGCTTATAGAAGCGGTTCGGAATGATCAGCCCAATGGACAGGGTTTTGAGCCTTGTTTTCTCGTCGGCGTTAATCTTCTTGCTGTCGAGGAATTCCAGAACATCCCAGCCAAAAATGTTGTAGTAGGCTGCTCCGGAGCCTTTGCGTTGACCCATCTGATCAGCATAGGAGAAGCCGTCCTCCATGAGCTTGAGCACAGGCATGATGCCTTTGGCTGCATCCTCGACACCCTTGATCGTCTCCCCGCGCGAGCGCAGCTTGGACAGGTTAACAGCCACACCGCCTCCGATCTTCGACAGCTGCATGCAGGTATTGAGCACGTAGTTGATGGAATTGAGCGAGTCATCCATTTCGATAAGGAAACAGGAGACGAGCTCACCGCGCCGGCTCTTGCCGGCATTAAGGAAGGTAGGAGTCGCAGGCTGCAGACGCTGCTCCATCATCGAACGGGCAAGCACTCCGGCAGTATCGGCGTTGCCGCGTCCAAGGTGGAGGGCGACTGCCGCCACACGGTCCGGGTAGTGCTCCAGATATTGCTTGCGGTCATTGCTTTTTACAGCGTAGTCCATGTAGAATTTCGAAGCTGCCATATAGGATGGGAAGCTGAAGTTGTAGCTATGGGCAATCTGGTAGACTTGCTCAATTTCCTCTACGCTGTACTGCCCGTAAAAGTTCTCGTAGAAATCCTGTTCAATCATGTAATCGACCTTAGCTTTTGTATTTGCAAAAACCAGGCTCCGCCGCTCTACATCCCGCATAAATTCGGCTACTGCCTCAAGGTCTTTGTCCAGTTGAAAGAAGCCGCTCTCGTCCCGCTTCATTAACATGTTGTTCAGTTCAATATGCCGCAACCCGGCTCACCTCCTGTTTAATTCGTTCCACATCGCCAAATGTACCCGATAACTCAAATTTACCGATAACTGGCACGTTATACTGGTTTGCAATCAAGTCCGCGCTGTGCGCGAACAGCTTGCCCCAGTTCTTGTTGCCGCTGGCAGCGATGCCTTTCAGATTGGCATAATTATTCCCCAAGAAAGCAGACACCTTCTCTGGAATCTGTCCAAAGCCGGTGGTATATGTAATTAGCACATAGGGTTCGTCAATCGTCATATGCTCCTCAATCTGCACAGCCGGCAGCTTCAGCTTGCCGATGAAGCGTTTGACGTTTCCTGTTTTTGAATCGTACGCGACTAGCATGGTGTCAGTCCCCCTGTAAATATTGAAACTACTCTTAAAATTGTAAAGATTGAATTACTTAGTTTTAAATACTGAAAAATCATATTAACACTATATTTAGTGTGCGTTGTTTATTTTAATCACTATATGTTGGAAAGTCAATATTGACAAACCACCTTATTCGTTATAAATCCGTCTAGTAAGCGCTTTGCTAGAGTATCGGAATCCCATAACTTCAGGCGGTGCAAGCACTTTTCCGTTTCTGAAGAAACTGACACATTTGTAAGGGGGCTTCCCATTACCTTATTTCTGTCTTTATACGGTTCGTTGACTGAATATTGCTATAATCAATCAAAATATAGCAAGATCTGATGAAAGAATATCAATATTATTATATTTGTGTTTCGATTCGAAGTTGGATCAGATGACAAATACCCAAACAGAGGAGAACCCTAAGATGGTTACGTTATTACTAATGATTATTTATCTCGCATTTATGGGTCTGGGATTGCCAGATGCTTTACTAGGCAGCGCTTGGCCCATTATGCAACACGATATTGGTGCCACAACGGAAATGGCAGGTTATATATCGTTAATAGTCTCATTCTGTACGGTAATATCGAGTTTATTTGCCAGCAGATTGTTGCACAGATACGGTACGGGGAAGGTAACCTTGTTCAGTATACTCTCTACGACTATTGCTTTGCTTGGATTCTCTATTTCATCAGATTTCATATTTCTAATTCTACTTGCTATTCCTTTGGGCTTAGGAGCAGGTTCCGTGGACGCCGCATTGAGCAACTATGTAGCACTGCATTTCAAAGCCAAGCATATGAACTGGTTGCATTGTTTTTGGGGAATTGGAGCATTTACGGGTCCAATTATAATGTCGTTTTGGCTGAACCGTGATAACAACTGGCGTGCAGGATACGTTACAGTAGGCTTACTTCTGCTTACTATAGCAGTGATATTATTGGCTTCCTTGTCTTTATGGAAAATCTTTGAGAAGGAGAGAATAGAAAAGGGAGGCGACGAAAAGAAACTTGTCAGCAACAGGGAGGCTTTACGTATCCCAGGGGTGAAAATGTCCATGGTTACCATGCTCTGTTACAATGGATCGGAAACTGCTGCAGGCCTATGGATGGCATCTTTTTTTATAGGGAATAAAGAGGTTTCTCCTGGCACAGCAGCAGCTTTATCTTCCTTATTCTATATTGGAATCATCATTGGACGAATCATATCAGGATTTCTGTCGACCAACGTATCCAGTAAAAACCTGATAAGATATGGTGGGATCGTGGGCTGTTTTGGACTTTTGATTCTTGTTATGCCAGTCCATTATTGGATTTCTGCAGGTGCTCTATTTATTGTGGGGTTGGGCGGAGCACCAATCTATCCAAGCATTGTTCATTCAACACCGGAACGTTTTGGCAAAATAGCTTCCCCAAGTGTCATTGGTCTTGCAATGGCAAGTGCTTATACGGGTTCAACGCTAATACCATCATTGATGGGGATATTTGCAAGTCAATTGGGAATGATTATGGTTCCTGTAATACTGCTCATTCTTTTTAGCATCATGCTGGTGTCTTCTGAAATGGTTAACATAGTTTACAAGCGTAAGATTCGATAGGACAAGAGCATTTATATTTCAGTCTCCCTTAGTAATCTCAATGAACTTACTGGCCGCGGTCGTCAGCGGCATGTTGCGCATAGTCATCATGCCCACCCGGGCAGGGGGAAGCTGAACATCCAGTTGAATCTCGAAGAGAGAACCTTCCTCCAGCTCCTTGGACACGAATTCCCGGGTCACGAACGAGATGCCGAGTCCTTTGCGGGCAAACTCGATCAGCAGGCCAACGCTGCCAACCTCGAATTCAGGCTTCAGCTCATATCCGTAGCCTTGGAACAAGTCCGTAATCGCCATACGTGCGCGGCTGCTGCGGGAGAAGAGGATAATGGGATACTGAAGCAGCTCCTCAATAGAGAGCACCTTCTGGTTCAGCTCGGCATAGTGGCTGCCTGCGATGAAGCAGTCCTGCAGCTGAAGTCCCTGCCGCACCTCAAGCTGGGGATCGGTGATCGGCATGCGCACTACGCCCAGATCGACGAGGCCTTCTTTTAAATATGAAATGACCTCCGGCGTCGTTCCGTGGATCAGATGAAGCCGGATGCCAGGGTAGCGCTGGTGAAAGATTTCGATAAAAGGCAGCAGATAATGCTTGAACAGTGAATCACTGCCGCCAATCCGCAGTTCGCCGTTGTCAAGGTTTTTGAGCTCGGCCATTTTCTTCTCGGCTTGGGTGATAAGGATATGGGATTGTTCAATATAGGAGTACAAAGTGGCTCCCTCAGGTGTCAGCATGACGCCCTTGGAATTCCGGGTGAAGAGGGTAAGGCCGAAGCTGTCTTCCAGTTGCTTAATCGCATGACTGACGCTTGGCTGTGTAATGTACAGGGATTTGGCGGCTTGGGTCAGGCTTCCTGTCTTGGCTGCCCAGTAAAAAACCTTGTATAGCTCGAAATTGTTCATAGACATGGTCTATAGCTCCTGTGAAATATATTAATTACTTGTATGGTTCGTATTTGTATTATAGTGTAACCAGGAAAGATAAACCAGAGCAGAAGGAGAATGGAGATGGAGGCAACCACATTTGTTTTATTTGGAGCGACAGGGGATTTGGCCCGAAGAAAAATCTACCCCGCGCTGTATAATCTGTTTCTCGACCACAAGCTGCACCATTCATTCTCTGTGATTGGTCTTGGCAGAAGAGAACTTGCTGATGAAGCCTTTCAGGCTATGGTGGAGCGGTCCATCCGGGATTTCTCCCGGCGGGAAGTGAACGATTCTGCGTCCGTGCGCCGCTTCCTGAAGTCCTTCCGATATAATGTGCTGGATGTAGGGCATACAGAGGATTACCTAAAACTGCTGCAGCGGGTTGAGCAGCAGGAAGAGAGCATGGGCAGTTCACCGAACCGGATGTTCTATTTATCTGTCGGTCCTGAGTTTTTTGAGCCGATTGCCTTGAACATTAAGGAAAGTGGTCTGGGTGCCGCCAAAGGCTGGAAACGTCTGGTGATTGAGAAGCCCTTCGGACATGATCTGCAGTCTGCGCAGGCGCTGAATCTGAAGCTGAGCGAAGCGTTTAGTGAGGATGAAATTTTCCGGATCGACCATTATCTGGGCAAGCCAATGGTGCAGGAGCTGGATGTATTCCAGCAGACGAATCCGGTGCTTCACGCACTCTGGAACAACCGCTACATTGCCAACGTGCAGATTACTGCGGGGGAAACGGTGGGTGTGGAAGAAAGAGCGGGTTATTATGATCATGTGGGTGCACTGAGAGACATGTTCCAGAATCATATGCTGCAGTTGCTGATGATGCTTGCGATCCGCTTGCCGAAAGACAGCTCTGCAGACGAGGTGCGCTACAAGAAAAAAGAAGTTATGGAGGCCCTGGAACCGTTGGAAGAAGCGGATATCCAGTTTAAAGTAATCCGTGGGCAGTACACTGCAGGCACCATCAAGGGCAAGCCGGTTCCAGGCTATCTCTCCGAACCGGGAATTCCGGCAGGTTCGATGAACGATACATTTATTGCGGCCAGACTTACGATCGATGATCCATTCTGGAAAGGTGTGCCGTTCTATATCCGAACCGGGAAGAGAATGAAAGAGAAATCGACACGGATTGTGATTGAATTCAAAGAGCCGCTCAAACAGAATTCGTCAGCCGCCGAGGATGATATCCCCAATCTTCTGGTATTCGACATCAGCCCGAACGAGGGGATTACGCTACAGCTCAAGGCAAGAGATCCCCAGCACAAGGGGAAGTTCAAGGCTATGCATATTGACTTCCATACCAGATCTATTGAGGTCCCGGAGGCTTATGAGAACCTGATCTATGATGCTTTGCACGGAGATCCGTCATTCTTTGCGCATTGGAATGAGGTGGAGCTGTCCTGGAAATGGGTGCAGCCAATCCTGAATGCTTTTGACAAGAATACGGTTCCCCTACATCCCTACGCTGCGGGTACGTTCGGACCTGCAGAATCGAATCAGCTGCTGGCGAAGGATGGAAATCACTGGTGGCTCGACTCTGCCATTGAAGAAGTAAGCGAGCTTTCTTTACGTGATGCTTCAAATTTTTAATTCTAATATTAGTTCAACTAAAAATGGAGGTTTACGAATATGAAATTTTTTATCGATACTGCAAATGTGGAAGACATCAAAAAAGCATACCAAATCGGTGTACTGTCCGGAGTCACAACGAATCCATCTCTGGTAGCCAAAGAAGGCGTGAAATTTGAAGACCGCATTGCAGAAATTCTGCGCACTGTACCTGAGGTAGAATCCGTATCCGCCGAGGTGACACCGGATGCCGTCACTGCGGAAGAAATGATCGCACAGGCAAACGAGCTGATCAAGATCAATAACTATGATAAAAACATTACGATCAAGCTCCCGATGACGCTCGCAGGTCTGGAAGCCTGCCGGTATCTGACTCAAAAAGGCGTGAAAACAAACGTGACGCTGATCTTCACAGTGAACCAAGCGCTGCTCGCTGCCCGTGCAGGAGCTACTTATGTATCGCCATTCCTGGGCCGTCTGGATGATATTTCGGAGGATGGAGTGCAATTGATCGTAAAAGTTGCCGAGCTATTCCGCATTCATAACCTGGATGCGCAGATTATAGCCGCTTCGGTCCGCCATCCGGACCATGTGACCCGCGTTGCCATGGCCGGTGCGCATATTGCCACCATTCCGTTCAGCGTGATCGAGCAGATCTCCAAACATCCGCTGACCGATCAGGGACTGGAGAAATTCGCTGCCGACTGGAAGAAAGCGCCACAGGTCTAATTGTCCAGCACATATCATAGGGAGGTTTATTGACGATGGGTAAACAGCAGATTGGTGTGGTCGGCTTAGCCGTCATGGGTAAGAATCTGGCCTTGAATATGGAGAGCAAAGGGTTCTCGGTGGCCTTGTACAACCGTTCCCGGGAAAAAACCGATGAGCTGCTTGCAGAAGCAGCGGGCAAAAATTTCGTAGGTGCCTACAGCATTGAAGAGTTCGTTCAGTCACTGGAGCTGCCGCGCAAAATCATGATTATGGTCAAGGCCGGCAAGCCGACCGATGATACGATTCAGCAGCTGGTACCGCATTTGTCGCCAGGGGATATCCTGATTGACGGCGGGAACGCATTTTTCCCGGATACGCAAAGACGGAACAAAGAGCTTCAGGCTCAAGGCTTCCGCTTCATCGGTGCAGGGGTATCGGGCGGTGAAGAAGGGGCGCTGAAGGGACCCGCCATTATGCCGGGCGGACAAAAGGATGCCTACGAGCTGGTGGAGCCAATCCTGACCGCCATTTCAGCCAAAGTAGACGGCGATCCCTGCTCCACTTACATTGGAGAAGATGGTGCCGGTCACTATGTCAAAATGGTCCATAACGGCATCGAATACGGCGATATGCAGCTTATTGGCGAAGCGTATCAGTTGTTGAAGGATGTTCTGGGACTGGATACCGATGAGCTGCATCAGATTTTCTCGGAATGGAACCGCGGCGAGCTAAGCAGCTATCTCATTGAGATTACAGCCGACATCTTCGCCAAAGCAGACCCGGACACAGGCAAGCCGATGGTCGATGTGATCCTGGATTCCGCCGGACAAAAGGGGACAGGCAAATGGACGAGTCAAAATGCGCTCGATCTGGGCGTTCCGTTGTCCATCATTACTGAATCCGTCTTTGCACGCTTCATCTCGGCCATGAAGGAAGAGCGCGTGGCTGCAAGCAAGCGCCTGAAGGGACCTGAGGTCAAGAGCTATGAGGGAGACGCCAAGGCATTCATCGCGGCGGTCCGCAAAGCGCTCTATGCCAGCAAAATCGCCTCGTACGCCCAAGGCTTTGCCCAGATGAGAGTGGCTTCGGATGAATATAACTGGAACCTGAACTATGGCAGCATTGCGATGATCTTCCGCGGAGGCTGCATTATCCGCGCAGGCTTCCTGCAAAATATCAAGGACGCGTATGACCGCGACCCTGAGCTCAAAAACCTCTTCCTGGATGAGCATTTCAGCAGTGTGGTTCATAACTACCAGGAAGCGTGGAGAGATGTGGTTGCGATTGCTGTTAAAAGAGGAATTCCGATTCCGGCCTTCGCTTCCGGACTGGCTTACTACGACAGCTACCGTTCCGAACGTCTGCCGGCCAACCTGCTGCAGGCACAAAGAGATTACTTTGGAGCGCATACCTTTGAACGGGTGGATCAGCCGGGAAGCTTCCATTTTCAATGGATGAACAACAACGAATAACGAGCTATTATTAGATATAACTTTCTTCGCAAGAAGTCCGGGTGTATACGCCCGGGCTTTTTTAGCATCTGAGGAATTGCGGAGTAAAGGGCCGCTCAACCTTCATTGAGTTCTTCATTTAGTAGCTCGATTTCAATGATTATGATATTCTATAACCGATGTAAATATTTGGACAATAAGAGGAGGGGCATGGTTGAAAAGATTATTAGGTGTATTATTGATTTTCAGCTTACTTATAGGGTTAAATACGGCTTCGTGGACTGCCGCATCACCAGCAGGAACAAAGCAGGTCCTCCGGATCGGTCTCGAGAAATTACCGGCATCACTCGATCCTACCATATCCTCAGACGTCATTACATCGACAATCGTCAATGGATTGTTCGAAGGATTGGTTCGGCTGGATAAAACAGGTCAGGCTGTACCGGGCATCGCTAAAGCATGGACAATCTCATCTGACGGCAAAACCTATACGTTTACACTACGGTCCGACGCGAAGTGGAGCAATAAGGAGCGTATTACGGCCGCGGATTTTGAGTACGCATGGAAAAGGGCGTTAGCGCCTGAAACCGGCAGCAACTCAGCATTCAATATGTATACAATTTCCAATGCGAAGGATTACAATCAAGGCAGGCTAAGGGACTCTTCAAAAGTGGGAGTGAAAGCACTGAACAGCAATACCCTACAGGTGACGCTGAACGAAAAAACAGCCTATTTCATTCAGTCGTTGGCAGAGAATGTTTATATGCCGGTAAATGCGGGGAATGTGAAGGCGAACAAAAAATGGGCTTACTCTGCAAATACCATAATCACGAACGGTCCCTTCACACTACAGTCCTGGGAAAAAAATAAAATGACACTCGTTAGCAACCCGAAATATCATGCAGCTGCTGATGTTCATTTCTCAGAAGTCCAATTTCTTCGGCCAAAGCCGGGAACAGCTAACACTACTGCTGCTTACATAAATAATGAAGTAGACTGGGTTGTTGCGGAATTCAATACGTTGGATAATTCTACTCTTGCTAAGGCATCTTCTTTCCGTACCGTAGATATGCCTCTTGGCTCAACTTATTATTATCAGTTCAATCTGCAGCAAGCTCCCTTTAATAACGTGAATATACGAAAAGCCTTAGCTATGGCAATCGACCGGGAAGCTCTCCGGTATGGATCACCTGCATTCGGATTTATACCTCCGGCTATCCGTAGCACTGATCTCAATTTTCGTACTTCAGTTTCAGATACGTTTTATTTTAAAGAAAATGTGAAGCTGGCCAGGGAATTGCTGCAGAAAGGCTTGAACGAAGAAGGGCTTAACGAGTTTCCAAGCTTTTCGATCATCGTTAACGAAGGACCTGGACATTATACTATCGCAGAATCCGTCATTAACGACTGGTACAACAATCTGGGTATCAAAGCAAGTCTCGAGGTCCAGTCCTGGGAAGAGCTAATCAGCAACAAGGTCAGCCGGAATTTTGCCGTGGTAAGAGCTGGCTGGGGAGCAGACTATAATGATCCTGCGGCTATGATGGAGATACTGTCTTCCACGAATGAGAACAACGATTCAGGCTGGAGTGATCCGTTGTATGACAGCTATGTAACTCAAGCAAAACATACTTTTGATCCGAAAGAACGCATCAAGCTTTATGCCAAAGCCGAAAAGCTGCTTATCGACCAGATGGCTATCATTCCGCTGTATTATTATGTTGCAGATGTTCTGCAAAAACCCAATATTCATAATGTATACCTAGACTATGATGGAAACATTGCCTTCACGAGGGGATATATAAAATAAAGTAAACAGCCAGCTAATCCACCACTTTTAATGAGTCGGTGATTGCTGGCTGTTTTTATGAAGAACTACACTCTCATTTTAGCATTATGTTGCAAATGCAATAATAATATTATAAACTATTAAACATATCGGCAAGTAAAAAAATTGATGGAGCTGTAATTATGAAAGAAATCCTACGTGAAATTGGAATGATTGCGAGGGCATTAGATTCTATAAGCAATATAGAATTTAAAGAATTTGAACTTACCAAAGGGCAGTACTTATACCTTGTCCGAATCTGTGAAAACCCCGGAATAATTCAAGAAAAATTAGCCGAAATGATTAAAGTAGACAGAACAACCGCAGCCCGGGCAATAAAAAAACTTGAAATCCATGGTTTTGTTGAAAAGAGAGACGATCAAATTAACAAAAAGATAAATAGACTCTTTCCAACCGAAAAAGGGGAAAATGTTCTGCCTTTTATAAAAAGAGAAAATGACCATTCAAATAGTGTAGCATTAGCGGGATTTTCCGAAAGAGAAGCAGAAACCATTTTTGAACTTCTTCAAAGAGTTAGAAAAAATATTGAAGTAGACTGGGAATTTGTAAAAAAGGGCAACAAGAGAAAATATTAAACTTATATAAAGGAGCATCCTAGAATGTCAATAATAATAAACAAGTGCAGCTATGAAGATTTACAAACACTCCAGCAAATAAGCGTTGAAACATTCAACGATACGTTTAAACATCAGAACTCACCTGAAAATATGAAAAGCTATTTGGAAAAAGCATTTAACTATAATCAGTTGGAAAAGGAATTGAACAATGTTTGTTCAGAATTCTTTTTCATCTTTCTAAATGAAGAACTTGCCGGATATTTAAAGGTAAATATCAATGATTCCCAATCCGAAAAAACGGGGGATGAGTCACTCGAAATTGAGAGAATCTATATAAGAAACAAATTCCAAAGAAAAGGGCTTGGAAAGTATCTAATAGACAGAGCAATGGAAGTAGCCATGATTCAAAACAAGAAGATGATCTGGCTAGGAGTTTGGGAAAAGAATGAGAAGGCCATTGATTTTTATAAGAAAATCGGGTTTGTTCAAACGGGAGCTCACTCTTTTTACATGGGTGATGAAGAACAAATTGATTTTATAATGACCAAAACACTGGCTACTTAAAGGAACCGCTCCTGGAGTTACTCCTAACGGTGCGATTCCCTTCAGTTTGCCCCTTACAAGGTGCTGAACACGATATTGCGCAGCTTGCGCGTAATTGACATCGTGCCGGCATCTTTTTTCTGGATCATAAATAGTATAGTCAGACCTTCTTGAGGACTGTTGGTGAAGTACGCCCCCAGCCAGCCGTCCCAGCCGTATTCACCCTGGCTGCCGATAAATCCGGCTTTTCCGCTGTCGGTCATGATGCGCATCTGATTGCCGTAGCTATGTCCGCGCAATGTATGCCACGTATCGAAGCCTTTTTGCTGCCAATCGGTTAACGCTGCAGAGGTTAAATATTTAACTGTTCTAGGCTTCAATAGTCGAACACCCTTTAAGCTGCCTTGATTCATTAGCATTGTTGTGAATTTGGCGGAATCGTCAATCGTTGACACAAGTCCCGCTCCGCCCGACTCAAATGCCGGATCAAGGTCCATCTGATGGCCAATGCCCAGGTGGCTTTCCGCGTACAGCTTCAATCCGCCTTCACCATCATCTTGATAGGTTTTCACAAGGCGTTCTCTTTTTCCTTCAGGCAGCCAGAAACCGGTATCTTTCATTTCCAGCGGCTCGAAGATTTCCTTTTTCAAAAATTGCCCGTACCGCATGCCGCTAACCGCTTCCACAATCGCGCCAAGGACGTCTGCCGATGTTCCGTATTGCCAGTACGTTCCCGGCTCGAACGAAAGCGGGCCTTTACCTAGGCAATTTGCAAATTCCATTGTGCTCATTGCGTTTTCACTGTACAAACGGCTGCCCAGTTCTTGAAACAATGCATCCGTTTGCTGTCCGGCTTTGTCCGTTCCGCCATATACTAATCCCGATGACATGTTCAGCAAATCGTGAATGTTAACTTCCCGGCTGACAGGCACCAGTTCGCCGTTTTTCTCGACCTGTTGGTTTTGGAAGCCCGGAATATAGCGGCTAACAGGATCGAATAAATCGATATCCCCACGCTCGAGCAGCATCATGACGGAAGTGGCGGTAATCGGCTTCGTCATCGAATATAAACGAAAAATCGAATCCCTTGTAATAGGACGTCCCGACTCGAGGTCAGCCAAGCCGTCTTCATGGTAAAAAACTTCATTGCCGTTCTTGATCAGCATGAAGTTTGCTCCTGCGATTTCCTTGTTGCCGATACTTGCTTTCAGCGTTTTTTTCAATTGGTTGGTTAAGTTTGACTCCAGCATGTCACTTATGTCTCCTTCTCGAATAACTTCACTTTAACTAAAGCGGATGTTAACCATTCGTTATAGAAAATATTAAGCGCTTTCGGACAGATTGTATAGTGCCACGGCGGAACACAATCCGGTTAACCTGCGAAACGGATACAATATAACTCTTATGCCACCGGATAGTTTTATAAGATATGGTGTCTCCACGGCATTATTTGGGGTATATTGGAAGGAGTAAATTAATCCAAATGTAGTACCGGACAGGCTAGCTCAATGATTTCGCGGATACTCATTGGACGAGCATGAATTCAGCATTGTGATGGAGGAGAAAAACAAATGTCAGATGTAGTGGTCCGGATACCCGTTGAATCGTGGTCAATAACGGAATTGACTAAGGAGACATACTGCTGCTGTTTCCAGCCTGTACAGATTTGGGGAGACGATGTTGAGGTTGAAATATTCCTGCCCACGGCAATCGGAACGAAGGAAATGGCAAAAGATGCAGCTATAAGTGCCGTTCCTTTGCTGGAGGAGGAGCTTGCCTGGCTTCAGATGAACAAGGGAGAACTCGGTAAGGCGATGGAGTGGGCTAAAGAGCGGGCCGAGGAATGGATTTGGGATGACCCGGATTTTGTTGAGTTATCGGACAATGAAGGCTATGTGGAGCTGGACGGGGAAACTGTTTGCGTCCCTATTTCGGATGAAGCTTTTTTAAACAGCTTGTTTCTATGGAGTGTTGTTTTTGAGCAGGTAGATGGTGCCGGTTCGTTTAAGATGTCAATTGAGCTTGGGAACAAACCGGATTATTTTGCCGGACATCGGATACATATGGACATAGATGAACACAAAAATTTTGTAAACCAAGGTTTATAAGGAGGATGAGGGCATATGACAGAGAAGGCAGAGACACTGTGGCAGCGCATTATTGCAAAAGGCAGCCGGAATACTCCGGGGTACGAAGCGAGTTTGAATTTACAGCCTGGCGCTAGCGGGGAAGAACTTGATGGGCTTGCCAGTACGCTGGGGATTATACTACCCCAAGAGATGAGGGACTTCTACAGCATATATAATGGTCAGGATTGGGAAGCAGGCTCGGAGTGTTTTGTCCGAAATCTAACGCTGTCGCCGCTTGAACAGATTATTGAGGATTGGGAATTTCTAAATGAAGAGTTTGATCCGGATGACATGGAACCGGAGATTGCCTCGCAGATCAAGCCGTTCCTGTGGAATCCACGGTGGATCCCTATTGCCAGCAACGGGGGTGGCGATCATCTCTGTGTAGACACAGACCCTTCAGAAGAAGGGACCTTTGGGCAATTGCTCTATTTTTATCATGACTGGGGAAAGCGGTCTGTTGAGGCGGCAGACTTGTTTGACTTTATTGAACAATGCATGAATGAAGAGGCTTGAAAAGATAGAGGTATATTCTGCATGAACCATAAAAAATGGTATCCTCAAAAAAGGGAAGGGGCAGCATAGCCTTATGAAACTAGGACATATAATGATTTTCGTCAATGACATGACAAAGGCGAGATGGTTTTATTCTGAATTACTGGGTTTGCAAACACTGTTAGAGCAAGAAAATAAGCTTGTATTTGCCCTTGACGGCTGTCAGCTTATAGCCTTTAAGTGTGAAAAGACCAAAGAAATTGGAGATTATTCAAACGAGGCTAGAACAGTTTTGGTGTTTGAGGTCGTATCCGTTGAGCAAACTTATAAGGAAATGAAGGAAAAGGGAATTCAATTTTTGCATGATAAACCTACACAAGGGCGATATGCTGCTTTCGTTGATCCGTTTGGTAACGTGCATGAAATCGCTGAATCGTTCGATTGAAAGTCGTTAAAGTAGCGGCAGTCTAAGACTTTACTTTCTCGTCCAAGACTGCCGCTATTTCTATTATTGGGTTCAGTCCCCAGTGAACGAGTCGCCACATACCTTGGCGAATAGCTCTTCCTTGGGTACTACCCGGTTTTTGAGCTGGAGCATTTCGCGGACACTTAGATTTCTGTAAATTGAACACCCATTAGTGTCATGGTGGCAATATCTAAAGCGGTGTCAGTTGCTTCTTCTGGGAAGCTGACTCCCGGTTTAGGTGAGGTTCTTCCATTTAATTCGAAAATTCGCTCAAGTTGAGTTAATGTACTGGCTGCCGTAAGATGTGCTTGACCTAGCGGGTCCGTAACACGGATTCTACGTATCTTTGAATTGGTTTTTATAGACAGAATAAATTCCTGCGGTGCGGTTGAAGTATTGAAGCTACTATGCAGTATGGACGTACGTCTCTTTAGGGACAGGCGCGCCCAAATACCACAGTTCACCAATGCAGCAAATGCACGGTTTGTGAAACGGCTGTCGAAGGCTAGTCGTATGGACACCCCTTTGGCAAGTCCGTTACTGACCAAGGTCATACTCTCAGGACTGCTTATGCGTCGGCACTGGAAGACTTGTTCTCTGCTGAAGGTGACAGTCTTGGGATCAGAGAAGCCGAGAACGGTGCGTGCATTGCTTTGCTCCCATATTTCAAAAGGTAAATGAGCGTCAACGAAATGAGTGAAAGAATCTAGGCCGCTTTTGTCTTTTAAGGAGAGAAGAATATCGATATCGATGTTTTCCGCCGGTTCCTTACCCATCAGTATGGATGAAGCGGCAATCGTTGCGGCACTTGCCATCCAGCCAGATGCAAGTACAACGGGAGAATGGCCTTTTTCTTCGGATACCACAGCGTGGGCATCATCAATTCGTTCGATCCAGCGGGTGATATCAATGATTGGAATCCCCCGCTTCACGGCTGCTCGCAGCAATCGATCTTCCTGATCATTGACTGACACGATAATAGCATCGGGCATATATTTCATATCTGCCAGCGGATCGGCATCAAGGATGTCGATCCGTACTCCATCAGCTTTGGGTATAAGACGTGCTGCTGACTGTGCTTTATGAAGGCGTCGTCCCCCAATAATGACATGTACCTCGGGATAATGAATCGAAATCAACTCGCTTAACACTGTTCCAACCGTGCCGTATCCACCAACGATAAGAATAGATATATTACTTTTCTTGAAAATATGCTTACTTAATGTGTTTTCCTGAACATCTGTTGTCATTTGATGCACCTCATTCATTTTCGCTAAATAATAATAAACACTTGTATTTATTTGAACATGTGTTTATTGTAAAGATGGAGTTGTAACATTTCAATCTTCAATATCGCAGGAAGTGTTCAAATATGAACAGATTATAAAAAATTGTTGAGGAGATATTGAATGAAGGATAGAAGGACAAGCAAAACGAAGCGGGCTATTCGTTCAGCTTTTTTACAGCTGTTAGAACATAAACCCTTAAATCAGATTACAGTGGCAGAAATATCAAGGGAAGCTGATTTGGGGAGAGGCACATTCTACTTACATTATAAGGATATCCGCGATTTATCGGATCAATTAGAAAATGAATTATTGCGTGAACTCGAAGAACTATATGATGCTTCTCTTCCCTGCGATACGATGGAGAATTTAATTAAGCTTACGGAAACGCTGACGGAATACATGGAGTCTAACCGTGAGCTGTTTATTCTGCTGGCACGCAGGGAACAAGAAGCAGCGACATTTCAGAAGATTAAACAGTTTTTTGTGAAAAAGTTGATCCTGGAGGATAGGAGCCCGTTTGATGAATACAAACAGACGGAGGCTATTTTCCTTGTCGCTGGGGTAGTAGGTGTATTGGAGGTGTGGATCAGTGAAGGTATGAACAAGCCGCGTCAGTTGATATCTAAGTGTCTTTATGAGGTATTAATGAAGATGGATATTTAACAGTTGGGAAGCATAAAAATAGTGAGATTGGGATACCGGATGCAGAATTCACAAAAAACAACTCGAAAGGGAGTAGGTTATGGACATCGAAAAAATCAAACAGATTACAAATTCTGGGGAGATGTATGATGACGCAGGTGATGATGTAGCAGCAGTTAGGTCACGCGCTTTAACCATGTGCCGAGAATATAATCAAAAAGTAAATACAAATGGAGGCTACGATATGTCTATATTGAAAGAATTGTTTTCAGACGTGGGTGAGAATGTATATATTGAATCTAACTTTCGTTGTGAGTTTGGATTCAATATCTCTATGGGCCACGATGTGTATATTAATCACGACATGATTATTCTTGATTGTAACGAAGTGAAAATCGGAAATGATGTCTTTATTGGGCCACGAGTGGGGTTATATGCAGCAAATCATGCGGAAGATCCCTTTGAACGGGCGGATAAAGGAGTATATTCGAAACCAATTACTATAGGGGATCGGGTATGGCTGGGGGGAGACGTTAAAGTTACTCAGGGTGTGACTATAGGCGAAAACAGCATTGTTGGTGCTGGAAGCGTAGTGACCAAAGATATTCCTCCTAATGTCATTGCTGCAGGAAATCCGTGCAAGGTTATTAGACCGATTAAATTTTCCGATCGTCCTTGGAGAAGATAAGTAATTAGCCATTGATTTTCCAGACGATCTAGCGACTTTGCTCGCGTATACTGAGTATAAACAAATTATTCTGTAGAACGAAGAAAAGGGGAAACAAATATGAAAATAGAGTTACATAAGCAAAGTGATATTGATACTTTAACAGATATTTGGTATAGAGGCTCAATTCAAGCACATGATTTTATCGATCAAGAATATTGGCTTTCTCAAAAAACGGAGATGAGAGATAAATACATTCCAATGTCGGACACCTATGTAATTTACAATCAAGCAGAAATTGTTGGGTTCGTTTCTATGGTTGAGGACTATTTAGCGGCACTTTTTATTGATACATCTTATCAAAAAAATGGTTATGGAAAAGAACTAATTAATTTCATAAAAATTCAAAAATCAAAAATTACATTAAAAGTATATAAAGAAAATACTTCAGCAACACACTTCTATAAGAAGAACGGCTTTACTATTAAAGAAACTCTTTTAGATGAAAACACCAATCAGGAGGAATACCTAATGGAATGGGAGGTGTCATAAAGGATACAAGTTCTTGTCCTTTGCGCAGGACAAGAACTTGGTCCCATTGGCGAATAGATCAATGCCTAGTACCATGGATTACATCCATCGACAAAATTCAGACTCATTCTTGGCGTATCAAGTCAAACAAGCAGCTTCTCCATAATCATCACGTCAGTCGGCTTTCCATCTAAAATTCCTTGGTTCTCAAATACACCGACTTCACGATACTTCATTTTTCGATACAACCCTTGCCCATTTTCATTGAAAGGGAAGGTAAATAAGACGATTTTGTAAAACTCATTTTTTCGGGCTTCTTCTTCTAAAGCTTCCAAAAGTATGGAACCGATGCCTTGGCCTCGATACTCCCTATGAATATAGATGGACAAATCGGCCACTCCACGATATGCACAGCGAAGAGAATAATGATTTAAAGACGACCAGCCAATGATGCCCTGTTCATTTTCAGCGACCATAATCGCAAATCTTCCTTGATGATCATCAAACCAGTTATTTATGAAGGGAAGATCTTTCGTTTCTTCTTCAAGAGTAGCAATTCGATCTTCGATGCCTTGATTGAAAATGTGAAGAATATCCTCTACATCTGCATACGTAGCCCTCCGAACGGTAATGTTCCGCATATCCCATAACCTCCAAATCAATTTAAAATTTTACTGCTTTAATAATGGCTGAAACAATGTATTGATCAACATTGGCACCGGGAACCCAGTCTTTAATAAATGTTCTGGACTCGTCTTTAGACTCAATCCTGATCTCTGTAAAGCCGCTTTCCTGAAGCATCGCTTCAACAACTGCAATGGAAGAAGCACCGGAGATGCAACCGGAGTAGTGTTCATCAAGATTATTTTTAATTTCAGGTGGAAGCTCCGCCGTAGTTACGATGTCCGAGATGGCCAGACGACCGCCCGGCTGAAGGACCCGGTAGGCTTCACGGAACACCTGTTGTTTATCTGGCGAAAGATTAATAACGCAATTGGAGATAATCACATTTACCGAATTGTCGGAGACGGGAAGATGCTCAATCTCACCCAATCGAAACTCAGTGTTCATAAATTTCCCTTTAATAGAGTTCTCCCTTGCGCGGCTGATCATCTCAGGTGTCATATCCACACCAATTACATGGCCTTGGTCACCTACCTGCCGGGAGGCCAGGAAACAATCGAATCCGCCACCGCTCCCGAGGTCCAGAACATGTTCACCAGCCTGCAGTTCAGCAATAGCTTGAGGATTGCCGCATCCAAGGCCTAAATTGGCACCTTCGGGGGCTGCAGCCAGTTCTTCACTGGAGTAGCCCATTTTAGCGGATATGGCATCAAAATCAGAAGGGGAGTCACAGCAGCTTTCGGCTGGGGTGCAGCAGGAAGAGGCAGCTTCGACCTTTTTTACGGCGATTTTTTGGTAGCGGCCCCGTACATTCTGGCGGATCTGGTCGTTTGTCATTTGGGTCATAATTGAACACTCCTTTAAAGGTTTGGATTAGTTTTCACGTTATATGTTGAATTAACTTGCAAAATACAAGTATAAGTCGAGAGAAATCACCCTTTTACTGGTGCACAGCAATTGCTGGATTTCCCCATAGCTTCGTTGAACAGCTTAATCGAACGCAGTAAAGTTTCTACTTCAAACTCACTCATATTCGAAAATGCTTCATTCAGGTATGCGTTCATTTGATGATCAATCGTTGTTGCCACCATTTTCCCTTCGGGAGTAAGCGCCAGGGTATAGACTCTTCGATCTGCCTTGTCAGCTGTTTTTGTAACCAGTTTCATTTTCACCAAAGATTGGACTTGTCTGCTAAAGGTTGTAATATCGGTCCCGAGTGTTTCAGCAATCTGTTGCATGGAGGGACTATGGCTCCGATCAATTTCATACAGCAGATGGCTTTGGGCCGCGGAGAGATTACAACCGCCTACGCTGCAGCAATCTTTATTCAGTAATCCTAAACGCCGGGTCATGATTTGAAATAATTCTCGTGGGGTTTCCATTGTTTTCACCTCTTGACTTTAGTTATATCGCAATTACTTGTAAAATGCAAGTGTATGTGAATTCATGGGTATACTATTTACTCCTGATTCCAAACAGTCCTCTCTACTATGAACAAGGTGCAAATGCTGTTTGCTGCGAGTAACGTTTAGGTTATTGATTATATAAGCACATAATTATATAATGATGTTCGAGGTCCGATCAAATTTGCTTGAAGGGAGAGCTGAGATGCGTGCGGTGTAGACACTACTGGAGGGTAAAGACTTGGTAGCTCTTGCAAGCCTTATCTTTATAGTCACATTGATTTTTGTCATTTGGCAGCCTAAAAATCTGTCCATTGGATGGTCTGCCTGCGGCGGGGCGATACTCGCTTTGCTTGTCGGGGTAGTCAGCTTTAACGATGTTCTTGATGTTACTCTGATTGTCTGGAATGCTACCTTGGCATTTGTGGCGATCATTCTGATCTCGTTGATTCTCGATAAAATTGGCTTTTTTGAATGGGCTGCCTTACATATGGCAAGAGCTGCCCGTGGGAACGGAACCCGGATGTTCATCTATGTCACCATTCTTGGAGCAATAGTAGCCGCGTTTTTTGCCAATGATGGTGCGGCGCTCATCTTAACTCCGATTGTGCTGGCGATGGTCCGCGCACTCCATTTTGACGAGAAAAAAGTATTTCCGTTCATCATTGCCAGCGGGTTCATTGCCGATACTACATCATTGCCGCTGGTTGTAAGCAATTTGGTGAATATCGTATCGGCTGACTTTTTTGGACTGACCTTTATGGAGTATGCCGGGCGGATGTTAATGCCAACCTTATTTTCCTTAGGAGCAAGCATTATCGTGCTCTATCTCTTCTTCCGTAAAAGTATTCCAAGAAACTTTGACAGCTCACAGCTGAAAAGCCCTGAAGAGGCCATTAAAGACAAACAGATGTTCAAGCTGTCCTGGGTTGTTCTTGCTGTTCTGCTGGCGGGATACTTTGTCAGTGAATTCCTGAACATTCCTGTTTCTGTGGTGGCCGGGATCGTCGCCATATTTTTCCTGATCATGGCAAGAAGAAGTCCAGCTGTACCGACAATGGAAGTGGTGAAGGGCGCACCTTGGGCGATTGTGTTCTTTTCCATCGGCATGTATGTCGTCGTGTATGGGCTGCGAAATGCGGGCCTTACGGATGTATTGGCTAATACCATTCAGGCTGTATCGGAACAAGGGTTGTTTGCAGCTACGATGGGGATGGGCTTTATTGCCGCAATCATCTCCTCAGTAATGAATAACATGCCTACCGTTATGATTGATGCCCTGGCCATTGAGGCTACGCATACCTCGGGACTAATAAAGGAAGCCCTGATTTATGCGAATGTCATCGGTTCTGACTTAGGACCGAAGATTACACCGATTGGTTCACTGGCTACCTTGCTGTGGCTTCATGTGCTTTCGACCAAAGGTGTGAAGATATCCTGGGGAACGTATTTCAAAACAGGTATAATTCTGACGATTCCCACGCTTTTCATCACACTGCTGGGCTTATATATAACATTGATCCTATTTTAAAACTAAAGGAGATTATAAATCATGGATAAGAAAACCATTTACTTTTTGTGTACAGGAAATTCCTGCCGGAGCCAGATGGCCGAAGGTTGGGCGAAAAAATACCTGAGTGACGAGTGGAATGTATATAGTGCTGGCATTGAAGCTCATGGTTTAAATCCGAAGGCCGTACAAGCCATGAACGAAGTGGGTATTAATATTTCAAGTCAAACCTCGGATATTATTGATCCACAGCTGCTGAACAACTCCGATCTCGTGATTACTTTATGTGGAGATGCCGCAGATAAATGTCCAATTACCCCTCCCAAAGTGAAACGTGAGCACTGGGGATTTGATGATCCAGCGAAAGCGCAAGGAACAGATGAAGAAAAATGGGCTGTCTTTCAGCGGGTACGTGACCAAGTGGGCGAGCGCATCAAACAATTTGCTGAAACTGGTGAATAATTATTCCATTAAAAACCCGCGCCAGGCGCGGGTGTGCAGAAATAGGGGATAACTAAATACTAATTATGGGCAGTATAAGTATAATCTCTCTTGCAAACCTTGTAAGACTTCTTCCGGCAATTCCCTAACCTTTATATCCTCACCGAGGAAAAGTAGCCAATTTGTTATTTCGGTCAATTCTTCAGGCTTATTAACATTGATAAAAGACTTTAGAACGGCTGTGGTCTGGTAAGGATTCGTATAGAAGATTGAAACCTTTAAAGGATGGTATTTTTTGAACTGGGCAATCGCTTTTGGACCAAGCTCAAAGACCAGGTTGATTACTTCTTCCTGCTTACTTAGCTTTTCTAAAATCTTTTTCTTACTTAATCTTTTTTTTGTCGGGTAGGGTATGACACTAGTGAGATGGTCGACAGGAAAAATCCGCTTCTTTTCTTCTTTCAAGTCAAAACCTTCGATCAGCCAAAGGCTTTTTTCACGATAAAGGTGCAAGAGATAAATTGGATAAGACTTTATTACCTTCTCTTCTTTGATAGTAATCAATAAATAGCTGTCCGAAAGAAGGATTTGGATCAGTTTTTCTAACATGGGATGGGGGAGGTCTGAAAGATCAAGCAGGTCGGGATTGTTGGGGTTGGTCCCTTCAAAAAGCAAGCTTTGATTTAGAAGAAAAAGCTCTTCTTGCTGGTTTTCTGAGATGAGACCCAGTAATTTTTCAGATAAAGACTGACGACTCTTTAGATAGGGAAGTTGTTGATTTCTAGTGGCCATAAAGGCAATAAAAAGGGCTTTGACCTCATTATTGGTAAAGCGAACGACGGGAAGTACTGAGTTTCGCATGACAAAATAACCCCCATCCCGTCCAACTTCAGCTACAAGCGGCATCCCTAAGGCCTCAATTTCTCTGATGTCTCTAATAGCTGTCGAACGGGAGATGTTAAATTCCTGCATGATTTCTGAAATTGTAAAGTGGGCACGGTTGTTGATATACCGCATGATGATATTAATCCGTTCAACTTTTTTCATCGGACTCCTAAACAGTATCATTTTTTGACATGATTTAAGGCTATCATATACTTATCAAGTGAAGAAGACAAATCATTTGATTAATTTAACAAGAAGGCAGGTTTTGAATATGGCAGAATATACCTTAGAAGAAAAAGACAGCTTTACCGTTATAGGTTTAGGAACGGAGCTTACAAGTGATTACACAGACTATGCTGGCATAAACAAGGAAAAGTCTGATTTTTGGCAGGCCGTCAGCCAAGATGGAAGGCTTGATTATTTAAAAGGCATAGCCGCAAATAACTACATTTTTACCGTGAACGAAGCGGTGAATAGCAAGATGATGCATTATGCTGGCGTTATGACCGAAGCAGCTGCACCAGAAGAAGCCAGAGTTATTCAATTTCCTAAGGGGGAATACCTGGTTGTTAAAGGGGAAGCGAAGACGGCTGATGAACTGAATAATAACCTTGCCGGCCTTGCCTTTGGTCAAGCCTTGCCGGAAGCAAAAAATGTTGCGTATGTTGGCGGGCCAAATACAACGGTTGAGATGGGGCAGCGAAACGGATTAGTTTTTGGTGAAATGTGGATTCCTGTTATAAGGAAATAAAGAATATAGAAGGAGGCATAGGCATGTCCTATATCGTTGATTTTAAAAATGTGTCTACGATTGGTTTAGAATCTTCACCTGTAGTAGAAACACTTGCCGGTTTACGTGCGAATGAAGCCCGTTACTTTATGAATAAGTACAAGCATGAATTTACGGTTGTCCCAGCCAGCGAAAGCCAGGAAACCCTTGCTTATGTGAACCGGATTTTGAAAGAAGAACGTGATATTGAGTTTGCGGCCAAACCTTTAGAAACATCGCGTTTTCAAGTGGAAAATATCCAATTTACCTACGTCTTTTATGAGGATGGTCTTGCGATCAATGTCATGTATACGGTGGATGACCCTAAGAAGCGGGCCGTTGGTTTTAAGCTTTCTGAGGGGATGGAGGTCCCAAAGGAGTTGGAAGCAAAGTTTAAGTTTGCCAGGCAGAAGTCTAAACTAGCTGGAACAATTCGGGGTTCGTTTTTTGTAATTAAAGGAGAATATTAAAGTAATTAAGAACCCGCGCCCCGCGCGGGTTTTGTATTTTAAAAAAAGTTGTTTTGTCGGGCTACTACGGAAGAAGGATATTTCAATTATAATTGTTTTTCACCATCCTGTTATCGGTAGGAACTGGTAAACTGTACATATATTGAAGGGGTTTGGACAAAAGTTATTATAAATACGTTATAGCCAAAGGAGAGATATTATCACTTATAACGAGGTTGTTAAAAGCGTTGATTCATATTTACTACCATTAATATCAGAGTTATACGGGTTGGAAGGCTATGAAACCGGTCTGGTTAAGGCACATGACGGAGGGCGGAATGTCGTATACACCTGTGAGAAAGAGGGCGCCGACGCAAAAATACTCAGAATCGCTTTCTTACCGGATAGGAGCCGGGAAGACTTTCTGGGAGAACTTGAGTATATCAGGTATTTATTCGAGCATGGAGGAAGTGTCTCGGATGTAGTCAGCTCCAGGAAGGGAAATCTGCTGGAAGAGATCACCCACAATCATCATATCTTTTTTATCAGCCTGTTTAAAAAGGCCAAGGGGAAAATGCTTGTAGAAAATAATTATCAGTACCGGGAAGGCGCTCCAATTACCGAATATTATTATAATTGCGGTAAAGTCCTGGGGAAACTGCACCAAATATCGAAAGAGTATACTCCTATCCATCGCCGGTATAGTTTTTTTGACAAATACAATGCTGAATATATCGATAAACTGATACCGGATTCCTTATCTCCGCTTAAGGAGAAGTTGGTAGAGCTCCTTAATACCTTAGAAGGGGTAGACAGGAACAAAGAGACTTTTGGGTTGAACCATTTTGATTACAACGATGGGAATTATTCGATAGATTTTGATACCGGGCAAATAACCGTTTATGATTCGATAATTCTTGTTACTGTTGGTATATGTTTGACTTGGCCAGTATCTGGGGAAACGGAATGGGCTGGATACAATCTGAACCAGACGCCGGTAAACGTAAAAAGTTTATGGAGGATTATTTTGAAACAGTCCTCGCAGGATACAGATCTGAGAGCAAGATCCAAAATTCGATGTTGGATACATTGCCCTTGTTTATTCAAGCAAACTTCTTGGAGAATATTATAGATGCGTTCGAGGTAATGCGAAATAACGGCGAAGAGCCGGAGTGTGATGAGGAACTGTCGTATCGTATAAAATGCATGGAAGACGATATCCCGTATTTCGGATTTTTCCATAAGATTTATTCGTGTGAAGAACCTTTTCAGTATGAGGAGCGAGATATTTAGTCTTTTTGTGCATCAGAAGCCGCCATATTGACGGCTTTTTTTGTTTTTATGTTATAAGTTCTTTTTCCAAATACCTATAGTTCAGAATCAAGATAAATGCAAAAAAGTCGAATGTAGGCCTAAAATGCGCTTTATTGCGAAGAACATCATTCCATTATTTGATACACTTTGTGCATATTTGGATGCGGGGTTTGATCCGCTCAATATGAAAGACATGACCGGAGATGAAGTGTCAGAATGAAGTCAAAGTTGCACAAATCAGATACGGTCAAGAAAGGGGGGATCATCACAAGACTGAGCAAAGAGAACATTTTGAAGATATGAAGAAGATTGAAGTTTCGCTGTTATGGCGGTTTCATGTTCGGATTTTCCCCTGATTTCTAAAATGAATTTTAGATAAATAGGAGGAGTTAAGTACATGAGTATAAAAGCTATTTCCATCAAGAAACCGGTGCTTGCATTCTTTATGTCATTTCTAATGGTAATTTCGCTTGCGATTCCCCCATCTCCGGGATATGCAGAGTCAGCGGGCAACCAGACCGCCCGTCAGGCGGAGTATCTTGACCGCGGTCTGGTTGCGGTTCTGGCCGACAACGGCGTGTTCTTGAGCTGGCGGTATTTAAATACGGATCCAAATGAAATCGCTTTCAATGTGTATAAAAACGGATATAAAGTCAACACGGCGCCCATCAGCGATGCCACGAATTATGTGGACACAACAGGCGCAGACAGCTCACAATATCAGATTTCCGCCGTCATTGCCGGCAAGGAAGAAATGCAGCCGGAGACGGTATCGGTGTGGCATAATGATTATTTACCCATTCCGCTGGATAAACCGGCCGACGGCCGAACCAAAGACGGGGGCACGTATTCCTATTATGCCGGTGATGCTTCCGTGGCGGATTTGGATGGCGACGGCGAATTTGAAATCGTTTTCCTGTGGAGTCCGAGCAACTCGAAGGACAATTCCCAGGCCGGCTATACCGGCAATGTCTATATTGATGCCGTTAAACTTGATGGCACCAAGCTCTGGCGGATCGACCTGGGTGTCAATATCCGCGCCGGAGCTCATTATACCCAACTGATGGTGTATGATCTGGATGGCAACGGCAAAGCCGAGGTTGTAGTCAAAACGGCGGACGGCACCAAAGACGGTCAAGGCACCGTGATCGGAGACGGAACGAAGGATTACCGTAACGACGGCGGGTATATCCTGACGGGCCCGGAATATCTTACGCTGTTCGACGGACAGACCGGAGCAGCCGTGTCCACCGTAGAATATGAGCCTCCAAGAGGCGATGTAAGCGCATGGGGCGACGGATACGGCAACCGTGTAGACCGGTTCCTGGCCGGTATTGCCTACTTGGACGGCGTGAAGCCAAGCGTAGTCATGGCCCGCGGCTACTATACGCGCACCGTGCTGGCGGCTTATGACTATATTGGCGGAAAATTGGTGCAGCGTTGGACCTTTGACACCAACGAGGCAGGGGCACAATATCAGGGACAAGGCAATCACAATTTAAGTGTGCTGGATGCCGACGCTGACGGCAAAGATGAAATCATGTATGGTGCGCTCGCGATAGACGACGACGGAAGCTTGCTGTACAGCACCGGACTCGGCCATGGCGACGCGATGCATGCCGGCAAGCTCGATCCGAACCGGGACGGCTACCAGATCGTCAGCGTGCATGAACACACGAATGCCGAATACGGGCTGGAGATGCGCGATGCCGCTACAGGAGAAATTATCTGGGGCCAGTATACAGGGAAAGATACCGGGCGCGGAATGTCGGCGGATATTGATCCAAATTATCCTGGTTACGAATCCTGGGCATCCACGATTGTCAACGGACAAATGGATCCCTTATCACGCGGATATGCGGCGAACGGAGAAGTCATTTATGAACAGAATGAAGTGCCGCGAAGTGCAAACTTTGCGATCTGGTGGGATGGCGATCTCCAGCGGGAGCTGTTCGACCACGAATGGAACAACAGTACAGCGAAAGGTATTCCGCTCATTTACAAGTGGGATTACGGGAATAAGCAGCTGAAGGAAATCTTCCGGGCAGCAGGGAGCTTGACCAATAACCACACCAAAGGAAATCCGGCGCTTCAGGCGGATATATTAGGCGATTGGCGTGAGGAGCTTCTGCTGCGCAGTGAAGACAGCACGGAATACAGACTCTATACGACGACAATTCCGACGAGCTACCGGATTCCCGCGCTGATGCAAGATCCGGTATACCGGCTGGGTGTAGCCTGGCAGAATGTAAGTTACAACCAGCCGCCTCACACGGGATTTTATCTCGGGGCGGAAGCGACGGAATTCCCTAAAGCGAATTTGGCTCTTACCGGCGGAAAAGAAGTGCCGGAGCAGGTCTATCACTTTGATTTCGGTACTGACCCTGCGGCTGGTACAACCGCCGTGCAGGATACACTCTATGCACAAGCTACGGGTTACGGATTCGAGAAGACAAGCGGAATTACGGTAGATGCAAACCATGTTTCTCTGCCGGAAAACGCCAAATTCGCCGTAGACCTGCCCAATGCCAATTACAAGGTAACGTTCAAACTGGGCGATGATGCACGCGACTCGAACGTAGGCGTCAAATCCGAATTCGTTCAGAAGCTGGCCGTGACCAGCGTGAACGCGGGAGAACCCCGGGTCTATTCTTATGACGTTGCACTGGTAGACGGCCAGCTGGAGTTTATCTTCTCCGGCACGGCTATTGATGTGCAGGAAATCATCATCGAGAAATACCCGGAGAAATCACCGGGAGCCGCGACGACGATCTATTTAGCCGGCGATTCGACGATGCAATCTTATAGTAGCATGCAGGCTCCGCAGGAAGGCTGGGGGCAGCAATTCGGAAGCTATTTTTCTAATGGCGTTGTGGTCCAAAATGATGCGATCGGCGGCAGAAGCAGCAAATCGTTTATGGTTGACGGCCGTCTGGACACGATACTAGAGCGGATCAAGCCGGGAGATTTCTTCTTTATTTCCTTCGGCCATAACGACGCCAGCGCAGGCATTCCGGACCGGTATGCATCTCCGGCGGATTACAAAACATATTTGGCCCGTTATGTGAACGGCGCCAGACAGCGCGGCGCAACACCGGTGCTGCTTACTCCGGTAGGGCGCAGAGATTTTAATACAATTACTCAAGAATTCAACGTAAGCTTCCCGGAATACGTGAAGGCTGCCAAAGAAGTAGCGGAAGAGCTGGGCGCGCCGCTGATTGATTTGAGCCAGTTAAGCGTTACGTATTACGATAAGATCGGCCTGAGTGCTACGGAGAAAATCTTCCTGTACGCCAATCCGGGCGAATTTCCGAAGTACCCGAACGGCGTGGGCGATAATACGCATTTCAGCAGCTACGGTGCGCAGGTCATTGCCGCATTGGTTGCGGGAGCGGTGAAAGACATGGATTTAAGCATTTCGCCGTATGTCATTGACCCGGACATTTTGGAACCCGAGCCGGAACCGGAGATCCAGGTCTATGAGGAAAACTTTGAGGGCGATCCTGCTGCCTCCGAATATGCGCTGGTCAATGCCACAGGTATCGGCGGACAGATGACGGGAACGGTCGCAGAGCAGAACGGGAACAAGGTGCTGTCCCTTAGCGGTTCCGGTTCCGGACACCGGGCGAAAGTGTTCCGCCTGTTCGATGCAGTGAATGGCGACATCGTCAATGTCAATTTTGACTGGCATTCCGGCAATGTGGGCGCATCCCCGTCGGAAGGACATCTGTCGCTCCAGGATGCGAACGAGAATATTATTTTTACTCTGTTAACAAAGACCGGCTCCACAAGTCCAGATACGAAAATCCATTATTTTGCAGGCCCATATACAGCAGACTATGGTACCGGCACCTCAGCTGTTCCGGAAGGCGGCACAGCCACGAACATCCTGAAAAACCAGTGGGTCAATGTGGATGTCAATATTAATTTTGCTAAGAAGACGATAGATTTGACGTTGACTAGCCTGGCGGACCCCACTGTCACGCAGACGATCGAGGATATTCCGATGAATCCCGGCGTTTACGCCAATAACGCAAGGGCACTCCGCTTCCTGGGAACAAGAAAGGGCGGGGGAGGAACACTGAACTGGACCACTCAGATCGATAACGTGAAGATTGAAGGGACGAAGCTGCCGCCGGTTGCCGGCGATCAGAAGGCATTGATTGCGCTTCATGACAAGGTGAAAGCATTGGATCTGTCGGCTTATACAGAAGCATCCAAAGCGGTGCTGAATAAAGGTTTGGCGGCTGTGGAAGCGATCATCGGTACGGAAGCGACGCAGGCCCAGGTCGACCATGCAATGAACATGCTGACGGTCGCGAGGGATTCGTTAACAAGCCAACTGGTAGGCGAGATAAGCGAGTACAAGTTTGATTTTGGCTCTGGAAACGCTGCTGAAGGATACACGAAGGTAGACGCCAAAAGAGCTTACCTGGAAGGAAATGGCTATGGCTTTGCCGATACCGCTCTAGTCCAGGATGAGAACCGGGAAACCGGGGATGACCTGAAGGAGGATTTCACCCGCGTGAACGGCACCTCCTTCCTGGTGGAAATGGAGCCGGCCAATTACAGGGTAACAATGACCATTGGTGATTCGCAAGAATCGACCAACGCAGGGGTTGTTGTAGAACAAATGCCCAAATTGCCGGTTACAACTGTACCGAAGGGTGAATTTAAGGAAATTTCATATGACATCGCCCTGATTGACGGCGTCTTTAACTTTGAGTTCTCAGGCAGCACGCCAAAGATCAACGCGCTGAAGATTGAGCGTCTGCCGGGCAACGGTGCGGGCGATCAGCCGGTTATTTATCTGGCAAGTGATTCCACGGTAGCCAACTATGCGGAAAGCTATCGTCCTCAGGCCGGATGGGGCGAAACGCTTAAAGGGTACTTCGATCTGGATCAGATCAGTATCGATAACCGGGCTGTAAGCGGCCTAAGCAGTAAAACCTTCCTCGTAGGCGGATATCTCAACAACATTCTGCTGGGCATTCACGAAGGGGATTATCTGTTCATGCAGTGGTCCCATAATGATTCCACACCATCCCGCCCTGAGCGTTACCTTACACCTGAGCAGTTCAAGGTGTATTTGAAAGATTACATTAACGGCACTGTACAGAGAGGCGGAATTCCGGTTCTGGTTACGCCGGTCAACCGTCGCGATTTTACCGGAGAAGTATTGAACAAGAGCTTCCCGGAATATGTGCAGGCAATGAAAGATACGGCGCAAGAAACCGGAGCATTACTGATCGATCTGAATCAGGCCAGCTGGAAATATTTCCAGGAGCTTGGTCCTGAGGGTACCAAATCTATTTTCATGTGGGTAGGTACAACTGAGGATAATACCCATCTTCAGATGAACGGTGCGGTCAAGGTATCCGAGATGGTGGCACGGCTTGTGCAAGAGCTGGATATTCCGCTGTCTGACCTTGTCATACTGGAAGAGGAACCATCGGATACGACAGCACCGCATACGACCTCGGCAGTAGAAGGTGAGTCGCAGAACGGGTGGTATACTTCAGCGGTAAAAGTAACATTTACCGCGACGGATGAAGACCCGGGAGTTGACGAGACCTATTACCAAGTCGATGGCGGCGAAATTGTGAGTGGCACGCATCTAATTCTGAGCGATGAGGGCAATCACACCGTGACCTACTGGAGCGTTGATCTGGACGGCAACAAGGAGACCAAACAGTCGCTTTCGGTGCCGATTGATCTCGCACCTCCGGCCATCGCGATTCAGGGTCAAACGGAATACACTATTGATCAACACGTAGACATCACTTACACGGTTGCCGATACGGCCTCCGGCGTGGCCGAGCCGAATGGCGTAATGTTGAATGCCCCGGCTTATACGCTGGAGCCAGGCTTGAATTCAGTAACTGCAGCGGTCTATGACCGTGCGGGCCGGGAGAGCAGCGTTGACTTCAGCTTCGGAGTTACTGCTACCTTCGTAAGCCTGGCAGAGCTGACACGCACCTTTGCAGCCGAATCGGAAGACCCGGGTGCAGGAGCGGTTGCTGAACAGCTTGCCGGTAAGCTGCAGCAGGCTGAACAATCGGCGAATGCGCGTGATGGTGCGATGGCGCGCCAGCTGCTCGCAGCATACGCCAATGAGGTTGATGCCAGCAGAGATACGGTATTTACGGCTGAACAGGCAGACGCGCTGCGTAAGTGGGCCGCATGGCTCAGCCAGGTGACGCCGCTGGCGAGCAGCGCTCCAAGCACTCCAGTGTTGTCCGATAATAACGGGCACGATACGGGTCTGAGAGACGGAGATTACACTATTACGATGAATCTCTGGTGGGGCAACAACGGGACTCTTTTCAAGCTGTACGAGGATGGCAAGCTGATCAAAGAAGTGCCTCTGGCTGACCACTCTCCATCCGCCCAGTCCGTGCAGATGGATGTTACCGGCAAGCGGAACGGGACGTATGTCTATACCGGTGAACTAATCAATTCACTGGGGACGACGAAAGGTTCGCCGCTGACTGTGACCGTCACCGATGCATCCCCGGGGCAAGCGGTATTATCGAACGACAACTGGGATGGAGACGGTAGTTTTAGCGTCAGTATGAATCTGTGGTGGGGGACAAATGCTACCGAATATGAGCTCTATGAGAATGGAGTTCTGGTAGACACGCAAACTCTGCAGGTTCATACCCCCGGCGCCCAATCAGCAGTAACAGCAATCTCCGGAAAGGCTCCGGGAACCTATGAATACGAGGCTGTGTTACGCAACCCGGCGGGTGAGACCAGAACGGCGAAGATGATCGTAACGGTCCAAAAGTAACTGGATCAGGCTCGACAAATGCACACAAAAAACGGCTGCTAAATGATCGGCAGCCGTTTTTTTGTGTTGATATAAGTGAAAAAGTGATCACTTAATGATGATACTAAGGGAAGCGGGAAATCAAAAAAGAACCTGAGTAATTTATCAGGTTCTTCTATATTGCATATAAACAGACACGATGATATAATCAGTCTGCGTCTTTTATAATATGTATAGACATTAATATCTCATCTTACATTTTAAATGTACCATGCCGGTGAACTCTTGTCAAATGTTTTTTTCTCAATTTAATGGTTAGGAGAGATGTTAAATGAGTTCTATGGTTCTCGGATTTCAGGAAGTGGACAATATGCAGCTTTTGCTCGTTGGCGGAAAAGGGCTCCATTTAGGGGAATTATCAAAAATAGAAGGAATAAAAGTACCCGAAGGATTTTGTGTTACAACAGCGGGATATCAAAAAACCATCGCACAAAACGAAACGTATTCTGCTTTGCTCAGTCGGTTAACCATGCTAAAAGTAGAAGATCGGGATCAAATTGGTGAAATCAGCCGGAAGATTCGACAACTCATTATGGAAGCAGAAATTCCTTCCGATGTTGTGAAAGCAGTAACTCACTTTCTCTCCCAGCTTGGTGAAGAGCATGGCTTTGCAGTACGTTCTAGTGCGACTGCCGAAGATTTGCCGCATGCCTCTTTTGCGGGTCAACAAGACACCTATTTAAATATCATCGGCAAAAAAGCCATCCTGCAGCATATCAGCAAATGTTGGGCTTCGCTATTTACGGACCGAGCAGTAATCTACCGTATGCAGAATGGATTTGATCACAGTCAAGTTTATTTATCCGTGATCGTTCAAAGGATGGTATTCCCGCAGGCTTCAGGGATATTGTTCACCGCTGATCCGATTAGCAATAACAGGAAGCTGCTATCCATCGATGCCAGTTTTGGACTCGGAGAAGCACTGGTTTCTGGTCTGGTCTCTCCCGATTGTTATAAAGTACAGGAAGAGGAAATCGTCGATAAGATCATATCAACCAAACAATTGGCTATCTATGGACTACCAGAAGGCGGCACTGAAACCCGGCAGCTCGATCCCGATCAGCAAAAGGCTCAAACACTTACTGAACAACAAATTTTACAGCTGGCACGGATCGGAAGACAGATCGAAGCTTATTTTGGCTGTCCACAAGATATCGAATGGTGTCTGGACCATGATACCTTTTATATCGTCCAGAGCCGGCCAATCACTACTTTATTCCCGATTCCTGAAGCAAATGATCAAGAGAATCACGTTTACGTATCTGTCGGCCATCAACAAATGATGACTGATCCCATGAAACCATTGGGACTGTCTTTTCATCTGTTAATTACTCCTGCACCTATGCGAAAAGCTGGTGGAAGGTTGTTTGTTGATATCACACCTAATCTGGCTTCACCTGATAGCAGAGAAAATTTATTAAATGCCATGGGACAACACGATCCGCTCATAAAAGACGCAGTTATGACCATAATTGAGCGAGGAGATTTTATAAAATCGTTACCAAATGATAAAAAAGAACAGAGTATTGGTAAAAGCAATAAAGGTATTTCGTCTGCGGGGTTTCAAGCACCAATCGAAAACGATCCGACCATCGTTTCAGATTTGATTAAGCGTAGTCAAACATCGATAGAAGAGTTGAAACAAAACATCCGAACGAAATCAGGATCGAATTTGTTTGATTTTATCCTGGAAGATATCGCCCAATTAAAGAAGATCTTATTTGACCCACAAAGTACGGCGGTGTTTATGACTGCTATGGATGCTTCAGCATGGATCAATGAAAAAATGTACGAGTGGTTAGGTGAAAAAAACGCAGCAGATACGCTTTCTCAATCTGTACCAAACAACATTACTTCGGAAATGGGTCTGGCGCTATTGGATGTCGCAGATGTGATTCGTCCTTATCCGGAAGTCATTGATTATTTACAACATGTAAAAGATGAACATTTTTTGGATGAACTGGTTAAGTTTGATGGTGGACAGGAAACTCAAGACGCTATCTATGCTTATCTGGGCAAATACGGAATGCGATGTGCCGGTGAAATCGATATTTCGAGAACTCGTTGGAGTGAAAAACCAATTACACTTGTCCCCATAATTCTTGGTAATATCAAAAACTTTGAGCCTAATGCCAGCCACCGGAAATTTGAGCAAGGGCGACAGGAAGCTTTGAAAAAAGAACAAGAATTATTAGATCGATTGAAGCAATTACCGGATGGTGAACAAAAAGCCAAAGAAACAAAACGAATGATCGACCTCATCCGAAATTTCATCGGTTACCGGGAATATCCCAAATACGGCATGGTTAACCGCTACTTTGTTTATAAGCAGGCTCTACTGAAAGAAGCGGGACAACTCGTACAAGCGGGCGTCATTCATGAAAAGGAAGATATATTCCACCTCACTTTTGAAGAACTTCACGAAGTCGTACGCACAAACAAACTAGATTACCAGATCATCAGCAAACGAAAAGACGAATACAAATTTTATGAAAAACTAACTCCACCACGTGTGATCACGTCTGACGGGGAAATCATTTCGGGTGAGTACAAACGAGAAAATCTGCCAGCCGAAGCTATTGTAGGTCTAGCTGTTTCTTCCGGAGTTATAGAGGGGCGGGCACGTGTCATCTTAACCATGGAAGATGCTGATCTAGAAGATGGAGATATATTAGTCACCTCATTTACTGACCCTAGCTGGACACCATTGTTTGTATCCATAAAAGGCCTAGTCACCGAAGTAGGCGGACTGATGACCCATGGTGCAGTTATCGCACGTGAATATGGCTTACCAGCAGTTGTCGGAGTGGAGCAGGCTACCAAACTGATAAAAGATGGGCAACAAATTCGCGTGCATGGAACAGAAGGGTATATCGAAATATTGTAATGGCTTGAATGTATATGGCGACAGAGAGAGGATCAACCCAAAGCCTCGAAGTCATCGTGCAATCTGCGCAGGCGGTAAGCGTTCATGGCGAATTCACGCAGCTCCTCAAGAATGGTGTAATTCGCCAATGCGCCTGCGACAGCACCGATTCCAGGCACCATCTGCAGCATTTTCCGGAAGTCAATGGCGTCACGATACTCGATCTGAAATGTCTCCCAGTCCATATTCCGCGAGTATTCGGCGTCGGAGACCCACTGTTCCTTTTCAATATGCCAATGCGTGATGGAATAGAGCAACCTGGCACGGTTTTCCGGCCCCGAAAAGGTCATTTGAAATACCTTGAGAATGAATACCCGCTCGGAGAAGTGCTTGGTGTCATAACCGTAAACATGCGCTAGCTCGAACAAAAATTTCATTTTGATCGCAATTAAGGCTGGAAAGTCTACCATACTAAGCATAATGCCGCCAGCTCCCGTTCCAGCGCCTTCGGCAACCGCTATTTTTTGATATAAGGCAAACAACTCTTTCGCTTCCTTATCGGCAGACTCCAGACCTAGAGTGCTCTGCACCGGACGGCGAGGCGTATATTCCGCACCGAACAATGCCGTACGCACGATTGATCGTATGGTGGTCGTAATGATGTTATGCACCTTCGGGGGAATTAAATGATTTATTCGATTGCCGATTGTTTTCGATGTTTTTTCCAGCCATCCCGGCGGTTTGAACATTTTTTGTTCCCAGTTGGCAACTTCCCTTTGTACTTTATGTTCGTAATTCATGATCAATCGCTCCTCCAAAAGACATAGCCATATTGTAACGAATATCTCCGTGATTCGGAACAGACCGCGGTAGGTAGCGGACCTCGACTAAAGTCCAGCATCACATACAGGATAGATAAGAAGGAACTGTTCAACTCAAAGGCCATTAAAGGTTTCTTTGGCCATAGTATCGAACATTTTCATAATCACAAATATAACAGGATTGAAAAATCCGAACTTCAATGCTTACAAAGTTGTCAGGGGGATTGCAATAAATGAAACCATCAATACAAAAAATTCGCGATTTAACTTTAGTGCGAAGAGCGGGGAGCCGCTTATTGGTCATAGGCTGTGACTCCAGCGCAAGTATCGGGAACAAGCCAATGGATGCTGTGCAGACTCCGCCAGATATAGTCGGCTATTATACAGCCAGAGTTGCGGTTATGGAAGTTCTGTCCGTGGGCGCGGACATTCTTACCGTAGTGGATACCCTAGCTGTGGAAAAGTATCCGACAGGGAGCGAAATTATCCGCGGGGTACAAAAGCTGCTGGACGAAGCTGGACTCACGGAGGCTCATTTGAACGGCAGCACGGAAGACAATTTCAAATCGTGCCAGACCGGCGTAGGGATTACCGTAATCGGGGAAACCGATGAGGAACGGCTGAAGCTGATGCGGTCGGTTGCCGGAGACTGTGTGGTTATGTTAGGGGAACCGCTGATCGGAAGCGCAGTATTGGAACAAGAGGCAAGAGTATGCAGTATCCGGCAGTTGCAGTCACTTGTAGCCTCGCCTGAGGTGCATGAGATTCATCCGGTCGGCTCTAAGGGGGCCGGGTATGAAGCAGGACTTCTGGCAGAGCTGAACGGCTGCATTTTTCAGGCAGTTCCAGGGATCACAGAAAAGCTGAATGCCTCAGGAGGCCCGTCGACGGCGGTGATTTTTTCAGCGGCAGAGGAAAAGCTTGAACGCCTCCAATCCGAAATTGGCGGCGAAATGGATATTATCGGTCGTTTGCTCCCCCTCAGGTGATAGAGAAAGTAACAATGATGTGAGGGAATCCCATAATGGTATTTAAGATAATAGATGAGGATATCTGGTTTGCTCGATAAAGCAATGTAGATTTTTCTTTAGTACAAGCACATTATAAATAGCTCAATTGGAGGAGTCTGTATGCCATATTGTAAAGTCAAGAATGCCAATATATATTATGAGGAAATTGGTACAGGTAAACCGATTATAATGATCCATGGTTTTACACCAGACCATCGGTTAATGAGTGGGTGTATGGAACCGATATTTGAAGACATCCCCGGTTGGCGTCGTATCTATCTTGACCTGCCTGGAATGGGACAAACAAAGGATTACGATCAAATATGTAATTCAGATGATATGCTGGAAGCAGTTATAAATTTTATTGAAACTCTTGTCCCAAACCAAGATTATCTCATAGCAGGCGAATCATACGGTGGATATATTACAAGAGGAATAATTAATAGACATAAAGATCGTATTGGTGGTGCTGCACTGATTTGTCCATTAATAATTCCTGAACACAAAAGAAGAATACTTCCCGAGCATTTTGTTGTTCATCGTGATCGCGAGTTTATGGACACCTTAAGTGAAGAGCAAATAAGTGATTTTAGCGCCAATCAAGTCGTTCTCAATGAATATAATTGGAAAAGGTATTCTGAAGAGATAGTGGCAGGTTGTAAAATCGCTGACTACGATTTTCTTAGCAAGATTCAAAGAAATTATGGATTTTCCACCAATATCGATGAATTAGTTTTCGATAAACCAACAGTATTTACTCTTGGGCGACAAGATGCTGTCGTTGGTTACATAGATGCTTTTAGAATTTTAGACAATTATCCTAGAGCAACCTTTGCCGTTCTAGACCGAGCAGGCCATAATCTTCAGATTGAACAGGCTCTATTATTTGAGTCGCTTATGCGTGAATGGCTTGAAAGAGTAACAGAGTTTGGATTTTAGTTGTGTATTAATCCGTTGAACTAACATTAGCTTGTCAATGGAAGAAACAAATATCCTTTCCCCTGCGATTACTCCCCATCTAAATTAGAGCAACTTATTGAAAATAGAAAGTGCCTTTGTTACTGTTACTGATATACAAGCTGCGAAAGAAGGTACATTATGTCATCAACAACTCAAGTGTTTAAAGCAACAGAGCAACATGTGAAGATCATCGGGCGGACCCACTACTACAACGAAGTACTGTGGCTGGCTCTCTCAGGCGGCGGTGTGGAATTTTCATTCCATGGCAGAAAAGCGGAGATTACATTAAAAGGTGATGCTATCGCCTCAACCGGTAATAACTTGGCTCGAATTGGCATCTGCGTAAACGGCAAACGGGTAATTGACGATCAACTGGACACACCGACTAAAACGTATACTGTATTTGAAAGCGATACTGTGCAGGATATAACGGTAACGGTTATTAAACTATCAGAGGCTGCGATGTCAACAGTTGGGATTCAAGAGATCGCTGTCGATGCTGCGGATGGCATTAAGCCAACCCCGCCAAAATTACATACAATTGAATTCATCGGCGATTCCATTACCTGCGGCTATGGCGTTGATGATGAATACGAGCTGCATTCTTTTTCCACGGCTACGGAAGATGTCACAAAAACCTATGCCTACCTGACAGCTCAGCAGCTTAAGGCTGACTATAGCATGGTTTCATACAGCGGATACGGCATCATCACAGGCTACACGGAAAACGATCAAAAGCTTACCACTCATCTTATCCCGGATTACTATGAAAAAGTGGGCAAGTCTGAGGGGGAATTTGATGGTACACTACTGCCCCAAGACGTACACTGGGATTTCAATAAGTTTGCGCCTGATCTGATTATCATTAACCTCGGAACGAACGATGATTCCTATACCAAAGAGGAAGCCAGTAAGCAAGCAGAATATGCCCGGAAGTATATTGAATTTCTAAAAATGGTCAGATGCAACAATCCTCATGCCTCAATTCTGTGTACGCTGGGGATTATGGGGGATAGACTGTATCCTTATGTCGAACAAGCTGTTAGCGGGTATAGCCGGGAAACAGCCGACAGCAATATTACCGCAATGAAGTTTGACGAGCAGCTGGCAGCTGACGGCTACGCCGCCGACTTCCACCCGTCTCAAGCTACTCATAGTAAAGCGGCGAATAAACTGACTGCTCAAATCAAAGAGCTTATGAAGTGGTGAAAAATGTAAAACATTAGTCCCCTAAGAAAACGATACTTTTAGCGGGGTCGTATATTTCCTTTAATTGTTTTACGTCGGATCTTGGAGGTGAACCAAACATACGGGAATATTCACGGCTGAATTGGGAAGAACTCTCATAACCGACCCGGAAAGCAACTTCAGCAGCTTCTGCAGATTCAGAGAGCAATACTCGCCGCTTCGGCAAGCTCTTCAACACGCATAGATTGATTGAAATTTGTAGTAATGTGATCAATTACTTCTCTGATTCGATAGGTATTGCTGCCTTCCATTGCTATTTGACCTAGTGTAACACCGTAAGGCCCCTTCAGAAGGGTATAAAGAATTTCCTTTGTAAATAGTGGAGCTAGGTACGGGATGTCCTCTGGCCGGTTCAGCAATTCAATGAGTCTTAGCGTCGCATCCATTAAGGAATGCTCCATCTGACCTACAAACAGGGCACGCTTTGCATTGTCATTCGGCACCGTGCGAACGTTAGCCTCGTTGATAACCTCTAAAATCTGGTCATGTGTAAATTCTAATTTAATGCTCAGATAAGGTGTTTCAGAGGAAGCTCTAATGATCTGGCCGACTACAGGCAAATTCATGGAAGCAATCAAATAATCTGCTGATCCGTATTCAAATCGTTCTTGAGCCAAGAGCACCTCTTTTAACCCTTGAGCAATAACGCAATAAGAAGGTTTATACACCCTGTACGCAGGTTCAGATACTTCGGAGTATCGGATTATAGCTAGATTGGGAATAGCTGTCTCAAACACTCCATCTTTCGGTGAAAATTGCTCGATGAGCTTTGCCAGTTTTTTTTGTTGATTAAGGATTTCCTCCGACATGATGATTCCTCCAATTTTCTTTTCTCGATTATAGATCAAAAGTAATCGTTATAGATAACGTTGTGCAGGAATAGGCGGGATAACAATCCTATCACTGAGACAAAACCACCAAACGAAACAAGAGCAGCTGCAATTATGCAATCTGCTCTTGTTTTAGTATCTTAAGATTGTCAGATATCTAATTTACGGTTACCAATCCATTTGACCATTTCAGGATCGCGGTGGGAGAAGAACAAGCTCTCTTTCGTGTCTAACGCCATAATCGCATTCATATCTTCTTCGCTTAATTGGAAGTCAAAGATACTGAAATTTTCGACCATTCTTTCTTTGCGAACCGATTTCGGAATGACTACAACCTCTCTTTGGGTTAACCAGCGTAAGACGACCTGAGCAACAGATTTATTATACTTTTCAGCGATGGATACCAATAGCTCATTCTGGAAAAGGTTATTCTTTCCTTCAGCAAAAGGCGCCCATGACTCGATTTGTACCTTGTTCTCTTTCATGAATGCTTCACTTTCGATTTGCTGATTGAAAGGATGCGTTTCAACCTGATTTACGGCAGGAACGACTTCATTATGAATAATTAGATCAATTAGGCGGTCCATATGAAAGTTACTTACGCCAATTGCACGGACCTTTCCTTCACGGTATAATTCCTCCATCGCGCGCCAGGAGCTATACACATCACCAAACGGCTGATGAATCAAATACAAATCCAAATAATCCAGTTGCAATCTATTGAGTGAATTCTCAAACGCTTTCTTCGTGCGCTCATAACCAGTATCCTGAACCCAAAGCTTCGTAGTGATAAATAACTCATCTCTTGCAATGCCGCTACGTTTGATCGCTCTGCCAACGGCTTCTTCATTCAGATAGGAGGCAGCGGTAAGTTTAGAATTGTAGTTTCTCAATCGGTAACGCTTATCCATTACATACTTATTATGCTCCAGATGATAAAGGAATCGTTATATCATTCATGTCATATCATTGCCTAATCCTTTTACTCATCTCATTAAATAGCTCGCTTTTGTTGTTAGGAGTCATAGACTTCTTTCTAATAAAGCCCCCACTTGTTTGGCCATTTCCTGCGGCGGATAGGGCATCCCATTCATGATCCACCATTCAATTACGCCTACATAAGCGGTTCCGGCATACTGCAGAATTACATCATCCTTTAAATTATTATTTTTACCGCTCTCCTTATCAATCTCACTTTGAAATCCTTTTATACAGTGAGCAAGAAGCCGGGTTCTAAAATAGGACGGACCTGCCCCTTTACTGGTTAACATGGTGTAGAAGAACAAATGGTTTTGCTTGAAATATTCAAAATAAGGAATAAAAGCATCCATCCAGTCTTCATCACATGCCCATTTATCCATCTCTGCTATTTCATTGATTTGTGACTCAATTAGCTTGTCTAGCAAATCATATTTGTCCTGATAATGCAGATAAATGGTACCCCGGTTTAGATTAGCCCGGTCTGCGATGTCCTGAATGGTGATATTATCGAAATCTTTTTCACCCATCAGCTCAATAACCGCATTCTTCAAAGCTTCCTGTGTTTTCTGAATTCTCCGGTCCAGCTTTGCCATCACTATTTCCCCCTAAATTTCTAACATAATCAACAATTTTAAATGATCTGTTGATATCTCAACAGATCGATAATTTTTGACCATTGAATGTACGCTTCTCGCCTCTATAATAATAGATGAATGTCGATTAAACAAATTGTGTTGTTTATTCATTCTAAATTCATTTTGTCCACTTCACTCGATTACGGGGAAGCTAAAGAAGGAATGGGTTAAAGTTAGGAGTTGTTTTCTTGGCCAAACGTAATCTTTTATTACTCTTCATATTAACCACAGGAGTTTTCGGAATCATCAACACCGAGATGGGAGTGATCGGGATCTTGCCCGCCCTTGCGGACCACTATAATGTCAGTGTATCTCAAGCAGGTCTGCTCGTAAGTGGTTTTGCACTGGCTGTTGCGGTATCCGGCCCGACCATGCCCTTATTGTTTTCAGGAATGAACCGGAAAAAGGTCATGCTGCTTGTGCTTGGTGTTTTTCTTCTAGGAAACATCGTATCCATATTTACAACAAACTTTACAATTGCATTAATCGCTCGCGTAATCCCGGCTTTTTTTCATCCGATTTACTGTTCCATGGCTTTTTCGGTGGCTGCAGCCTCGGTTAGCAAGGAGGACGTTCCAAAAGCTGTTTCAAAGGTTTTTATTGGAGTATCTGCAGGGATGGTCGTCGGGGTACCCATCGTGAGTTTTATAGCTTCTGCCGTTTCTGTCGAAATGGCGATGGCATTCTTTGCTTTTATTAATGCTGTGGTGCTTATGGCTACAATATTATTCATACCCTCAATGCCTGTTAAAGAAAGGCTCTCTTATGGATTACAAGTAAGGGTATTAAAAAAATCAGTTACCTGGCTATCCATTGTAACGGTCATCTTACTGAACTCAGCCGTATTTGGAGTATATAGTTACTTAGCTGAATATCTGAATACCGTTACGCATATGTCTGCGAATTCCATCAGTTTATTATTAATTCTATTCGGCGGGGCCAATATGATCGGGAATGTAATCGCCGGGAAATTGCTAACCAGATATGCGAAGAAATCAATTATAGCCTTTCCTTTCTTACTAGGGACTCTTTACATTGTATTTTTCCTATTTGGCCAGTTCAGTATACCCATGTCTATTATTACTGTAATTTGGGGGGTATTAGCAGGGATCGGAGGCAACTTCAATCAATACTGGATAATGTCTGCAGCACCTGAGGCCCCTGATTTCGCCAATGGTTTATTTTTAACCTCCGCAAATTTAGGAACAACTTTTGGGGCTGCCTTAGGCGGAGTATTTATATCAGGCTGGGGTACTAAATATGTCGTATGGGTCGGAATTCTCTCATTGCTACTGAGTGTGGTAGCTATTTTACTAAGAAATTTTGCGGTTGCTCCTACTAAACAATTTTCAGATAAGGAACATTATCCAGCTTAGATTCCATTAAAATAATTATTATTGCAGGAGGTACTACAATGTTAACTGTTAATGCACGCGCTACATTTAGTCCGGAAGGTCCGTTCAAACTGACTACCATAGAGCGGAGAGAACTTCAACCACATGATGTCCTCATTGAGATTAAGTACGCCGGGATTTGCCACTCTGACATTCATACCGCCCGCGGCGAATGGGGACCGGTTAACTATCCGCTTGTTCCAGGACACGAGATTGCCGGAATCGTCACTCAGATTGGTGCAGAAGTCACAAAGTTTGCCGTCGGCGACCGTGTAGGGGTAGGCTGTATGGTCGACTCCTGCGGAGAGTGTACGAATTGCCATAAGGGAGAAGAGCAGTATTGTCTCAATGGAATGACGGGCACTTATGGAGCTTTAGACAAATATGGCCAATATACGCAAGGCGGTTATTCCACCCACATCGTCGTAACCGAAGAGTTTGTGGTTCGAATTCCGGATGGCATAGAGCTGGATGCTGCAGCTCCGCTACTCTGTGCCGGCATCACGACATATTCACCGCTGTGCCATTGGGGTGCCGGACCAGGCAAGAAGGTAGCTGTTGTTGGACTTGGCGGACTTGGGCACATGGCTCTGAAGCTTGCTCATGCTATGGGGGCAGAGGTTACTGTTTTATCACAGACATTGAAGAAGAAAGAAGACGGCTTGGAGCTTGGTGCAGATTACTATTATGCAACCAGTGATAAGGAAACGTTTAAGCAATTGGCCGGTTCGTTTGACCTCATCATTAATACTGTGAGTGCAAAAATTGATATCAATGCTTACCTGTCGTTGCTGGCATTGAATGGTACGCTGGTCAATGTCGGGGCGCCAGCGGAACCGTTGCCGGTAAATGTAATGTCACTTATCGGTCATCGCCGGTCGTTTGCCGGATCAATGATCGGCGGGATTCGTGAAACGCAGGAGATGCTTGATTTCTGTGCTGAACACGGCATTGCCCCTGAAATTGAGGTGATCTCTGCTAATCGGATTGATGAAGCCTGGGAACGGGTATTAGCCTCCGATGTCCGGTATCGATTTGTGATCGACATCAGTACAATGGGGAATGAATAAAATAATTACAGCTAAGCAGCAATAAGAAGCACGCCTACTGGTGTGCTTCTTTTTTTGAAAGACCTAACGGGTAAATTATCATACATACTTGTTGCATTAATTATGGGTTTTCGCACATCGGCAGGAGTGCTCTCATGGCTGGCGGTTGCGGGCATACTCACATTGTTTACTCTGGCACTAACTTGGGTCGCAGCAATTGCTGGACTATCTGCACGACGTCAGTGGGGAAGCGGACGCAACGGAAGCTTGTCCAATCATAGTTTAGTTTAGAAAGCGACTTATCTGCAGATAAGTCGCTTTTTTTACGTGGCTTAGGCCGTTTTTTTGTAAAAAAAGAACTGATTTCTTGAAGCCATCGTCCCGGGTGTCCGGCTAAACTTATAGTGAAATGCTTTTATATAAAGCAAGGGGGCAATTATATGATTGGTTTTCAGGATAAGCTGATTTTTGAAAATAAAGCCAATGACCTTCTGGCGGTAGGGGAGCTGCTCGTTGACATGATCTCCAATGAGTATGATGACACTTTTCAGTCTGCTGGATATACAAAATTCCCGGGAGGTTCTCCTTCGAATATTGCGATTAACGTAAGGAAGCTTGGAATCAGCTCCATTATGGTGTCTGCAGTTGGCGAGGACGGCTTCGGCGGGTTTCTTGTGGACCGGCTTCGCGGGGAAGGACTGGAGACGCAGGGCATTCAGCGGAACCCCAATTCCACGAGCATGGTGGTGGTGTCAAAGAGTAAATCGACTCCGACTCCGATTTTTTACCGCGGTGCAGACTATCATCTGGAATATACTCCTTTTCTTGATGAAGCTTTGAAAACTTCCAGAATAGTTCACTTTTCCTGCTGGCCCGTATCCAAAACTCCTTCCCGGCAAACTATAGAACGGATTATTGAAGAAGCGAGAGAACAGAGAATGCTGATAGGCTTCGATCCCAACTATCATTCTGGAATTTGGCAGAAGGGTGAAGATGGCGTACAGTATGTGAAAAACTTAATCTCTAGAGTGGATATTATCAAGCCATCCGAGGATGATGCCGAGAGATTATTTGGTAAAGATACTCCTTTTCGGCAGCTGGAGAAATTTCTTAAGCTTGGCGTCAAGCTGGTCATTCTGACGTTAGGGGAGAACGGGGCCATTGTCTCAAATGGAAGTGAGACGAGAATTTTCGAGACCTTAGCCACGGATATCGTCGATACTACGGGGGCCGGGGATTCGTTCTGGTCCGGTTTTTATACAGCTGCCATTAAAGGATATACATTGCAGGAAGCCTTAAGTTTGGGTTTCGCCGTAAGTGCTTTTAAGCTGAAACACATGGGAGCTGTAGTGGATCTTCCCAAACTTGAGGTCATCCAGAAATACTACAATTTGTAGGAGGTAATATACTATGCCTATTAAAAATAAAGTCCAATTGATTACTTATCCCGATTCCATGGGGGGAAATCTGAAGGTGCTGGGAGAAATACTTCAAAAGCATTTCACGGATATTTTTCCCGGCGGCATTCATATCCTTCCTCCATTTCCTTCCTCCGGGGACCGGGGATTTGCTCCGCTCACCTACCTTGAGATTGAGCCGGCTTTCGGTACATGGGAAGATATCCGGTCCATAGGGGAACAGTTTGATGTGCTGGTAGACCTGATGGTCAATCACATCTCCAGGCAATCGGCTTATTTTCAAGATTTTCTGGAGAAAGGCAGGGCTTCTGAATCTGCTGATTTATTTATAACACTGGACAAAATCTGGAGTGACGGGGAGCCTGTTCAAGCGGATGTAGACAAAATGTTTCTGCGCAGGCCCTTGCCGTATTCAAGTTTTTCTATAAGCGGGAGCCATGAGGAAGAGAAGGTCTGGACGACCTTTGGCAAAACAGAACCTTCTGAGCAAATAGATCTGGATATCCATTCGCCGCTTACCCGGAAGCTACTGCAGTTATTTTTTGAGAATTTCAAGAAACAAAACGTCAAAATTGTTAGGCTCGACGCCGTTGGGTATGTCATCAAGAAGCTGGGCACTAGTTGTTTTTTTGTAGAGCCGGAAATTTACGATTTTCTCGACTGGATCAAAGAAATCGCGGATTCGCAGGATATTGAGTTGCTACCCGAGGTTCATGCGCATTATAGTATTCAATATAAGTTATCGGAATACGGCTGCTGGATATACGATTTCATTCTGCCTTATCGGATACTGGAGGCGCTAACGGCCAAGTCCAATACTGAGCTATATGCCTATCTGAAGACCCGGCCTCATAAGCAGTTCACTATGCTTGACTGCCACGACGGTATCCCTGTCAAACCGGATCTGGATGATCTGATCGATACGGATGAAAGCCGGGAGCTAGTAGATCTCTGTGTGCAGAGAGGTGCAAATCTGAGCCGCATTCTATCTGAAGAGCATAAGGCTGCAGACGGATTCGATGTCCATCAGATTCGCTGTACGTATTATAGTGCGCTGAACGAAGACGACGATGCTTATCTTGCAGCAAGGGCGATACAATTCTTCACACCAGGCATTCCGCAGGTGTATTATGTAGGCTTATTAGCCGGCAAAAATGACGTAGCGCAAGTAGAAAAAACAGGCGAAGGGCGCGAAATCAACCGCCATAATTATTCTGTGGAGGAAATAGAGCAAGGACTGGAGCAAGAAGTCGTACAACGGCTTATGAAGCTGATCCGCTTCCGTAATACTTTCAGTGCCTTCGATGGAGCGTTTCAGGTGCTGGATGCTGGACCGGATGAGATCAGGTTGCTGTGGGAAAAGGACGGCAAGCATTGCATGTTATTCATCAACCTGCAGACGTATCATACTGTTATCGAATATTTGGATGAAAAAGGAATGTTTGCTACGTATCAGGTTTAATCTGAATTTGGTTAAGGAGTGATTAGTTTGGCTACGCTGCAAATAAACTTTCATTCGAAATGTCTGAGCAGAGAAGTGACCTTCAATGCACTATTGCCGGTCGATCTGCCTGAAGGACTGGGACAACCGGTAAAGGCGGGGGAACCTTTGAAGGCCATTTATCTTCTGCACGGCTTTTCAGGAAGCCATAACGACTGGATGAATTTCTCACGGATCAGGGAACTGTCGGACAGATATCAGATTGCGGTTTTTATGCCTGCCGGCGAGAATCACTTTTATGTGGATGATGAGAACAGGGACGAATGGTTCGGAGAATACATCGGTGAGGAGCTGGTCGATTTCACGCGCAAGCTGTTCCCGTTGTCAACGAAACGCGAGGATACCTTCATCGGTGGCTTGTCCATGGGAGGTTATGGTGCGATCCGCAACGGTCTGAAGTATGCGGAGCAATTCGGCCGTATTATTGCCTTGTCCTCGGCGCTGATTCCTTATAGAATTGCGAATATGGCCCCTGATTACTATGACGGTATAGCCGGCTATAAATACTACATCTCCACCTTTGGGGATCTGACTCAATTGCTTGGCAGTGACAAAGACCCGGAAAGCCTTGTTCATGGATTGAAGAAGAAGGGTCTCAAGCTGCCTGAAATTTATATGGCCTGCGGGACTGAAGATTTCCTGCTGGACGTGAACCGCCGGTTCCATGAATTCCTTGAACAGGAACAGGCCGGGCATCTCTATGTGGAAGGTGCGGGAGCACATACCTGGGATTACTGGGATAAGCACATTGAAGCTGCACTGAAGTGGGCGGCTGAGGAAACTGCATAGATTGAACTTGATAATATAAAGAAAAGGGGAAAGTGGCGGAGCATTTAAGAAAAATTCAAATTCATTCTATATAATTGAAAGTCGAATACACCTATGCCCCTGGGCTCCGATCACAAAAGGATCAGCTCAGGGGCATGCTGAATTCCAGGGAGGAAGTTAGGGTATGATTCGGACAAACAGTATCGTATTTAAGTTTTCAGTGCAGATTACAGTGATTCTTGCGATCCTGCTGTCTATTCTTGTTCTGAGCAATATGTACTCCCTGGAGGTAGTAAGAAGCAATGCCCTTACAAGTTCGCGGAATACGCTTGCCATATATCAGGCTAACATCCATAATAACTTCAACAATTTCACCAAAGATTTAACCGAGGTGTTCAATAATAATATTGATGCAGCAGTGAATTTTGCCTACTTGGATGAATCCAGCCGGTACTTCAAAGCCATACAGCTCAAAAATTCCCTTATGGCTAAAATGTCGAACGATTATTCCAGCGATGGCATGTTTGTCACTCTTCCCGGTGGGCTTGTGCTCGAGCAGTTCAGCAGCCGGATTCCTTCGGGTGACAGACTTGCCCTGGTCGATTATCTCAATCATGACGGGTTCAGTTCCGGGCCTTCAGGTAAAGCGGATGGATGGCATACCCTGCGGATCCATGGCGAGTATTATTTGTTCAAATCAATCACGTACTCAGGTGTCAGCTTCGGAACGTTAGTTAAAGCAGACACGCTGTTATCGATGGTTAACCGAGGGGGCAACGATCAGAATCGGTATGTATTGAGCAGCACAGAGGGGATCATTTTATCCGCTAACAATTTCGTACTAAAAGAATCCGACACTAACTTGGATAGCTTAACCAGCGCGCATCAGCGTAACTTTCTGATCATCTCCGAACCGATTGCAGAATTTGGACAGATCACCAATATGGTAGTCAAGGGAAGCCTGTTCTCGGGATTTAAGCTGATACAGTGGAGCTTCGCCTTGTTAGGCATTCTTTCAGTCATCATTGTACCGCTCGTACTGCGTTTCTTAACCAGGGATGTGCTAAGGCCAATTCTCGAATTGGTGAAGGCTGCCAAAGTAGTGGAGCAGGGGCAGATGGAGTATCAGGTTCCCCGGGGTGATCCATATTCTCTAGAGTTTATGAAGCTGTTCCATGCGTTTGAGTCCATGGTCAGTGAAATTAGAAGTCTAAAGATACAGTCCTATGAAGAACAGCTCGAAACCAGCCGTGCGGAGATCAAATTTCTGCAAATGCAGATCCGGCCCCACTTCTTTCTGAATGCGATCTCAACGATCACCAGTCTGACCTATCAGAATAAGAACGAAGAAATCCGACGGATGATTCAGTGTCTGTCCGAGCATCTTCGTTATATGTTTAAGGGAGGACTTGCGGAAGTTTCAATGGAAGAAGAGATTAAGCACGCCGAAAATTATATCCGGATGCAGGAAATCCGCTATCCAGATCAAGTGTTCTTCATGACAGAAATCCACGATGAAGTCCGCGAGGTGCCCATTCCTCAATTCATGATTCAGACTTTCGTTGAGAATGCGTTCAAGCACGCGATGTTCTACAAGGAGATGCTTTCGATTTTTATCCGTGTCGGGCCAGAGGATAGAGACGGGAGTCCATTCGTCAAAATTGTAATCGAGGATAACGGAGGGGGATTCGCTTCCGAGTGGCTGGAGAAGTCGGAAATCGGAGGGATGACGGAGGATGGGGGTCAGGTCGGGATTGCCAATATTCGAAAGACACTCCAACTGTTCTACAAACGCGATGACTTGCTCAAGCTGTCCAATGCAGGGGAGACTGGGGCAAGAGTGGAATTATGGATACCAATACAATAAGCAGACCGGCAGTTGTTATAGGAGGTACATATGCGTTGTATGCTGATTGATGATGATATACCAACGGTTAAGGCTCTTCTCGATATTGTTAACTGGCGTGAATTGGGACTTACCGAAGTGGTGAGTGCTTATAATATACAGGACGCAAAGCAATTGTTTGACAGCGGTGAGCCCGATCTGATTATATGCGACATCGAAATGCCAAGAGGCTCCGGGATTGATATGATCCAGTGGGCCAGAGCGCGCCAGTATGAAGGAGGGTTTATCTTTTTAACCTGTCATGAGAGCTTCGATTTCGCTTCCAAGGCAATCTCGTATAATGCCGACTCCTATTTAGTCAAGCCGCTCGATAAGCAGGAACTGGAAGCTGCACTTCGAAAGTCCATCGAGTTGTTGAAGAAAAGGATGTTGATGGGTGAATACAGCAAACTGGGGCTCGCCTGGCTGAAGAATAAAGATCTGGTGGAAAGAGGATTCTGGAGTGATGTATTGACGGCTGCGATTTCTCCCAGAATCAACCTGATCGAAAGTGAAATGCAGAAACGGGAATTAGCCTTGTCCGTCCATACCGACTACATTCTGTGTCTCGTTAGTGTTCCACCCTCCCAGATCGAGAGGGAGTGGAACGAGAGTATATTTCATTACGCACTCTCTAACCTGATTTCCGAAATTCTTATCAGTCAGGTATGTGCTGGCCGAATGATTGCCTATCAAACCAATAACGTGTTCTACAATGCCATCCTTGTCGAGAGTACCATTGATATGCAATGGCTGAAGAGCAGTGCGGAGAATATCATTCTCATGTGCAGGCAATATCTGAAGTGTACGGCTACCTGTTACTTTAGTGAGAAAAAGGCTGTCCCTGAACTCTCACAGATCAAAGCGGAGCTGGAGCTGCTGGATGAATCCAACCTCATTTTCAGAGGGAAAGTCCATTTTCAGAATGAGCCCTTCCATTACGATACGACTACGGAACGCTTTACCCTTGATATTGAGATGTTCACCCTGCTGTTTGTCCAAAAGGAGAAAGTGCAGATTGTGAATCGGCTGAAGAAAGAGCTGGAAATGCTGACAAACCTGAATAAGCTGGATTCAGCGACACTTCATTCCATCCGGGAGGACTTCCTTCAAGTGGTCTATTCCCTTCTCTCAAGACAGCATATTCAGGCGCATCGGCTCTTTGCAGATGAAGTGATCCAGCAATTGGCCCAGCATGCCGAAAGTAGTGTGTTTGACTTCATGAAGTGGGCACAGGCGCTTACAGACAAAACAGTGGATTCTATTAAAGAAGTGCTGCAGTCCGAAGGTGTGGTCGATAGAGCTAAGCGCTTTATTCATGAAAACTACAGACAAGACCTCAGCCGTGAAGACGTCGCTGCAAGCGTGTATCTGACGGCGGATTACCTGGCCAAGGTCTTCAAAAATGAGACGGGACAGACTGTCAAGGAATATCTAAACGACCATCGGATCAATGCAGCTAAGCAGATGCTGATTGAGAGTACAGCCAACATTGGCGATATTGCTATGGAAACCGGATTTGATACAATCTCTTACTTCTCTACGGTCTTCAAAAAGCTAACAGGAGAAACACCGATTGCCTATCGCTCAAGGCATAAATCTGCCCGATGACAAGAAACTCCGCTTTCCTTGGGAAAGCGGAGTTTCTTGTATGCGGAGACTGCATTTCAGAACGGTTTTTCAAAAAAACATACCGTCTTATTGAAAGCCCCGGATTCCTTTAAAGAAGTACAATGAAAGCGAAAACATAGAACAGGAGGCATCATCATGAAAAGTAAAAAGGGGATAGGCACACTGCTGTTGTCAACCGCATTATTCGGCTCCATGCTTTCGGCCTGCAGCAACAATTCGAATACAGCAACAGATTCGGGGAATCCAGCAGATGCTAAAGTTGCTGAAGTTGTGTTTGCCTTGCCGTCATTCAACCGGATTCCGGATGACCTTAGCAAGGTGAACCAAGCGATTAATGCAATCACAACAGAGAAGATTGGTGTAAAGGTTGATTTTCGTATTTACGGCCCAGCTGATTATGCACAGAAAGTCAACCTGGCTCTGCAGAGCGGTGAGAAAATGGATGTCTTTACCACGCTGGGACAGTTCTCAAACTATGTGTCGAAAAGCCAGGTAGCTCCGCTAGAAGAGCTTCTTCCGGAACACGGAAAAGAAATGACAGCCATTCTGGAGAAAGATTTCGGTTCAGACATCCTCAAGGCTACAACGATGGATGGACATATCTATGGAATTCCTGTGAATAAAGGGATGGCTTTGCCAACAAATATTATCTACAACGCCGATATGCTGGCCTCTGCGGGCCTTGCGTCTGCTGATATCCAAACCGTAGAGGATTTGCCTGCTGTCTTTGCGGCCGTTAAGCAGAAGTACCCAGATGTTGTTCCGTTCGGCCCGATCAATGTAAATCCAACGGACACAGGGCTTGTGAATCTAATGAAGGGTGCAAGCAAGGTGGATTACCTTACGGATACAACCGGAGTCGGTGTTGTGATCGGAGATAACGGCAAGGTCGTAAATTTCTATGAATCAGATATCTTCAAGAACGGAATCCAGATGATGAGAGATTGGTTCGAAACAGGTTACTTGCAGAAGGATACCGCAACTACGACAATTACAGCGATGGAGATGATTTCTTCCGGACGCGGCTTCTCCTATATTGGGGGCTACAGCGGCATGGAAGTCGGCAAAACATTGAGTGCCCAAGCCGGTAAGACACTGGAGACCAAACGGATTGCTCCTTTCTATTTCGACACAAGTGCCGTGAATTCCGTGACTTGGATGGTATCCAGCACCTCGAAGGAACCCGAAGCCTCTGTGAAGTTCCTGAATTTGCTCTATTCAGATACAGATTTGATCAATACGATCCTGTATGGAATCGAGGGTGAGGATTATCTGAAGGTCGATGAGCATCATGTGAAATTCCCGGAAGGCAAGGATGCCAATACGGTAGCGTATACTGCGATGCTAAGCTCCGGAATAGTGGGTTCAGAGTCTCTCCAGTATCAATTTGAGGGGATTAACTGGTCGGATGTGGAATTGAAGCTGAAGGAAAATAAGGATACAGAACGATCACCTTATTTTGGTTTTATCTTTGATCAAAGCAAAGTAAAAACCCAGGTCAGCGCTGTGAATAATGTAGTGAGTCAATACTTGCCGGCTCTGGTTAGCGGATCGATTGACCCGGATACGATTATTCCGAAATTCAATAGCGCACTGAAAGACGCAGGAGCGGAAGCGATCATCAACAGCAAGCAAGAGCAGCTGGACAAGTGGATTGCCGAGCAGAAACAATAAAACCCAAAAATACTGCTGAGAGTAGAATCTTAATCAGGTTCTACTTTCAGTTATGGAGGTGAATCCCGAGATGATTGCCAAACGTAAATCCAAGCCTCTGAAAAAAACACTTCCTCTATTGCTATTGGCCGCTCCGGGCTTGCTCTACTTTCTGATCAACAGCTACATTCCCATGTTCGGGGTGTTTATCGCCTTCAAGGATATCAATTACGCTAAAGGGATATTTAAAAGCGATTGGATCGGCTTTAGTAACTTTACCTTTTTGTTTCAGACCAGCGATGCCTGGATTATGACAAGAAATACCCTTCTGTACAATGTGGCTTTTATAGTGCTGGGGACAGTCGTTTCTATTATCATTGCCATCCTGATGTCGGAGCTGCTGAACAAGCTGTACTCTAAGTTTTTTATGACAGGGCTGATTCTTCCGAACCTGATCTCAATGGTTGTTCTTTCCTTACTGGTCTTTGCATTTCTTAACGCAGACAGCGGGTTCGTCAACCACTCCATTCTTCGCCCGCTGGGTCTTCCTGAGATCAATTGGTATTCAGAGGCGAAATACTGGCCTTATCTGCTGGTTCTAATCCAAATCTGGAAAACGGCTGGCTATGGCTCTATTGTCTATTTCGCTTCCATCGCAGGAATTGACAAGAGCATTTATGAGGCAGCCAAAATTGATGGTGCAGGAAAGCTGAAACAGATCCGCATGATTACACTGCCGCTCTTGAAGCCGACAGTAATTGTACTGGTGCTCATGTCCATGGGGCGGATTTTCAACTCGGACTTTGGTCTCTTTTACCAGGTTCCTATGAACTCAGGCGCACTGTACAGCACTACTCAAACGATTGATACGTATGTCTATCGCGCCTTGATGCAGCTAAATGATATCGGAATGTCTGCAGCAGCAGGCCTCTATCAATCCCTGGTCGGATTTGTTCTTGTGCTTACGGTAAATGCCATCGTCAAGAAGGTTAATTCAGAAAACGCTCTGTTCTAGGAGGAAATACTTATGATACAAACCAGAGGGGAACGAACATTTGTTATTTTCTCTGCGATTGTGATGATCTTACTGACCCTATTTGCTTTTATGCCGTTCCTTCTGATAATCATTGCTTCGTTTACTGATGAAACGACCTTGATCCGTAACGGATACAGTTTTTTTCCCGAACACACCAGCTTTGAAGCGTACTTGTATATTAAATCCTCGGCATACACCTTTGTGAGAGCCTATGGAGTTTCCTTCCTGGTCACGATACTCGGAACCGGTATGGGTCTGCTGATTACAAGTATGCTCGCTTACCCCATGTCCCGTACGGATTTCAAATATCACAATACACTGGCCTTTATCGTATTTTTTACGATGCTGTTCAGCGGTGGTATTGTGCCTTCCTATATTATGTGGACTCAGTTTTTCCATATCAAAAACACGATTTGGTCGCTTATTGTTCCGAATTTGCTGTCCAACGGCTTCAATGTGCTGCTGGTCCGAAATTATTTCAAAAACAACGTCCCGCTGGAAATCATTGAGGCATCCCAAATAGATGGTGCTTCGGAACTGCGGACCTTCTTTCGGATTATGCTTCCTTTGTCCATGCCGGTTATGGCAACAGTCGGGTTGTTCATGGGACTATCCTACTGGAACGATTGGATCAACGCGCTCTATTTTGTGTCAAAACCGCAATTGTACGGCATTCAGAATCTGCTGATCCAATTAATGAACAACATTCAATTCCTGAATTCCGGCCAGGCCAGCAGCGTGATTGGGGCAGAGGCTGTACAGCTGCCAAGCACAGCAGTGCGAATGGCTATGGCCGTTCTGGGAATAGTGCCGGTCTTGTTCGTTCTTCCCTTTATGCAGAAATACTTGACCCGCGGGGTTATAATCGGAGCTGTAAAAGGCTAAGAGCAGAGAAAATGAAAAGGAGCTGCAACATATGAATGTTCAAGAGGTTATTGACTGGATTTTACTGGATTGCTGCGGTGGCCGTAAGCTGGAGCAGACCTGTGATGTATTGGCAAGTGGTCATGCCGGCATGGAAGTAACCGGAATTGTTACGACATTTATGGCGACAGTGGATGTCATTAAAGAGGCCATTGCCATCGGAGCGAACCTGATTATTACCCATGAACCTACCTACTTTACCGGAAAGGACGAACTGGAATGGCTTCAAGAGGATCCAGTATATTTGGCCAAGCTGAGGCTAATTGAGGAGCATGGAATTGCGATCTGGAGATTTCACGACCATATGCATTTTGCGGACACGGACCGGATTTATGACGGTCTTATCAAGGAACTGGAATGGGAGAATAAGAAGCTTGACGACAAAGATTCCTGGGGGTATCTGATTGAAGAGACAACGGTTAGAGCACTGGCCGGTTTCCTGAAGCAGAGACTTGGTATGAAGGTCATTCAGATTGTCGGAAATCCGGATGCCGTTTGCTCCCGCATAGGGATATTGGTAGGAGGCGGAAGTCTCGGGCTTGGCAGGGAGCAAATGCCCATGGAGCTTATGAGGGATAAAGCGCTGGATGTCATGATATGCGGCGATATCACGGAGTGGACATTATGCGCCTATGTTAATGACGCGTCTATGCTTGGCATGAATAAAGCGATGATTGTCATTGGTCACGAAAGGTCCGAGGAGTGGGGAATGAAGCATATGGCTGAATGGCTGAAGCCGCTGGTGAGCGGCCTGCCGGTTTCGTTCGTTGATACCAGGGAACCCTTTGTATACTTGTGATTCCGGTGATCTAATATTGTATTATATAAATCGGGACGGAGAAATTCCATCCCGATTTTTGCTGTTTATTACAGAGGAACTTCCGTTATAACATATCAATAGATGTAGTATTTCCGTGAGATTTTAAAATAAATCGTGCATCACCCTCATATGAACTTCGGAGTATAAACGGCTGGTGGTTTGACGGGATGCGTACTCCAGGGCATTCTGCCTATCTGTGCGCGCAGGCTATGTATTAATAACTTGGGTGAAAACGATGCGGAGAAATGGATTTTTAGAAAGGTGCCGGCACTGGATAACATTCAGCCATATGAGCTGCTTCACACTGAGCGGGGAATGAGGATTTTAAAAGAGGCATTAACGCGCTTCCCTTGAAGGCTTGGGCATTAGGCATTTCTTGACGAAGAGTGTGGTTTTATTTCAGTTTTTATCGAGTGAGAAGGAGACCTTGTCGCAAGTACGATAGCTGAAATCAACCGAAAACATAAAAAAACCATAGATCATATATGATCCATGGATAAGTATGTCATTTTTTTCAAGACCTTATTCAACATCATAGCAAATCAGTAATTATAAGTCTATATTTTTTTTGAGGATTAATTTACCATCTAGTTATAAGATGATGAATGGAGATGGTAAAAATGCTAAAAGAAATATTTGTTAATAGTGCAATGACTTATGAATATCCCCCGGATGGAGGGACAATACCGATTATTGACCCGTATGATGGATGTACAATTGGATGTCCTTATTGTTTCCAATTAGAAGATGAGACTTGGAATACTGACTTGAATGTTAAAGTTAATATTCCAGATGTTTTGCAAAAAGAACTTATTCAATGGAATAAAGAAGATACTGTGTACTTGGGTAGTAAGTGTGATCCTTATATGGAGATAGAACGGAAATACCAATTAACAAGAAAATGTTTACTTGAATTAAGTAAGTTAGACTTGAAATGTATGGTTACAACTAAAGCCGGATCAAAACTCATCTTTAGAGATATTGATGTAATAAAACCTATGGGGAACAAATTTACTTTACTTTTAGGATTATCTAACCTGCAACAGTTGAGTGAAATCGATGATTATACTCTTATGAGTAATATACAGACAGCAAATCAGTTACACCGACTGGGAATTACTGTATGGGTATTTATTACTCCGATTTTACCTGGGATTACAGATATAGATTCAATGATTAACGCAATAGATCAAGACATTCCTGTATTTTTAGATAAGGTTAGATTAAAACGAAACACTAGACCAGCACTAAGGTTGGAACGTTTCATCGACAATCATTACCCTCATTTAGCTAAGACTTACAAAGACATAATCTATAATAATACGGATGTTTACTATGAAGATATCAAAGAAAAGTGGGGTAAAACTGAGAGAGTAAAGTTTGTATTCGAGTCAAGTAATTCAACCGACTAAGGGGAGTCTTTATGAGAACGATTGGTTATGTACTAATAATACTTTTTAATATTTTCCTTTTATCTGCTTGTAATAGTAGCAATGTTAATTCCAGTGACTTCCATCCTTCTTCCAAATCCGATGTGGTAGAAGAACAACCATTGAAAGATATTAATACATTAATACCATCTGGATGGAGCGTACTAATTCAAGATGATGAACCTGTTACAACAGAAGGTCGTGCTTCAGGCCAAAGGAAAAGCACACTGCTGCGGATTCTGGCGCCGGCAAATATTAGCTCATGAGCTTAGTGGATATTCACCTTAGATTGTTGGGAACATCTCTACTCAAGAATCCCGGTATCTACAATTTTCACCTCCACTTTAGGGTGGAATTGTACTTTACGATAATCCTCAGACCAATTTTTCTCCTTCCAGACATTGTGATGATAAGCAATAAGCTTTCTCCCCACACCAAAGATATCACAGTTAGCCTTTTGGACTTCTTCCACAACTGATTCAGCTTCCTTTGTGAGAATTTCCGAAAGCGCTTGATTTATTTTTTGAAGATCTTTCTCTTTTAGCGAATGCTCTCCGGGAAACTCTTCTACGATGGCTTGAAGTTTTAACTCCAAATTGACAACAACACTTTCGTCAGCAGAAACCGATACCTTGAATTTCCGTTTCACTTTTTTTAAACCTACATTAATGGTAATGTACTCCTGTATATTATCCGGATAGTCCAGAACAATTTTCTTTGTGAATCGCGCATTTTTCCCCTTTTGCCCCTTCAGTAGGACTAGTAATATTGACTGATCCGGGTTCAGCATCCCACTGTAATACTGATCATTAAAAAGGGCCAATCCTTTCGTTATAATCTCATTGCCTTCTATAGCTATATAGGGAAGTGCAAAGTCCTGCCCAGGATCCTTCAGGAATCGGAACACGGTATCTAACGTTTCTTTTGGAAATACACTCATTTCCTCAAGACTTTCAATCTTTTGTGTAATGAAATCGCCAATCTTTAATTCCCCAACCATTTTTTGTTCAAGAATGTCGGAGGCATTTCCTTCCGTAATAATTACCCTAACGTTGGATGTCGGGTTGGTTGGATCCCTGAAGTTTACATCCAAATTAGAGTAAAGGCCTTGCTCTGCCACTGACTTTCCGAGTAATTGAAAACCATTTTTAAGAAATCTTATGTTTCCCCTCACTCGATTACGCATCTCATTGCTGGCACTACGCAGGTTATGCCCATAACTTGTATGAATTTCGCTCGTAGTGGCTTTTTGCTCAATATCAGGTGGAATGATTAATTCCACAGTTTCCTTTATCATTCCATTTTCACTTATATCAAACCCCGCACTGTAGGCTAGATGTAAGTCCTTTAAATATTCCCGGTCCCAGCATCCGGTGAGGCTGAGGGGGAAAAGAATAATCAGCACCGACAGTGCAACCATTCCTACTTTCACGCGACATCTCATACAAGGCCACTTCCTTTTCTCTTTATAAATAGAGAAATGATTAACATTACCAGCGGGAGTCCACCAATAAAGAGATAGGCAGCATACGTAGAAGCTGAATCCAGTAGATGAATGCCGACAGAAGTTACTGGCGCAAGCGCGATTATAAATGAAGTGATTTTCACAATCGGAGTAAAATTCCGATGACTTTTCCGTCTCAATAAAACACTGAGCCCAATGGACGCTGCATAGCAATAGCTTACGATAGAACATACAAGGGTTATGGCCCATATCGGCAAAAACAAGATATCTGCACGGTCTATAATGAAAAAGCTTAGAGATTTCATTAAGTAAATGACCGGTTCGGGAATCATTTTGATTTGCTCGGAGTTAAAGAACATCAGACAGGTAGAGACCACGAAGAAATAGAACAGGGTCACAAACAAGTTAGAAAGACTGACCGTTATCAATTTTTGTTTATCAGTACCTTCAGACAGCGGGTAGATGATCAGCATTAATTCGAAACCATACATAGATATGGTTGTTTCCTTTGCTCCTTTTACGATATTCCAGAAGCCTTTTTCCAATAGCGGTAACATATTTTCCAGATGGGCTTGAGTTAATCCATAGATGATAAATAAAAATAGTGGAATAAAAAGCACGGAAGCCAGCGTATAAAATCTAGCCAATACTGTCAGTTTTTCTCTTGCGAGGTAGAGAGTCATGATAGAAAAAAGAGCTAGTACAGCCCATCTTGGCGTAGTTTGCAGCATCCATCTCCGGAGCACCTCAACGGCACTAAGCATAATATTGGAGCCAAGCAGTATAAAGTATCCGATGTACAGAATAATCAATAGACTGCCAATAATCGGGCCTGCAAGTTTTATGCAAATCCCGAATAGGTTAAGTCCGGGGAATTTCTTAAGCAGGACCCACAGGAGAATGATGACGAGTTGGGTAATAACCCCTGCAATTAAAACAGAAAGTCCACCTCCACCTTTGGCAGTTTCGTTAAGTTTGTTAGGAAGAGACAGAATTCCAACACCGATTTGGGCTTGAATAATAAAAAGGAAGAGTTGTCCCCTTGTAATCATTTTTTCTTTTTGAGCCACCGTATCAACTCCTGTAAGTACTGTGTAGGATAATGATCATTTATCCGTTTTTGGGTTGCTTGTACTCTTTCGGATGGACCAAATTGGAAAGCGAACGAAGGTATCTTTCAGGCCTTGAAATTTTAACGGACTTAATGGTCTAAGGTAGGGTTGCCCAAAAGATTCTAGCTTGCACAAATGTATGAAAATGAGTGTTAACCCAAATGATATCCCAATATATCCGAATAATGATGCAGCAATCATCAATGGAAACCGCATAAACCGGATAGCAGAACTCATTTCGTTGGAAGGGATAAGAAAAGATGCAATGGCAGTCAACGCTACTACAATGATCATCGAATAAGAAACCAATCCTGCCTTAACAATTGCATCCCCGATAACTAACCCCCCAACAATCCCAATAGTTTGACCTACACGGCTGGGCAGACGGAGTCCTGCTTCCCGCAACAGTTCGAATATAAGTTCAAGCAGCATCGCTTCAATCAGCGGAGGAAAAGGGACCCGGGTCAATAAACCTTGAATCGAAAAGAACAATTGCAAGGGAAGGACATTGGAGTGGAAAGAAACGGTGGCGATGTAGAGCGCTGGCAACTGAAATGCTGTTACAAAGCCGATCAGACGGATGAACCGGACAAAAGAAGCGATCATCCATCGATTGTTATAGTCATCCGGTGTCTGATAAAAGCTGAAGAAGCTCGCCGGCAAAATCAGAGCTGTAGGGTCCCCATCCAGCAGTATGGCGACATACCCGTCCAGCAAATAAGCTGAGGTATGGTCCGGACGCTCCGTATTGATTAGTTGTGGAAATATGGAGAAGGAGTTATCCTCCGTTAATTCCTGAATAAAACCAGTGGAGATTATCCAATCGAGCGAAATTTTCTTTATTCTTGATTCTACAATCTTTATCAATTCAGGGTTGGCGATATTCTCCATATATACTAAGCCTACCTGTTTGGGGGCGAATTTCCCAAGTGTGAAGTAGCGGACTATAAGGTTTGGGGAGGCAATTTGTTTCCGAATCAGGTATAAGTTAACCTTCATCTGTTCAATAAAACCGTTATGAGGTCCCCGAATAACCCCTTCATTCTCAGGCTCGCTAATGCTTCGTTCGTATTTGGCAGGAGTGAAGAGGACATAAAATTCAGACATTCCTTCTAAAAAATAAAGACAGCTTCCTTCAAGAAGTCCCTGAATACCTTGGTTTAGTTCTGTTTCCAAACTGAAACTAAGTGTTGTGAAAAGCTCAGGAAGGTCTTTGTCCTGATTACGGCTAAAAGGAACAATCACGTTTCGTTCAATCAATTCCGTGTCAGTGAGAGACTCCAGATAAAAGACCATCCCTTCCTTTCCCTGAAAGGATAAGCTTCTTTTTTTGAGGTCACTTGTATGGAACAGTGCGGCTTCGATGTAATCGGAATTTTGATCTACAGAAGGAAATGAGGTCTGAGTTTGGTTAGTCATTATAAGGCGCTCAACTTTCGATTAGTTTTGCTGTTAACGTTCCCGAATGATTTGCAGAATATTCCTGACAGGAACTTTAATGTGTGATGCAGATGAGTACGGCGGATGATGTTGAGCAGCATACGTTTCTGTTTTGTTTACTAGGACATGAAGCGGAGCAAAAATGAGCAAATCATCGACCGCTTAAGAGCAGCACCAAAGAATGCGCCTTCATTCGTGAAGTGGTGGCATTTTGAGCTTCTTTTACCATCCGCAACGTTTTACATTAAATGGTCACAGTCGTAAGATTCAAATCAACAACCGAATGTATTATAACTGTTCTCGAATGGCTGAATTCCGATTATGGGAACGGGGGAACCAATGGTGAATGCGGCTTTTGCTCAGATAGCTGCAGCTCACTTGGGGTGAATCCTTGCTGCGTGCTGAAAAGCCGATTTGGCAAGGTAGGGCAATCTCGCTGCCCGAATCCGTCAGCTAACCCCGTAAGCCTCGAAAGAGAGAGGATGAGCGCCATGATCGATTAACCGACCACGGAGAGCCCTGACGCTTCTGTGGTCTTTTTGCTGCGCATGCAGAAAGGAAAGATGATCTGTATGAGGGTTTAGAAATCTTATAACAACGAAAATCAGAGTCATTGGGCACTATCTAAAATGCTTTAAAGGGGGGATTGTTATCGTTACTGTATTTATCGTGTGCTTCTGGGTTGGATTGCTGCTTCTCCTCAGCGGCGGATTTCATGGGCATGGCCTTGCGGGTCATCTGCATGTGGGAGGTGGCGATGCTGGTGGTCCGGGCTTTGTGCCCATACTCCCTCTGATGGTGTTTGTCGCGGTCTGGGGAGGCAGTGGTTATGTGCTTACCCGGTTCAGCGGAATGAATATGCTTGCAGTAGTGCTGATCTGCACGCTGATTGCCTTACTCCTAGGCTGTCTGATGTATGCGGTGCTGGCCCGGGTGATGACTCGGTATGACAGTAGCATGAATAAAATGGATTATGAGCAGGCGGGACAACTCGGGTACATCAGCATTTCTGCAGTGGATGGAGCTGTTGGAGAAATGAAATATGTGCTGCATGGAACGATGCGTTCCATTGGAGTGCGGGCAGAAACCGGCCAGCAGCTCGCCAAGGGCGACAGGGTGATTATTTTGAAGGTGGATAAAGGAATGGCGGTAGTAACCCTTTTCGAGAGGGAAATCGAACAATTATAAATAACGGGGAGTGTCGAACCGAATGGTTATTCTTTATTTAATCTCGGCAATTGTTGTTGTTATCCTGCTGGCTTTGTTCAGTATAGTGAACGCTTATAAAAAGGTTCCGCCCAATCAGGCGATGATTGTGTACGGCCTCGGCGGAAAAAGAGTGGTTCAGGGCGGCGGGACCTTCGTCATCCCCGGTTTCCAGAACAATAAGACCATCTCCATGATGCTGATGAGCTTCGATGTCATCCCGGCGCAGGCGATGTTCTCCCGGCAGGGCATCAAGCTCAACCTGGAGGCGGTAGCCCAGATTAAGATTAAAAGCGATCCTACCGCTATTCTGACTGCCAGTGAGCAGTTTATCGACAGGCCGGAAGAAGACCGCGAGACGATTATCCTGCATTCGGTGGAAGGCCATTTGCGCGGCTTGATCGGACAATTAACGGTGGAATCCATTCTAAAGACACCTGACGAAATCAACAGCAAGATGCGGGAGACCTGCTCGGAAGACCTCGACAAGATGGGGCTTGAGGTGGTCAGCTTCACCATTAAGAAAATTACTGACGACAAAGGGTATATCGACAATATGGGGGTTCCGGAAATTGAGCGCATCCGCCGCGATGCCAGCATCGCCAAGGCGGAAGCGGAACGTGACATTCAGATCAAGCAAGCCGAGGCGGAGAAAGAATCCTCCATTGCCAAAGCCAATGCGCATCAGGCCACCATTGAAGCGGGAACCGCCGCCCGCGCCAAGGAATCTCTGTTCGAGAAGGATTTGAACATTAAGCAGGCGGATTTTAAGCTGGAGACAGAAGTGAAAAAAGCACAAGCGGATCTTGCGTACGAATTGCAGCAGAACAAAATCAAGCAGTCGCTGGTTACCGAACAGGTCAAGATCACGCAGATGGAAGCGGAGGCCAACCGGACCGTCCGGGAAATCGAAGTTGAGCTGAGACAGAAGGAGCTGGAGGCAACGGTGATCAAGCCTGCTGAGGCGGAGAACCAGGCTACGATCATGAGAGCGGAAGCAGCCAAGCAGCGGCAAATTCTTGAGGCGGAAGCAGAGGCGGCCACTATGACCAAACGGGGGCTGGCAACAGCGGAAGCAGAACTGGCGAAGGGGAAAGCCAATGCGGAAATTGTTCAACTGGCCGGAGCGGCGGAAGCGGGGGCACTGGAGAAGAAAGCCGAAGCGTACAAACAGTTCACGCAAGCCGCACTTATAGTGGAATTCTTGAAGGTTCTGCCAGAGCTGGCTGACAAAATCGCTTCCCCGCTGGCCAAGGTCGATAAGATTACAGTGATATCTCAGGATGGAGCTTCATCCGGCGTGAACAAAATTACCGGCGATATCGCCAAAATCATGGCCCAGATTCCTGAATTGACGCAGTCGCTTACCGGTATGAACGTGACAGAGGCTCTCAGCGGGCTGCTCGGCCGGGAGAAAGAGCAATAATTCTATAGCTTCGTAAACTTAGTATAGAAGTGATCTGACACAAGCTAGGATTTTGAATTCGTTGCATAAGCACCGCTCTATTATGGAAAACTTCTGTAGTGCGAATAAACAGCATGATTCCATTTTTGGAGACTTATTTTGATTTCCTAGGAGGTTAACATTATGACAAATCAGGATCCGCAGGAGCTGCTTAAGCGAAAACACGAGCTGGATGAGCAAAAAAGGCAGTTCACAAATTTCTCCCGAAGTGTTTGCGGCCATGGTGAATTAGAAGCAGGGCAGGAATTCAGTACTGACCGGGTGCCTGACGATCAAAACCGTATGAAATCTGTTGAGAACAAACGTGATTGATCTTAAGTAAGCTATAAAAATAAGCCGATCCTTTTCTGGATCGGCTTAAAAAATGATTATTACGTTATACTCCTAATGTGTTGTTTCTAAAGCCATCCGTTTATATTGTAAGAATCGTATCGTTTCCAAAGTTCTTTTCGTTGTTTAATGGGTGAACCAGAGTTGCCTTAAATAAATTTTCCACTAAACAGCTTTGTGAAAGATATCTTTCATGATACAGTGAAAAAATGGTGTAGCTTAACTTTAAAAACTTTCTTGAATTAAACTGAGGTGCTCAATGAATCGAATTTTACTGGTTGAAGATGATGATAATTTGGTGTTCGGTATTGAATATACTTTAACGAGTGAAGGATATACCGTTGTTATTGCCGGTAGCTTGGAAGAAGCCAGGAAGGCATTAAAGACAGACGACGTCGATTTAATTTTGTTGGATATAAATTTACCTGATGGTTCAGGGTATGACCTGTGTAAGGAAATCCGTGCATCATCCCAGGTTCCCATCATTTTCTTGACAGCTTTGGATGAGGAGACAAATGTTGTTGCTGGACTTGATTTGGGCGCAGATGATTATATGACCAAACCGCTCCGTACCAAAGAACTTCTATCTAGAATGAAAGCCGTATTAAGGCGCAATCATAAACCCACGGATGAACCGAACAGATGGATATCCGACGATATTGAAGTTCGAGTTCTAGAAGGAATTGTTCTTAAATACAATCAGGAACTTTTGTTGACGGGGCTGGAGTATCGTTTGTTATTGATGTTAATGACTCACCCCAAGCAAATTTGCAGCAGAAGTATCATTCTTAACAGTCTGTGGGATATGTCAGGAGAATTCATTGATAACAACACCCTTTCGGTTCATATCAGAAGGTTAAGAGAGAAGATCGAGGATGTTCCTGCTGTACCGAGATACATCATTACCGTTCGAGGAGTCGGATATAAATGGAATGCAGATGTTATAGGGAGATAAACCATGAATGAATTCGTTCGTAATCCAGAGTGGAAGTCTATTACTGTTAAAGCGATCGTATTACAAGTTATGTTAGCGGGAATCATGTTCTTTTATATGAGTTATCAAGTCAGTCAGATCAATAAGTCGGTGGTTAATCAAAATGCTGCATTGATTGGTTATGTTTTGAAGCAAGCTCCTCAACTAGAAAATGAAATTATCCACTTTATCACTCAGGGTGCACAAGAAGATGAAATCGTAGAGGGAAAACGCAGCCTGGCTCAATATGCATATAAGGAAGATATGCCCGTAAATGATCAACCTGTCCTCTCGGATAACGCCTTACCCATGAAAACGGCGGCTCAAGTTTTGCTTTTTAGTATTCCATTTCTGCTGTTATTGGGATGGGAATACCGCAAAATATTTGACAAGATTCGAACCATAACCTTTGCAGCGGAGCAAGTTGTTGAACATCAGTTTGATCAACCGCTTCCGGAGAAGGATGAAGGAGACTTTGGCGCATTAGGACGAAACTTTAACGCGATGGCCGAAAGGTTACACAACAGTCTTCGGCAACTCCAACAAGAGAAAATGTTTCTACGCAACCTGCTTTCCGATATTTCGCATCAGCTCAAAACGCCACTAGCATCCCTCATCGTTTTTAATGAGAATTTGCTGAATGATCCTCATATGAAGGGAGAAATGAGAACGAAATTTCTGGATCGAAGCCGTCAACAACTAGAGCGAATGGAATGGCTCATTATCAGTTTACTGAAGCTGGCACGGGTCGAAGCCGGAGCAATAACGTTCCGGATAGAACGTGTTCGAGTAAGAGAAATGATCGATCATGCTGTACATTCGTTGCGAATGTTATCCGAGCAAAGGAAGCAGAGGATTCACATTCATGGTGGAGAAGATATGTATGTTTGGGCGGATGAAGAATGGCTAACAGAAGCCTTGATTAACTTGATTAAAAATGCACTGGAACATACGCCACTAGAGGGCGGAATTGATGTTACTTTAGAAAAAAATTCACTATTCCAGACAGTAATCATTCGAGATCAAGGAGAAGGCATTTCCCCAGAAGATTTGCCTCACATTTTTGAACGATTTTATAGAGGGAGAAGCACGACAAAGCCGCAAAGTCTTGGCATTGGCTTGTCCTTATCCAAGTCCATTATTGAAGAGCAAGGCGGTATGATCACGGTTGTAAGTCAGATAGGGCTAGGAACAGAATTTAGAGTTTCGTTTAATACCTGGGATAGTGGAGGAAGCTTACAATAACGTAAGCTTCCTCTTCACTTTATTGTAAGCTTCGATCTTTATAATAACAAACATACAAAGTGAAACATTACTCAGGAGGTAAACAGGTGGAAATACTAAAAACTATTAATTTATGCAAAACCTATGGAAGTGCAGAGGCAAAGGTTGAAGCTTTAAAAAGTGTCAATTTCTCTGTTCAACATGGAGAATTTGTTGCCATCGTAGGAGCCAGTGGATCAGGAAAAAGTACCTTAATGCATCTTCTAGGTGGAGTGGACCGCCCATCTAGTGGACAGGTCATCATCGATGATGCGGATCTTTATTCCAGAAGTGAAGAGGAGCTCGCTGTATTCCGAAGACGAAAAATAGGATTTATTTTTCAATCCTACAATCTGATCCCGGTCCTATCTACAGAGGAAAATATCAAGTTACCGATGTTATTGGAGAACAAAAGGGTAGATGAAAATTATGTTCAGGAATTAATGGGTATATTAGGTCTGACCGAGCGGAGACATCATCTTCCATCCGAATTGTCAGGCGGACAACAGCAAAGAACGGCGATTGGCCGTGCGTTAATTAATAAACCGTCGATTATTTTGGCGGATGAACCTACCGGAAATCTGGATAGTAAAAGCAGCAAGGAAATTATGGATTTACTTAGGTTTTCCGTTAAAAAATATAATCAGACGTTAATCATGATCACGCACGATTTGAATATTGCTAAAATCGCAGATCGAGTCGTAAGAATCGAAGACGGAGTCCTTCTACAGGCAAATGAGGTGAGTGAAAGTTGAAAAGCTACACAGATCTTACTGGAAAATATTTAAAGGGACAGAAAAAAAGATCGCTGCTTACAATCTTCGGTATAATCTTATCGGTTACGCTGTTTACTTCCATTGGAACAATCGGGATGAGCTATTGGGATAAGTCAGTCAGACAAACCATGCGGGACTTCGGAGATTACCACGTCTCTCTCAATGGTATTTCAGGAGAAGCAGTTCCGAAAGTCAAAAACAATGCAACCGTAAAAAGTGCCGGTGTCATCAGTAGAGAAGGATATGCTGTCATTAGGGAGACAACAGAAAAGGAAAAGAAGGAAGATCCGTTTGCCGCACCCTACCGGTACTTGAATGTCAAGGGATATAATGCGAATGCAATGAACATGCTTCAGTCACAGCTAGACTCGGGCAGGTACCCGGAAAAATCGGATGAAATTATCCTTTCACCATCGAGTCTGAGTTATTTTTCTAAAAAACCAAAGCTTGGCGAAACGATTACGCTAAACCTTGGAGTCCGGAAGGTGGCGTCAACTGGTGAAGACAAAAAGATTAACGGACTTGGCGATTTTGGTTGGGATCTTGACGAAGCCTTCCAAGCTCAATCCCAAAGAGAATATACTGTTGTAGGCTTTATGAAGCCGTCAAGCAAAGTGAATTGGTCTTCCGGATACATCTTTCCTGCAATTACTTTCGATGATAACAAGAGTATCGATAACAACAAAAATTACTTTATTTACGTCAAAATGAAATCTTTGAATGACATCAAAGAAAAGACGGAAGCCTTGATGTCCTCGTTACAGCTAAGTAATGTCGAACAAGGTTCCGCTATGCAACTGGATAGGGATAACTTTATTAAGAATGTAAGAATTGAGTACAATAATGAGCTGCTTAAATTGTATGGCAAAAGCATTTATGAAGGTGTGAATAACAGCTTAATCTTAACTTTCGCTGCTGTCATTGCGATTATAATGATTTGTACGATTGCAATGATTTATAATATTTTTCATATTTCTGTACTGGAGCGGATTTCACAATTCGGTATGTTAAGATGCATTGGAGCTACACCAGCCCAAATTCGAAAAATTGTGATGCAAGAAGCGGCCCTGATAAGCTTGATCGGCATACCCATCGGGATTCTCACGGGAACCCTTTTTATGAAGGTATTGTTTTACAATATCAGCTTGTTAACGTTAGGTTTCTTAAATGATATGAGAATGGTCATTTCCCTACCGATTCTAATCTCTGCCGGTTTATTAGGCTTGCTGAGCGTATACCTTTCCGCTATTGGACCAGCAAAACAAGCAGCTCGCGTATATCCTCTTGAAGCGCTGAAAAATGAGGGAAGCTCGAAGGTTGAAAATATCACAAAGGTCAAAAAGTCTTTGTTCATTAAAAAGCTGTTTGGCATCGTAGGGCAATTCGCCAGCAGAAATTTGCAACGGAACAAGAAACGTTTTCGGATTACAGCCTTTTCCATGATTATTAGTATTATTTTATTTATTGTATTTAGTGGTTTGGTTGATTTCATGCAGCGAACAACACAGCTCTCAGGTGCGCAGTATTCTTATTCACTTTCCTATGATGGTCCTTCAAAACGAATAGACGATACTGTGTATCGGGATGTTTCTAAGCTTGATTCTGTTCAACAAGCCTACAAGTTTTACAGTAATCAAGTAGACGCAATCATCCCTAAGGATAAGATCAATCCCAAATATTATGGATTTCATAAGAATCGATACGTCGTTGCCGAAGGAAAAGGGTATCGGACAGATAATAATTTCCTTGTGTCCTACGGAGACAATGGCTTGGATGCTCTGCAATCCAAACTCACGGCCGGGAAGATTGACAAAGAGAAAATGAACCAAGAGAATGGCGTTATCGTCCAACAAAAAATAAAGATGATGACAGAAGAAGGCAAACAACTAATTCTCGATCAAACCCAATTTAAGGTTGGAGATCACATCAAAATTCGAACAGTTGACGGAAGTCATAAAGAATATCAAACTGTGACAGTGGTCGGAATCGTCAATCAAGATTTGTTATCGAAGGAATATACTAGTAGCCATATTGTTACATTTATTACGACACCACAAGTATACACCAATATTATGGGTAGCAATATTTATTCTAGAATTTTTATCCTTGCTAATCCCAATATATCAAATCATCCTATAACAGACTATCTTAAATCATTAACTGAGAAAGACGCTGGTTTTAACTACAATGATCGAGTGGCGGAGGTCGCTCAAGCTAAAAACGACGCAAAGACTTTTAGTATCTTGCTTTACGGTTTTATCGGTGTCATTGTTCTAATTGCTTTCTTGAACATTGTAAATACAGTAAGTACGAATCTAATTCTTCGTACGAAAGAATTTGCAACCCTCAAGGCCATCGGCATGACCCAGAAGGAAGTGAGGAAGATGATTATTTTAGAAGGCGTATTTTATGGACTATTTGCCGCCGTGATCGGAATTATCCTAGGGACGACGCTGAATTATGGAATACAACTTCTCTTTGCGAGTGCTTTGGATACAGATTGGGTGTTCCCGTGGTACAGTATCGGTATCGCTTTCGCAGGTTCGATGATTACGACGATCGTCGCAACGATTGGGCCAATGTACAGGTTGAATAAAATTAGTATTGTAGATGCTCTCCGGAGTGAGAATTAAAATAATGAATTTAAAACAGGCACCCTTTAATCATGCGGGGTGCCTTCATATGTAGGGGAACAGAATAGATCAAGAATACATTGCCTTTTTTCTGGTAAAATAGAATTCAAACTATAAGCCAGGTAGAAGGAGTGCGGCAATGATTTATTTGAGAAGCTTTAAGCTTTCTGATTATACGGATCGAAATCCCAACATATACCCTGATTATGTATTTAAGCACTTGGCTGGAGAGGTGCTTTTGTTTGATCGAATTACTGTGTTGTATGGCAATAACGGGAGCGGAAAATCCACTTTACTCAATGTTATTTCTAACAAGCTGGGAATCTCGGGGGCCGAAAGAATGACAAGCTATGGGCATAGTATTTATGCTCAGCGATTCCTTGATTTGAGTAGCTATCAGCTTGGGCATGATGAGCACGAGCATGAAATCAGGCAACTTCCAAAAGGAAGCCGATATCTGAAATCAGAGGATATTTTATATGAGATCAAGAAGATACAGCAATCTTCCGTGCTGCGTGAGGGAATAATAAATGAGCAGATTAACAATGGAATGAGCAAGGCTCAGGCGGCACAATATGAAGCTACGTATGCGTTTAAAAAGAAGCTGGAGGACATTCAATTCTCACAAGAAAAATACTCTAATGGAGAAACGTCCATGCAGTTTTTTGAGGAATATCTGCTACCTGGGCAATTGTATTTATTGGACGAGCCGGAAACGTCACTTTCTCCTGCCAATCAAATACGGATGGCTGAACAAATAAATGAGCTGGCACGATATTTTGATAGTCAATTTATTATTGCCACTCATTCTCCTTTTGTTTTAGGCACATTACATGCAAAAATTTATAATCTGGATGCCAAGCCTCTTCAAACAACAGAATGGTTTGAA
>NZ_JBOFBG010000023.1:0-105873 GCF_051594305.1 Paenibacillus sp. IHBB 3054 | reverse complement strand
TTTTGAGTGTATGACTCATCATAGCTTTCTTCAAAAAAATAGACGGAAGGATTGTCTCCATCATCAAGATTGAACAACCAATACATATATCCTTGGTGCCCCATAAAAACAAATTGATTATCACCGATTCTTTTATTAAAATTACATTCTTCTAATAGCTCCAATGCTCCTTCTTTAAATCCTTTAAATCTCTCCATATTCCTAATACTATAATCCGAACCACTGAACATCACATAACCTCTGCCAGCGCATTCCATAAACTTCAAATATGCTTCAGGCAATTTTTTGTTATCTGCTAATTGTGTTATTAGCATCATGTCATTTTCATCACAAGGTTTAAGTTCGTTACTATAATGACCCTTTAGGAACATTAAAAATGAATCAATATTGTCTTCTCCCAAGTATTTCTTTTTAATATTATTCATCAAATACAACTCCTCTTATCTGTTAATTCTTCATTTAAACTCTAACAATTTTAATATTTTTGAATTCTTCTTGAAATTAATTTTATAAACACCATTGTCTCTAAATACACGATCGGTATTATTTACAACATTGCCTGTCCTCTTATTAATAATCTTAAACTCTACTAAGGAAGGATGGTAATTTATTTCTGTACAATATCCATCGAGATATCTATTCGTTAAGTTGCGATCGATTTCAAAAACTGTGAGAAAACAAAGATAATAAAAACAGGTCAACCATGGTGGTATCTGACCATAGTCCCCTGTTCTAAGTACGCTCTTACGTTATTAACCTTATACTTTCCAAACATGTGGTATTGTTTGATAATGAGTTCCTTCTATACCTACCCACTACAATCACTACTTAAAAAATAAAATAATAGGATTAAAAATGATTTCAATATTATTCCTCATCATCTTCTAGGTCTTCACCACTCATAATATACTCTATATCTTCATCAGTGAACTCGTTACCTTCTGATACTGGATGTCCATTAGGATCTAACATCCCCATTACCGCTTTATCTCGGTCTGATACAATTATAGTATAATCTTCAAACAAAAATGGATTTGGTGGTAAATCTACAGTAACTCTCCAAGCAGGTCGAATATCATCATTCTCTCTATTTTCTAAATCTACTTTAAACGTATAGGCTTCGTCAAAAAATAAACTTTCTATTTGCTCATTAACCGTCCCATCCAATTCATGTTCTTGATGGTACTTTTTTGCGATTTCAATTGCTTCTTCTGGGGTCGAAACGACATCAATCGCGATTTCTTCTATTTTACGATGATGTCTAGGAAGATCTTCTTTCTTCAATTTTATATATTCGTTAAATTCTTCATCTGTTAAACTCTTAAACTCTTCATCTGTCATTTTTTTATATTTATCTAACAACATACTATCATCACTTCCATTCCTCGAAGCTCGTTATTTTTAATTTTTTCGATAGGCATATTCATTTTACGTCGATATGCCTCTCCAATAACTACAAGTGGTTCCGCAAACCAATACTCGAACTCTAAAAAATCTTCGTTTTCCAATATATCACCTATTGCAGTTTCAAGGAATAAAATGGAAGGACCTCTATAGTTCCTTCTTTCTTGGAGTACGCGTTACTTTGTTCCCCCAAACTCTTCTAGTAATTCCTTTACACATTGAAATACACAGAAGCCTCTTGTCTCCAAGAAATTTTATCTGACCACATATAAAAAAAGCTACCCTCCCAATAAGTCAATTAAGAATTCCTCAAAAGTTTTGGGAGTTGTTGCACAAGTCCTTTAATGTACCATCATGACCATGGACTTTGCGTATTAAGATATTCTCTATCTTTGCCCCTGCATCTCTATGGTTAAGTTCGTCAGTAGTGATTAAGTAATTCATTCGATAACTATATGACCTAATGCTATCTGATTTTATACATGCTAAAAGGCTCATTCCTTCTCGCCAGTCAAGTTGGAATAAGCCTTCTAAGTAACTATGTTTGTTCGTCTAATTTACGTAAAACTCCAAGCAGATCACTAGATCATCTTTATTACTTGTTCCTTAACACTTTTGTCAAACTTAGCCCCTTCCACATTCGCTCCCTTCCAAACTACGTTATCAAGTTTGGTACCCGTAAAATCAACTCCTGTAAAAATCCCATTACAAAGGGTAGCTCCTGTTAAGTCTGCACTTGCAAAGTTAGCATTTCTAGCATCTACTTCAGATAAATTTGCACTAATAAAATTAGTTCCTTCAAAATTACCCTCTGTGAGATTAGCGCTGCTTAAATTTGCACTAGAGAAACTTGCTTGTTTAGCATTGATCCCAGATAAATTTGCATTACGAACGATAGCATTGATTAAAGTTGATCCAATTAGTTCACCATGGGAAAAATCGACTTCGTCAAGACAAGTTTCTAAGCACATACTTATATTCATTTTTGCATATTTCATATTTGCTCTTTGGAAGTTTGCTCCACTAAGCACACAATCAGCCATGTCAATCCCCTCTAAATTGCAGCTTCTAAAATCAGCCGTTTCAAAATCACAATCTAAAAACGACGCTCTAATTAAAGAGGATGCTCTTAACATGACCCTTTTTGCAATGATACCATCTGCCATAACTTCTGACAGGTCTAAAAATGTGAGGTCCATGTCACTCATGTTCAATCCATCAATAACCTCACCACTGCATTTGTATTTATTTAACATTTCTATAACTTTTGTTCTATCATCTTTATTCTCGTCCATTTTTCCCACCACCTCCTAGCAAAATTTTATCTTTTAAGGTAATCCTCCCAAGCAGCATTAGGTCGGAACGACACACCCATGCGATCCTCATCAAAACTTGGAATAGCCATCACTTGGGCTGATTCCAAATATTTCATTACATTCAACCAGCTATCAAGTAATGTGCTATTATCAGTTTCTAATTTCCCATTCAAAATATCGATACAAATACCACCCCAGTTAAGTTTTGATACAACTCCCGGGCTATTTAGCAATAATTCTCCATCAAACATTTCCAAAATATGACCACTAAAGTATGTTCTAGCCCCTATCCCTAAGGGGCCATTTGGAAGATATCTAACCGGCACAGGATAAGAACATATATCCATCCACATATTTAGACGTTCACGCTCGGTATTCCAAGGATATGATGACGGCCAAAAAATATGTGTTACTCCGTAACATGGTTTTACAATTTCTGCGATCCGATCAGATAACTCAAAAAAAGCTGGCCACATTTTTGGAGGCATAGATTTATGAAAATCAAACTTCAAAAATGAGCGTGTGCTCCAGTTAACTTCAAAGCTCCCCGTATATTTTACTGTATTATCACGATGAAGATGAATTTCAGATACCCTACGCTCTAAAGTTACTTTTTCAAGAATCTCATTACGATTATATTCAACCCTTACCATCTCACTATTGCCCCAATGAGTAGGAGCAAATTTTTCATTTGACTCAAACACATCCAAAATATCACTTAATATCTCTTCTTTGTTTAAAGATACCATGGGATACATTGTAATTGAAAATAAATCAGGCTTCATTGCATATCCTCCTGCTGCAAGAATAAGATTATATGATAATGTTTTTATAGCTTTTTCCATCTACCACCGCCAGGTAATAACGGATTAGGTTCCCATTTATGAGTCACTTTCCCTATCTTTGGATCAGTATAGTAGACATCACTTTTGTTTCCTAAAGGTCCACTTGGTCTTGGCTTAGGAGGAATAGCATTTAAGTCAGGTTTGTCACTTGATATAGTTACATAATGGCTACCGTTTTTGTCTTGAAGCATTTCTCTTTCAGCTCTAATTTGGCTGTCATTATGAACAATTTGATCTTCTCCACCTGCTTTGTGTTTGTGGTCATGAACTAAATCAATTTCGCCCCTATCATTACGCCCTATACTGTCTGGGCGTGTAACATGACCTTCACTAGATGTATACGTAACAACTTCGTCGGCATTATTATCAGCTAATTTACGATCAAGTTGCTCTTCCAAAGCCTTTCTACCTTTTATTTCTTCTTCTCTTCCACGCACCCTGTTCTTTCTTAGACTTTCATTGAGAGTATCCCAATCTTTTCGATCTAAAGGTTTTTCACCTTTATTTTTCACTTTCTCAAGGTAACGTTCATATCTAGCTTTATCCGCAGCCTTCTGATCTCCACGTGCTTTTGCTTCATCTATTCTTTGTCTATGATACTTCTCTTGTTCTGGAGTCAAACCGTTTTTGTTTAATTTTACATTATCACCTTTCCCCGTCCCCCCAGGCATCTTCTTCGCTAATTCCTCTTTGCCTGCCTCCATCTCACTCCAGAAATTCTTCTGCTGGCTATTTTGTGGAAGAGATTTATTTGATTTGCTGAATGAAAAATCAGAGGGGCCATCCAGTGCTTTTTGTGGACCGGACAGACCGTTCCTCATCCGGGTCATTGTATCGGATACCTGATCCATTACTTGATCTGCTGTTTTCTTCACTTCTTGTTTGACCTGCTGCTTCCATCCCGTCCACATTTCATCCAGCGCGGACACGTTCTTTTGCAACACTTTTTTCAAATTGGACGAATTCGTCAGGATGGTATTCATGCCGCTCTTCAGCTTCCCGGCTAGATCAAACGTACTTACATTGCTTGCCAGCTTCTTCGCTTGCGTCAGCACTTTCCCTAGACCGGCATTCAGCGCCTCCCCCGCATTATCCGCTATTTTTCCGATTGCCCTTGCGACATCCGCTCCTTTGTCCGCTATTTTGCCTACAGCTTTCGTCGCCTTCCCCACCACATTTGCCGCTTTCATGAATTTCTTACTATTCACAAACAGTTTAGTTCCTGTTACTGCCCAACCTGCACCAGGCACTGTCGCTGCTAATGAAAGGCTTGCATTCACATAATCCCCGCGCAGCGCATAGATCCCCGCATTCGCCAAATCCGCGATCTCCCCAACGCCCGGGATCAGGCCCGCCACATCCAGCACCGTCTGGCTTACATCCAGCACCTTACTCCAGAAGCCTTTTTTCTTCTTCGGTTGCTCTTCAGGAGCGGGCTCTTCCGGCACGGCCACTTCGCTCACGAACGGGGCTTCGTATTGCGGCTCCAGGTCTTCGACCTGCACGGGCAGCTTTATGATGCCATTCATCGTTAGGCTGCTTCCCCGCAGGTCCGACATCCCGTCCAGCACCAGACTGCTGTCTCCGCATTGCAGGAACAGAATTTCCTTCGCTTCGATCTCTATACTCTTCTCGCTGTCTAGTACCAAATCCTGCACGGTGTTCATCTGGATACCGCTGTTACTCGTGATCGAGATGCCTCCGTCGTCCAGCGTGATGAACAGGCTACCTTCTGTCGCGATCAGCGACATCTCCGCATCAGTCATCCGCATCTCTTTCCCGAAGTTCGTTCCCCAGCTCTTGGTCGCCGGATCCGCGGTCTTCGGTGACGGACTGCTGCCCCGCCTCACCGATCCCATCGCGAACGCGTCTTGTTCACGCCCGCTTCCGAAATACACCTGCACCGAATCTCCCGCTTGCGGCATGCAGTAGAAACCTCCACCGTCACTCGCATAGACCGCGGAGTACGGCATCCAGCTCGCTTCATTCTCCGCTTGGGTCGCATCCACGTTCAGATGTACTTTTACGGTATCCTTCGTGACCGCCAAGATCTTGCCTTCCAGCGAAGCTCCTGCCAGTTCATCGTTGCGGATTTCATTCTCCCGGATCCCGCTGTGGGGACTGAGGGTATACGTATGTATGAGCATTCCCTGTATAAGCCTGCTCTCTGCTGCTGCTACCCGCAGCTCCTGTCCTTGAAATTGTACGGTATCTCCGAGTCCGAACCAGCGCCGCGTCTCTACCCGGTAAGAGGTGAAGTCTGCTTCTTTTACGTCTGCGGCTCCCACCGACCAGGACATCTTCAGCGCGTGCAAATCTCTTGTTACTGTATAATTCTGATCCTTGAGTTCATGATATCCGCCATCCGGGACACCAAAATACAGCTTCGGCGCATCCGCCGTCACCTCCGGGATCACCACCGCTCCGAACCGGGAAGCGATTCGCCGCAGGAACTGCCAATCCGTCTCGCGGTACTGTACCGTCAGCCCTCCCAGCTTCGTGCCGCTGCTCACGTAGTCGATAAGGTCGGACTTCGGATAGGCCGATAAGACCTGGCGGATCACGTCCTCACATTCCATCTCGCTATGCTGAAACGAACGAATTCGCGGTTCGATGTCCAGCAGATACGAATAGGAGACGGCCTCCAGTTCCAGGATGTATACCCCCTGAACATCCCGGACGCCAACCTCCTGGATGATCCCCTGAAACAGCTTGCGTATTTCTTGGCCCCGTTCACCGGTCTCGATCAGGGAGATATTCTCCCCGTTTGCGGTCATATCGATTTCCCGGTCCTGTTGTTCTTCGGGAAGAACAGCGGTCAGGAACAAGCGTGCATGTCCGCCTGCCTTCCGCTCCATATGTATGCTCTGGATGCTGTGCACGGGATAGGGCGAATGGCACTTGAGGTTCCATGTGCCTGTTGCGGCTTCCACAATGCCCATTGTCTCACTCCTCTCCTTTACATTACCGGATGGCCCCGCCGAACCCGCTCGTCGTCCCCTCCAGGCTCGATCCCCCAAGCTCCTGACCGTCATCCTCGATCACAATTCGTCCCCCATAAACACACTGGTTCACACATGTGCTGAGCAGCGCGGGATGTCCATCCACAAGCACATCTGTTTTTCCGTCCATCCACGAAGTCGAAATCCCCGGAACACACGGCGCCTTCTTCCGCCCTTCAATATCGAGTTTCCCGATCTGGACAGCCGGGTTCAATAAGCTGGTACAATTCCCGAATGGCATAATGTGGATCATCGGGTTCTTGTCCTCCACATTCAGCTGTGCTTTTTCTTTCAGGTGTACGCCGTGGCTATAAGGGATTTTCAAGCGATTCAGCTGAGTTCCGCATGTACAGCTTAAGATTGCCCCGGCAACCACGTAGCTCGGCTCTGCCCCTCCTCCGTCCTGTTCCACAACATCCGGTCTCGTTATTCCTTTGATTTCTGCCATAGAGATTCCCCTCCTAAATTCAACTGCCTATGTCAGTTGAAGTGCTATAATTAACGACTTCCATTTATCTCATAACATCGACTCCGCTGTTGTCACCTCTACCCGCTGCATACATAACCCGGTAAAGTCTCTGCGCAAAATGGCTTCCGCAAGTGCGAGGTTGATCAGGAACACATTCTCGTGCAGCCGATTATCCACGGCCTGGACAATCGGCCAGCCGCAGGTCTGCAAGCAGTCCGCATCCACCTTCAGCCGGGTGAGGCGGCCGCTGCTGTCGAACTGGCTGTCTTCGTGCAGACAGGCAAGCTGCGGTGGAACCAGGAACCAATAGGGGTACAGCTGCTCTCGTTCGGCATCCATTAGTCCGGCCAGACGGAAGATCAGACGCGGGGCAAAGGTCTGAAGGAGCTGCTTCAGAGGATCAGACCACAGCGGATAAGGCCGCTCAATGAGGTCCACCGCCACCGGCTGGTGACTGGGCTTCAGCTCAAAATGCAGATTGGACCGCTCCAGTTCCCGTAAATCCTCCCCCTTCAGCCATTCCGGACGGATGGCTTCTTTTACACCACGCGGTTCAAGTGCCCCCCGCACACGCATATCCTGTGAGAGCTGGAACCAGTCGTTTCTCATTGTTGATGTTCCTCCTTCAGCCAATCCATAATGGCTTCTTCCGTGAACGGAAGTTCCGGCATTTCCGGACGTTCGCTGAGCAAGCTGCACGCGCCCGTATCCATCTGCGCTCCCATTAAGCAGGAGCCTGAGAAGTTCGTTCCACGTAGATCAGCTCCCCGGAAATCCGCATCGGTCAGATCGCACCATCCAAGGATCGCTCCGGTCAGCTTCGCCCCCGTGAATCTGGCCCCCTGCAGCTTGGCCAGAACAAATTCAGCCTCGCTTAAGTCTGCTCCGGCAAAGGATACTTCATGGAAGCCCGGAATCTCCCAGTTCTCTGGATCAGGAAGCCCGCAGTCCGCCTCCACCCGATGAAATAATGCCCCCACCAGACGACAATTCTTGAAGCTTGCACCGTGCAGCCATCCCTGATTCCATTCCGTATCCGTCAAATCACAGCCTTCCCAGACCGTACCCACCAGATTGCTCTCTGCGAAGCTGCTACCGCCAAAAGTGCTCTCGCGAAAGGCAGAATAACGAAAATCCATTTCACTGTAATCTCCGCCTGCCAGATCCAGCCGCTCCAGCGCGCCGTATCCGTAAGCACCTTCGATCCGCTCAGCCAGCCATTTCCGAATCTCGGTCTCATCCGTAGGGTCGTTGTCCTTGCGGTAGACAGACTCGCTGATATCGAGATACTCGCCCACACGCACTTCAACTATTCCGCATTGCTCCAGCTTACGAAATCCCTCGGTAAGCATCGCCTCCGGCATCGCCCAGCGGAGCAGTGCAATAACATATTGATGCCCATGCTGCGATTCACGCAGCAGCAGCTTCTCCAGTTCGGGACGGCTGATACCTCCGGCATACGGGGAACCCGGGCGTTGTCTTTCCTCCTCCAGCAGCAGCTGGAGCTCATCCAGGTAGCCGAATGCCCAAGAAGCATCATACTCACCCGCCACAGAAGCGGGATCAAACAGCCACGTCTCATCCGAAACCTCCACCAGATAGACTCCGTGTCCTTCCTGCAGCCGGGTCCGAAGCATCGAATAGGTGAAATGTCCGATAGCACCCTTCTCTCCTATGCTCTGCAGCTCCGCCACCTCCCGGCACAGCTTGTCAAAGTGGCGGATGAACGCCTCCTGTAGCGGCTTGCGGTTGGCCTGATACAGCTGCTCCCAATGCAGCAGTACCCGGTTACGGACCGGCCCCACAATTTCTTCCATAAACATCTCCATCACGGCAGTCTGAGCCAACAGTTTCCCCTCCTGTTATCGCTTGCTCCAGTTTTAGTTTTTCTTCCCAAAGGAACTAAACCGTTGTTCATAGGATGTTATCTGCATATCTTTGCTTAGTTCGTACGTACTTCAGTTCCGCTTAAAGCGGTCGTGCCGTCCATCTTCAGACTGCTGCCCTTGCAGGTCAGGCTGAGCTGATCTTTGGCGGAAATGACAATGCTTTTATCCGCGTTAATCATAATATCTTCCTTAGCATTGAGCTTAATCAGCTGGCTGCTGATAATCTCGATCCCGCCGCCCTCACTAAGCCGGATGAAGATCTTTCCGTCCTTTCCGGTCACAATCACCTCATCCGGGGTCATCTTCAGCTCCTTGCCGGCCGGTGTGCGGAAGAACTTATGGTCAGGGTTGCTCAGCTTGTTGCTCTCGCCTTCTTCGGCATTCTGCCGCACCGAGCTGGTTGCTACACCTTCCTCCTCCTTGTTCCCCGGAAAATACACCCGGACATGATCGCCCTTCTCCGGCATGACGTACCAGCCGCTGTTGCCTTCTGCCGTGTACACAGATGAATATGGAAAGTCATGCGCTTCTCCCGCCTGCTGCTCCGGATCGATATAGAGGTGAATTTTGAGCTTGTCCTTATTGATCCCGATCACTTGGCCTTGCAGCGAAACTCCGATGATTTTGTCATTATAAAAAGTGTTCTGGCGAAGTCCATGACGCGAGCTTAAAATATAGCGGTGACGAAGCAGGCCCTTCTTCATTTCAGTGTAAGCTTCGTATACATACAGCAGCTTGCCTTTGAATTCGATCGCATTGCCCAGATCCAGTACCCGGCCCGTCTCGACCTCATAATATATGAAATCATCCTCGCCTACTTTGGCTGACGTATTCTGCGTAGTGTAACGGAATTTGTCCATTCTTTTACGAACCCGGTAGTTAAAATCCTGCAGCTTGCCTTTCGAGGAGGTATCGAACACGCCAAAATAAAACTTAGGACTATCAAAGACCGATGCAGGCATTAGACCGGTACGCAGACGTGAAGCGATCCGCTTCAGAAACTGCCAGTCTGTCTCCTCATACTGGAGCGTGAACTTGCCGATAGCCGCCCCATCCGTTGCCGCGTCCATGATATCAATATTTGAATAACCCTCCGCGATCTGATCCAGAAGCTGCGGGTAAGTCATGCTGTGGTTCTGGAAGGAACGGCTTTTCTTGCGGATGTCCAGCTCATGGGTATGGGAGACCCCCTCCACTTCAAGAATGTGGACCCCGCGGTTCACCGACACACTCAAATTCAGAATGAGTCCGCTGAACAGCACCCAGCTGCCGCCTTCTTCATTCACCTGGGTGATCTCCACCACTGTATTTGATGAGCTCAACCGGACATAGCTGTCCTTCTTCTCTTCATCCACAATACCGGTGAATTTCACATAGGTGTGCTCATTCATTTGCTTCGTAATGGTTAACTCCTGCAGACTGACCAGTTCAAACGGGCTAACCCGCAGATTATCGTAAGACAAAGCTGGTTCACTCATGAGACTCGTCTCCTTCTTCCTGTGGAATGAACTGAATGGATTTCATCATGGCCAGTGCAATCGGCTTCCAGTCCTCAAGCTCCTCGTCCGTACAGTTAAAAGTACACATCAGCGCCCGATCCTCAAGTGAAGCGAACAGAATCAGATTATACAGATTGGCATTGACCGCCGGGGTCAAAAATTCACAAGTGGCAACCGGTTTGCCGTTGATGCTGAACTCATTGTCCCCATACCATTTCGTCAGCTTCTGCGTCCGGCGCAGCATCTGGATCATGGCCTTCTTGAAATCGGACAGCTCTTCCTCCGGCAGCGGGTTCATGGTGTGATTGACGGCAATGTTAATTCTGGCATTGGAAGTCGTATATATAACGCCGGGCCGATGCTCAGAAGGATATTTCCGCTTGGCCATCTCTTTACTCATGAGCTTAAAGGTCTGCGGGAGCAGCATGCGCATGGCACCGTCCAGCAGCTCAGTTTCCACAAAGGTATGCGGCTCATCTCCAATCTGCACCACCGGTGCGGTTAAATCCGGTCCAGCCTCTTCCGGAATCACTCCGTAATTATCCGCAGGCTGTCCGCCTGTCTTGCCATTAAGCATGGACACAATCTTCTCATCCCAATGCTCCATCTTCTCCCCATCCTTCCATTAATCGATTGATGCGCAGCCGCTTTAATCCACCAGCATCCGCTGCATCCCCCCGTGAGCTTGCCCCTTATGTCCCTGTCCCCCGCGTGCATTCGAGAGAATCCGGTCCAGATAGCGGTGAATCTGCAGGCTCGGATAATCCCGGTATTCCTGTCCCAGCCGGCTCGCAATATAATGCAGGATAACACTCCGGGTGATGACACCTTCATTCATACACAGCATGCCGAACATCACATCATGCGGATCCGGTGTACCGGTACGCATAAGCCGCTGAGCATAGTCCTGAAGCACAGCCGGAGGAAGGGTGCTGGCACCGGGAGCCGCATAGGGAACCTGCAGCACCTGGAGCGTATTGTATTCGGTGGCCAGATCCGCGAAGCTCTGATAATCCTTGCGCAATCTGGCCCCTTCCTTCAGCTTGAAGCGGGCGAGCTCCATCTCATGGGAACCGGTCCCGGACGCCGCATCTTCCAGTGCAAGCGAGCTCCGCCCCAGAGACAGGTCATGACCTGTCTCCAGCGCTGTGAACCGGAGCTTCAGAACAGTTTCTTGACCTGTGGCCTTATAAGCAATTTCCGCCGGCTCCGTCATCATATAGAGCCGTCCCTCATACAGTAATATGCCGGGGCTTACCGATAACCGTTCGGCGTGTACCTCCACCTCTGCCCCAGACACAATTCCATCTGCATAATCCCTGTAATACAGCTCCCAAAACTGCCGGGGGAAATCACGCAGATCCTCAAGCATACGGATCTTTAGAATCCGTCCCTTATGAAACTCAGGGTAAGTATAGGTGAACATTTGCGGCGCTCCTTTCCCAGACTTGCCTCTTTACTTCAGTCCATCAAAAAAGTCCAGTTCCGATGATTCATTCTCATAGGCGAACAGCCTTTTGTGACCCAGCAGCAATTGCTCATCACGGCGGGAGACAGGCAGTACATGGAAACCCCAATGCGAATGATCCGCGAACACGAAGAACTTCGTCTCCCCGTTCATAATGGAGTCCGTATCGTCCTGTGGAATCTTCGTACCAAAGCGGGACTGGATATCCTCATAAACTACCTGCTCGTAATTCTCCTTACGATTGACGTATACACATTTCTGCAGCAGGGTCCCGTCGCTGCCGCTCACATACAGCTCGACCTCGGCCGTCTCGAACGGCCGGGAAATACTGCCGGGCAGACCGTCACTCCGCTCCAGACTGTTAATCAATACCTTCTGCCGGAGGTTGTGGGTATACGCGCTGACCGTATAAGGAATGACCGCCGCCTCATGGGTGATTTCCGCCTGAATTGTCCCCGTCTTTCTGGCACTGAGATAGCGGATCGCTCCCCGCAGACAAGCCAGCTTCAGATCAGGAACACGGCCTTCCGCCGGTTTCTGGCGGAATTCTATACTGCGCCCCGGCACGAACTCCTTCAGCGCTTCCCGGAAAACATCAATCCGGCAGGACTGGCCCGTCAGCTTGATCATCGAATACTGGCCGAGCCTTCCCTCCCGGTAGAACTCCTCCAGGAACTTGCGGACTACGTCATAAATATCCGCCTTGATGAGCTGGGTGATCTCCTTGATGTTAAAGACCACATCCGGAAATTCAAATTCATCACGGAGTTCGCCGTTCCGCACCACGGACAGGAACCAGCGCTCCATCGTGGTAATCTGCAAATCGCTGTCCTGTCCGTCCTCAATGGCGGAGTGGAATCGGTTGCGGAGCATGCCGGTCTTGCGGAAGAATTGCTGCTTCATCTCTTCAGCAATCTCCCAGAGGAAATGAAAATTCCCGCGGACCCGCAAATATTCGTCCCGTGAACGATGTTCCCGGTGGGCGTAGGCTGTAGGAATAATCTGCTCCGCCTCCAAATACCGCCGATCGAGTTCCGCATATACACTCTGGACTCCCGCTTCATCGACCTGGCGGAACACATCCGCCCCCGGTGCTGCAATCAGGCTGTCAATATCGGTTGCGGCCCGCCGTCCGGAGTAATAATCCGCGAAGACGATCTTCATGAACTGCATAATTCTGTAAGTGATATTATTGCCGCCGAAATTGGTATCCCCATTCTCGTAGGTGGTGTGGATGTCCAGCTTGTAAGCAATCTGTCCGTCTTCCACAGTAAAGCGGCAGGAGGAAAGGTCGGTTGTGCCCCCGCCGCAATCAATTACCAGAGCTTGATACGGCACGCCCTCCATAAAGGCATTGCGTTCGATACCGTCGGCAATCGTGTTGTAGAGCACTGACATTCCTTCATCGAGGGCATGCTCGCTCTCAATTTCATATTCGGGCAGAATCTCGCTGAACATCTCAAGGAACTGGGCCTTCATCTTCACAGGAGCAGACAGATGCAGCCGTTTGAACCTGCATTTGAACTGGTGCTCCGCCGTCAGAATTACATGTTCAAGGTAGGCACGCACAATGTCCAGACGCGTCACTACAGCTGCATTGCCCTGGGCATCTACTACTTCCTCCTGTTTACTGTAATCGCTGATCCAACGCTTGATGCCGCGGAAGACACTGGCCCGGCTGCTGTAGCCCCCCCTGCGCATGCTCTTCAGCGCTTCATATCCGAATTCGTACAGGATATTGCCGGGTTCCGAGCAATCTGCGATGCTGACTGCTGTCGGGAGCACTTCAATCCAGTCCGTATTCTTAAAGGTTGTATCCGGAAAGGTCACATAATTAATCTCTTCCAGGCGGACACGTCCGTTCAGCAGGTCCTGGCTGCTGGGTTCCTGAATATAGCCTCTATGCAAATAAGCACCCGCCGTCGTATTGGAGGTGCCAAAATCGATGGCAAGCACGGCTTGCGTCTGTTCCAGCTCACGGATGTCCAGATGGGCTAGCGGAATTTTGGTATATTGAATGTTAACAGGCGGCAGCGGCTTGTCCGAATAATAAATCTTGTACAAATACTCCGAGTCACGCTTGCGGAAAAACAATAGACTGTACTGGCGGTTCCTGCTTCGCTCCCATCTCGCTCCACTGTCAGCGGTTAAGTAGAAGGTGCCCGGCACGGCTTCATCCTGCTCCAGATTGAAAATCCCGCACAGCTCCATACTTTCGTTCACCAGCAGTACATTGGAGTCCGTAAGCCCTCCCGCTGCAGTAACGATGTAGCGGTCCAGCCTGTCCACCTTAAGCCCTTCGTACAGAATCAGACGGGCGGGAACACTAATCCCGCCATCACTGCTTAGCGGCGAGGTCATATGGCGGTTGATCGCCTGCTGAATCCGTTCGAACCCGCCCTTATGCACACGGCCGATACATAGTACATCATCCGCTCCCAGAAATTTCAGGATAATCCGGATCAACTCTTCGCGGTCCGTCTGCGGACCCAGCCCTTCTACCATCCGTTCTTTGTAGCAAATGTTGCGAAGCTGAAAGGTCGTCATGTCCATAAGCTCTGCCCGCGTATATCGGGTGGTTCCCCGAATGCGTTCACGGCTCGCAGCGTCAGGATGCAACCTGTATGTATAACCGTTCATGTTCGTAACCTCCTAGGCGGCTGCTCCCGCAGCATCTGAATCTGCCCTCTCTTCTTGCTTCTTTAATACAAGGCAATGCAATCCTGAACCATCGTGTGATCCACGTCGATAATGCCGAAATGGCGTTTCCAGTAAATCTCCGTTTCGAAGCGTACCGGTAAAAAAAGCTCCAAAATCAGTTCCAGCTTCTCCCTTGTCTCCGGGCGCTCTTCCTCACCGATATAGAGCAGCAATTCGTCCTTATCCTCACAATTTGCATACAATGTGGAACGCGGGAACATCCGGACCAGCAGCTCCCGCAGAAGATGCACCGCTTCGCCGGTATCGAACAGCCGCAGAACATGCCCGGCGATGACTTCCTGCTCTTCCCGTCCAAACAGCTTCAGCCGCTGCCGGATCCGTTCTCCGAAGACTCCCTCCTGCATTTCCCGCAGTGTGAAGCGGATTTGATATTCCCGTTTGTTCATCCCCTGCATCAGGTCCAGTTCAGCCAGGAAATGAATGATCAGATCGAATAAAGTCTCACGCAGTTCGGAATCCTCAGTGTTATTAGGGTCGAACAAGTCTCTGAAAATATCGTAAAAACGATAGTACGGGTTCACCTCAACCTCCTGCTCCACAGCAGCCGCATTGAGATCGGCATGGCTCAGCTCCATATAAGGTGAATACACCTTCGCCGGAACAAAGTGAATGTCGCTCCTCTTCATTCCCGCCCGCCCCGACCGAACCAGCAGATCCCAAATATAGTTCATATCCAGGCTCCTTCACAGCGGTACTCCGGAAAGACCAGTTGAACTTCAGAGACGAGGAAGCTGAGCACATCGTCACTTAGATAGGATCCGGCAAGTGATCGATCCCTGGCCACAGCTCTGAACAGAAGGCGCATCCGGTACTTATCCGTCTGTACGCGGACCTGGTCGCTGACGAAGCTGTTCAGTTCATAAGTCAGCGGAATCTCCTGTCCCGGCGGCAGAATCTTGACATCCTCCAGTTCTACCTCCCGCGAAACTTCAAATGCCCCGGTCAAACGGGCAATGCCCCCCTTGGATCGAACCGGACTGCCGGCCTGCCGGACATATCTGCCGATATACCCTTCTTGTCTGCGGTTCGACAAAAGTGGATAATGCATCCGGCCAATTCCAGAATTCATCGGCCTCGTCACCTTCAGCATGGTCCAGGAATCCGATTTATCCAGCGGAGATACAACTGTAATCTCTTCCTCCGAGCGTTTAATATAACGGATATTTGCTTCCTCGCCATCTACAAGATATCCGTGTTCTGTGCCTGTTCTTCTTAGCGGCAGCACATGCTCGTAGTTCACCCGGTCAGCCGCCGGAACGGGAAAGCCGCCGATCTTCATCTCCATTCTCTGAATATTCCAGATCGGCACCAGATTCATATGTTTATACGGTTCCAATTCCTCCAACTGTATGGAAATCTGCTTCACCGTCTCCTGGTTGTCCCACTCCGAACCGCAGGATATCAGGATGCAGTCCATAAATTTGTAGGCATAAGGGATGTGGACTGTTTTCCACGGCAGGCTGTTTTTACGGAATATCCGGTACAGTTCTTCAATGCGTTCGGTGTACATTGAGCTCTGCTTCAGCCGGACTGTTATCTCATACCGCCCTCCGCTGGTGATCATCTCACCCTTGAACTGGCGCTTGCTCCGGGTAAGAGAGCGAATCTGTGAGGTATCGCACTGAAGGAACAGCGTACATAACTTCATTTCCTCCTGCTTCGATAGGGCAGCCGCTACTTCAGCCAGATTGATAAACTGCGGCTCTGAATCGCCTGGGACCATGGGGTACAGGAATTCATGCAGTGGATCAAGCTCTTCGCGGGGACAGAGTGACGCATACACATCATGCCGCACCTCCTCCGGCTCCAGTTCATTGAAGACGCGCTCCTCAATTTGCCGGTTCAGCGTCTCCTGATATTCCACCAAATTCAGAAATAAACCGGTCATTACATCCTTCAGCATCCGGCGCTGCTCCAGATCCTCCATCTTGTTCAGACGGTCACGAATGATATCTTTCATGGCTGCACCTCCTCTTCAGCAGATTTCTGGACCGTTTCCTCTTTCGGCAGCGCGGCATCTACGCCGCTGCCCGGTTCTGTGCTCGCTGCACCTTTTGCGGAACTTTCCTCTAAACCCTTACCAGCTTCATTATTAGTTGAATTTCCTGTGATACTTCCGTTGTTATCCGTACTTTCATCTGGAGTCACCAGAGGCAAATCCATACTTCCCGTAAGGTCTGCAGCTCCGGCAGCATTCGGGTCTACAGCAGGTACAGGCGGGTTCAATTTCTCTTCCAGCTTGGAGATCTTGCGCTCCATTGCCAGTACCCGTTCCAGCATATCAATACTCTGATAGACCTCTTGTGCTGCTGCGTAAGCATCGAGCGCCCCGCTGTAATCAGCGGCTTCATTGTAACGGTCGCCCTTGGCTTCCAGCTTATCGGCCTGGAGCTGACTTACTTGCCGCTCCACATCCGATTTTTTGGCTTCCGCCGTTTCCAGCTTGGTTGTAATTTCGGCAAGAGCCTCTTTATAAGCGTTCTCCGTGGCGGAGGATCGCGCCCGCAGGTACAGCGTAATGGCGCCGCTGGAGTCTCCGTTCTGGAATTTGAGATCTGCTTCCCGAAGCCAGTCCTGTACCTTCTGGAAGGCGGTCATCTGTCCCAGTCTGTCTTCAATCGCCTGCCGCTTGAAGATACTGTACGGCTCCGAAAGTTCCAGCGCTTTGGTATAGCTCGCTTTGGCTTTTACAATATCCCCCTCCTTGAGGTGGGCTTCGCCGTCAACCAGCTTTTGCGCAGCCGCCATTTTGTCTGTCAGCAGCTTTTTATGAAGCCGGTCCTTGAGCTTGATCGAGTTGTTGCGGCCCAGACTATAGTCGGATACTGCCTTGCCATACTCCTGCTCTGTAACATACACGTCAGCACTCTGTTCGTACTGGAGCATATCGGCAGCTAATTCGGCCTTCTTAGCCGCACTTTTGACCTTATAGAAGATCCCGGCGCCACCTACCAGAAGCACTGTTAATAGAATAATAAGAATGCGTTTGATCCACTTCTTGCGGTTCTTCGGCTCTTCCTGATAGGTCTTATTAGCGTAGATACATGCTGCCGTATAATTATCTATCCGCATCCGCTGTTTGCTGAGCATCACTTCCTCAAGCGTATCCGCCAGCATGACCGGGTCATTCGCCGCCTGAACAGAATCAATCATCTCCGCGTCCTCGACAGCCTGCCACAAACCGGAGGTGCACATCACCAGCACATCGCCATCTGCCAGCGGAATCTTCCCGGAGACATAAGGCTTCAGCTTGCCCGGCATCCCGGCATATTGCAGCAGATTGCCACGCTCATCATTCGTATCGATCTTGTCCTCGGCAATTTGTCCTTCGTCTGCCATCTGCTGGGCAAGGCTGTGGTCCCGGCTTTTCAAGATCAGGCGCTCCCCACGAAAATGATAAAGTCTCGCATTCCCGGCTGATGCCCATACCATCTTCGTATAATCCGTCACCACAATTAGTATACTGGCCTTCAGACGGACTCTTCGGCTCTCATAATGCAGCCACTCATGGGCAATCCGGATGTAATCAGTCAAACGCCGCCGGGAGAGGGTGGGTTTCTCCAAAAAGCTCTCCAGAATCGTCTGCACAATCATTTCGGCACTGTGAGCCTCTTCATCTGAATCCAATCCATCGGCAATGATATAACAGGCCTTATCCTCCAGCTCAACGCACCCGAAAAAATCCCGGTTAGTCATAAAAGAACCCGATTCGGAGACGAAACTCATTAAAAAATCGCTGTTCTCCTTCCTCATGCGTATCCCCATTTCCCGTATTGATGATTTATGCTATGTACCCGGCGGGACATCTCCTGTTCTACCAACGCCTCTCCACAATAATGACTGTAGCGTTATCCTGGTGTACAAGCCTTTTCTCCTCTATCAAATCAATCATGGCCTGAGCAGCATCATAGGGTGACAGCGGCCGGGACAGTATCGTCTCCATTTCCATTTCCGTGAGCGTGTTGTACACCCCGTCGCTGCACAGCATAATCTTGTCCCCCTTATACAGCTGAAAAGGTTCTTCTGCCAGCTCCATGCTCCTGAAATTCTCGGACCCCAAATAATTGACCAGAGTCTTGCGCTGCGGATTGCCTAGCGCCTCTGACTCGGTAATCTCACCGGACAGATACTGTTCCTGCAGCGTGTTCTCCAGCGTATGCTTATGGTTAACCGGAATCAGAATACCGCCGCGGTATACGAACAACAGGCTGTCCCCTACCGCCCCCCAGTAGAGCAGACTACTGCGGATCAGCGCCGCAACCAGCGTGGTCCCCCCCTGCACTCCGTGCAACTGGTTCATGATCTCTCCATTGGCGTTCATTGCCGCATCACCGAAGAATTCCGGCGGATCGGGGAAGCGCTCCAGTTCCCGAAATTCTTTAACAAAAGTATGGACGGCCGCCGTACTGGCCACCCTTCCCCCGCTTAAACCGCTGATTCCATCAGCAAGCACAGCTAGCAATCCGAAAGGCATATTGACCGTCGCAAAATAGTCATCCTGCTCCTCACGCGCACCGATCGTCTGGCCGTTCCCGATTCCGTCCCCGGAGCCGGTGCCAGCCTTCGGCATCTTTTGAATACGATGCCTGAACATAATCAGTGGCCAGATCAGCAATATCCAGACAACAATCATCCAGTATGGGGTCAATGCACTATCATCCAGCAGTTGCTTCAGCGTATTCATTGCTGCTGCTCCCATTCAAAGTGAACACCGCACAGGGGAACAAAAATAAACTTGCTGCGTCCCAGCTGAATGACATCATAAGCAGCCAACTCTACCGGGGAATATACCGCCTCGTTATTGTGATAGGCAAGTCCGGAAGCATCACCGGGCAGCAAGTAGAAATTGCGTTTCTTCGGATCATAGACAATCACCGCATGATTGCGTCTGGAGATCGTATTGTCACCCAGAATGCGCACATGCATCTCTTCCGAGCGGCCGATAAAATTCTTCTCCGCCATAATCCGGTAGTCCTGTCCCATTTGTGCCCCTTCAATACAAACCAGCCAACCCGTCACCGGTTCAATTCCGGTAGCCTCTCCCAAATACGGCATCGTTCTGTCATCTTCGGAAGGACGGGACGCCATAGCAATGGCTGCTCCCTTGCTGCCGGACGGAGCCGGACTCTCCACGGTAAGATTACAGTAAGGACACGTGTTGCCGTGTCTTCTTGTGCTGAACATATGTCCGTTAGCGCATCTTGTCAGACTCATTCGCTCTCATACCCCCGCATGTGTTGTTCATTTCACCAGAATCCTCGTGTTGGCAATATAAATTAAGTCCCCCGCCTCAAGCAGGCTGGGTTCCTCGATTTCCAATTTAACCGCTTTGCTCTGATTGCTTTTCCGTATACCGACACCGCTGGAGGATTCAATATCCTCTATGTACCATTTGCCGGATGCTTTGTTCAGCACTGCATGCTGGGCGCTGATCAGAGAAGCATAAGGTGTATCTGACAGATCTATATCCGCTTCGCCGTGCCTTGAGCTTTTGCCGATCAGAACACTTGTCTCGCCTTCTATGTACCATTCCTTAACACTTTCACCGTCTTCACTCAGCAGCACCAGCTTTACAACCTTGCTGCCGGGTTTGACCTTATTCTGCACCTTGATCTTCTTGGGTCTTGTTCTGACTGCAATTAGGACTACTGACAACAAAAGGATTGCTGCCGCAACCACCTGTGCCCCCCTAACCTTTGCAACCACAAATATGTAATAGAATATTACAGCCGAGATGGCTGTTATCAATAGATCCAGCACCAGGGTCCAGATCGACCTTCCTTGTTTCACTCCCATAACCTCCGCCTTACCGGGCTACGCCCCAGAATGACTGCCGGATCACTTCTTTCGGATTCCAAAATAACGCTCGAACAGCTCTGATGCTTCCATACTTTTTGCTGGCTCAGAGTGTTTGGGGATATTCCGGTCACTCTGCTTTTTCTGCTGGAAACCAAAAAAACGTTCGAACTGCTCTTCCATATTCCCCGGATCAAAACTGACCCGCTCCTTGCCTGCGGATGGCTTCTCCGATGGCTCTCCGGACGCTCGGGTTGTACGCGACTGCGACTGCGACTGGTAGGCCGTCCTTGACTCTTCATTACCTAATACCTTATAGGCCTCATGAACCTGCTTAAACCGCTCGGCGGCCTGCGGATCTCCTCCGTTCGTATCGGGATGATACTTTTTGGCCAGCTTCCGGTAAGCTTGCTTCACTTCGGCGGATGATGCATTTGGGGCAATACCAAGCACTTCATAATAATCTGTCAATCGCCTCACCGCTTCCCGTTACGATTTAGAGATAAATAAACATTAAGAGGCGCATAAAGGCCCCTTAATGTTCTGAACATCAGGCAGACACAGCCAGCCCGATGTCCCAGTCCGATTACCTAATATTAGGCCGAAAATCCGCCATCGATTTTGGTAAGTTCGGTTTTGTCTTTCTTTTGTTTGATGTACAGTGTGAACTCACCAACACCTTCGGTGTCCCCGTAACGTTCTGTGTAATCCACAACGAATGCGTTAGGGAAATGGATCTTGCGCACTACTTGGTCTGCTGCAATAACTTCAAGCGTTACTTTGCGGTAGCAGTCCGCTTTTTCAGCAGGAACAATAGACCAGAGCGCCAGCTTGATGGTGTCATCTGCATTATCGCCGTCAGTAGCCGTGATAATTTTACCAGTGATGCGCAGGGTTGCTCCAACATCGGTCGATCTTGCGTTTGAATCATCCGGAGTGTCCGTGTCGTACACAACAGAACGAATATTGTCCATTCCCAGTTCGATTGTTTCTGCACCTTCAACTTTTAAAATAAAACCCATAAATAAAAAACCTCCTCGAAAAATAGTGTTGAAATATGTATAAAGGCTAGCTCGGATGAACAAGCCTCTGATACCTTAATAAGTTCTGTAATATAATCTTTTATCGTTGTTATATGAATGATTAAGCCTTAACAGCGCTGGTTCCCTTGGTTATCATGACCTCAAGATTCTTCACATTGCCGTTGAAGATCAGATCTATATGGCACAGGTTGCTCTTCTCGTCGATAATATAGCTCATATCATCGCCTTCTTGAATGATCGAGTTAACCGATCCGCGTTTGCCCAACCAGCGGCTCTTCTGACTGCTCGGATTGTTGCTGAAGAACTTCACTATGTTCTCATGCTTGAAATCTCCGGTCTGGAAGCGCAGGAAACGTTCGATATAGGTACTCACCTGTGTTTTGTAAATGGAATCATATCCGTCCTCTGACATAGCCATACTTCTCGATTTATATACGGTAATCCGTTTGATATCCGTATCCTGAAGCTGTGCGTTCTCAGAGGAGAAAATAAATCCGAAGTTCTTGCGGTTAATGGAGTCCTTGATTGTATTCGTGAACCCCGAGATTTCTTTGGTCATCGTTGTTACGGAGCGCAGACTGTTGTCTCCCGCTTCGATATCGAAACGTACCCCCGGAAATTCCCTGTTTACATTCTTAAAGTTGCTTCTCAGATATTCAGGACATTGATAAGCAGCTACAATACCAGCGGCAACGTAAGCGGCTCCAATATATACGCCTTCGATCCATAACTTCAGAATGTCTTCTTTATCCTTGGACAGTTCCACACCGTTCTCGGTCTGCAGCATTCTGCTGTCAATGATAACACCGGATTTCTCCTTAGGAATCACCGTGAAATTCGGTGCACTCGGGATCGCAAATTCACTGTATTCCTTCCGTGTCAATCCTGCACATTTGTCAATGTACTTGTCGATTCCGGCAGTAGCCATACTGCTGAACGTAGTTTCCTCGCCGGACTCGAAACTGAAGAACAACTGCACCTTGTAGTCCTTGATCACTTGCAGCAGCATTGTAAGTGATTCCATGCTGTTGCCATCCTGCTTGATCACTTTGTCGTTTCCGCGAAAACGTTCTCGGCTAACTTTGACCTTGCCGGTTGTCTCTAACTCAACGGAAGGAACAATCCCGAACCAGATCGTATCGGAAAATTCATTTTTCGAGTTCACTGTATTCAAATATGTCTCCAGCCGCGGGATATTGCTGCTCTTCACGAGCATATCCAGCTTGCTGTTGGCAATCAGCATCGAAGGCTGCATGCCTTTGTTTTTAACCGCATACTGGTCGAAGAACATCTTAACACCCAGTATTTTTTCCACTAGCGGCTTAACCGTCTTGACGAAATCATCTTTGGCATTCTTGTAGAATTCCAGGTATGTATTGTAATTCTGTACTTCCAGTGCGGCATTGACTTCAGCCCGGACGGCCGGAAGCGGACAGAATGTGCGTACTACCAGGTCCTGCACATAAGTAGACGGAGATTCGGACAAAGAGCCGTAATCTTCAGCAAATACCTGTGTGAGGTCTGTATTTGTGCTTTCATCCAGAAGCATCAAGTCGGTACTGTCACTCTTGGGAGCCTCGATGATCTTCAGTTCACCGCTCTCGCCGATGGTAAGCTGGCCTACTTGAATCAATTCGGAAGATGTATCTTCCTGCGCCCGGCCGAGCAGCAGCCGAGTCTTGATATCCTCAATCGCCAGTGGCAGCATAGCCATGACATTGTTATAGTTGCGGCTGGCTTCCTCGAACATAATATTCAGTTTATCGCCGACATCCAGTTTTTTGGGATCTCCGTCATCCAGCTTGTCATACTGGCCGTACATGTAGTGAATCTCTTTGCGGACCTGGCGGATATCATCCATAACCTTCTTTGGAGAGATCATGTCCAGCAAATTTTCAAATTTGAAATCAACATTCGTAATCCCTTGGCTTCTTTTCGTATCGATCAGCGTGAACAACATTCGCAGGAAGTCATTGCTCTGATCAATCTTAATCTCCGAAATGGTATCATCCGGAATGCCTTCAGGCTTCTTCAGTGTGTACATTACTTTCTGGTTCGCCGCATTAAAAAAGGAGTAAATGCTTGGTGAAAACTTGTCGAGGAACTCATCAAAATTGTTCACAAGAAGATGCTCATTAATCTCTTTGATCTTATCGTCACTCAAGCTGTCGATACCTTTTACATCCCCGACGATGGTGATCAAATCGAGCTTTTCCGGGTTGATTTCCTCAAAAAGCAAGGTTCGGTTCGTTTGATTGATAATGTCCATTCAGGCAGCATCCCATGTTAAAAAAGGCTCATGAGGATGCCTTCCCCCCTCCATTATTTTCTGTTACCCGGCATGCATTCGTGAGTCTTTGGTTACACCATTCGACTAAATACTGCCATTTGATGCGATAATTTTTAGATTCATGGGACCCATCTTAACCAGTAAAGATAATTTTTGTCAATATAAAGGCATATAGTTCCATTTAATCATTTTTATTACTAACTAGACTAAAAGGACTATTTTATAATTTTTCCTTATTTTCCCTCAAAGAGCTACCGATGATAACCTTATCCCAGCATTTTATGGAGCTGCATCAATAACTTTAGGCCTAAACAGATACAAGGGGGGATTCCGCAGCTTATGTACTTTAGATCACTCAGGAAAATTGTAGTAGTGATGATACTGATTTCAGGTTGCTTGGCAGGGAACGGCGGGACTTCCAGCTACGCATCATCCGGCAAGAACTCTACCGCTTCCGCTTCGGCAGGAGGTCTGGATGCCATGTTTGTACTGGATGTCAGCTACTCCATGAATCAGACGGACAAGGACCGGATAGCCGATGAAGTTATCCGCATGTTCATGGATATGAGCGGGGGGCAAAAAACCAGGCTGGGCTTCGTGGCCTACAACGACCGGATTACTTCTTCTGTCCCGCTCACGGATATTACGTCTTCCGGCGCGCGACAGCAATTACGGAGCAAGATCGACAGCTTGAAGCGGACCGGCTACACGGATCTTGGCCTTGGACTACGGCGCGGCGCGGAACTGCTTGAGAAATCCCGGGCAAACGGCAGACAACCCTTCCTCATTCTTCTCTCCGACGGAGAGACGGACATTGGGAACAGCTCCGGTAAACGGACTTTTGCTGATTCTGCAAATGATGTGGATAAAGTCATTAACATGGCCCGAAAGTCAGGATACCCGATTTACACCGTCGGCCTTAATTATGGAGGCAAGGTTAATTCAAGTGAATTGGAGCGGATCTCAAGTGAAACGGGCGGTACCTCTTTTATTACCGGAAGTGCAGACGATTTGCCTGAAATATTTAACCAGATCTTTGCCAGTCAGATTCAATCCGTACTTACGTCCGTAGCAGCCGTTACAGCAAATGGCTCCCTTCAGGAAATCACCGTGGAGATTCCCAATTCCAGCATGGCTGACGCCAATATTATCATGCTGTCGGAGCATCCGGTAACGGAGGCCCAGCTCTATTACAAATCAAGCAATGTAAGCTTCATCCAATCGGATAAATACTCGCTGATGAAAATCGTCAAGCCGGTTAAAGGCAATTTCGTGCTGAAATTCCGCGGACATGCCGGTGATCTTGTCAAAGTCAATCTGCTTGGCAATTACAATATGCGTGCCGAAGCCGCCATATCCGGCGGACAAAAAGCCCTCAAAGGACAAGCCACTGTCTTCGAGGCTGCACTATACGGAATAAACGACGGTTCTAAAGTACAGGATACCGATATTTACAATCGGCTAAAAGCAGAACTGATCGTAACACCCAAAGAAGGCAAAGTTGAACGGATTCCACTAACCAATACGGGAAGCGGCTTTCAGGGCACCTACATATTTCCTAAATCAAATACATACCAATACCATATCCGTGTAGACGGTTCGGATTTCTACAGAGAAGGCAAGACTGCAGTCATCGAGATTAACAATCTGCCGCCGGTCGCTTTGAATAAATCCATTGATTTGTCCAAGGATGACGGAGCTGTTAAGCTTGAATTAACCAGCTACTTCGAAGATCCCAATAAGGATTCGCTTACTTATACCGTGGATACAGAACAAGGAGATCGGAGCCTGGCTCAAGCAGACATCAAAGATGGACAACTCTTATTGTCTTCGCTGCATACAGGAAAGTCCTATCTTTCAGTAACAGCCACTGATGATGAAGGCGCCAAAGTAACCGCCCGAATCCCTGTGCATATCACTTCCATGGTAGAAAAGATGCTGCGCATTGGCGTACTTTCCGTACTGTTGCTGATTGCTATCGGACTGCTTTACTGGTTCGTGCTGCGACCAAAGCCAGTATTTCGCGGCAGACTGGAGGGTTATTTCCTAAGTACTGCAAGCGGTACGGATATTCCTGTGACCCACTGGCCGATGACCTCGTTTCAACAGCGCAGGATGAATCTGGCTGAGTTGCTTAACATGATGGAGATCCGGGAACATGTTCCGGAAGCGGGGAATATCTGGTTCAAGGCCGGCAAGAATGAAACCTTGATCGTCCGGCATGATTCCCGATGCACCGTCGTACATGGGCGAACCCCTGTGGAGCGTGGCAAGCAGGAAGTGCTTGAATACAATGACCGGCTCTATATTACGTTCGAAGATGGTCTGACGGAGATTGAGATTCGTTATAAGGCCATTAAGCCAAAAACTAATATTTATGTAGGCCAGCAGAGGGATTCGGAAGCTATATAAGCTGTGGAGAATAACCGGGGGACTTGCGAATGCTGCTTCCAGGCAAAAGAAAAGTGACCCTCAAGTCAGGATCACTACCGGTTACCGCATGGGACAACCTTTAGAGGTTGTCCTATTTCTTTCCGGACGACAGATCCATCGCCGCCTTCCCAAGTACTGCTGTACCTTTCCACTTCCATAGAAAAGACTGAACTTGCAGTGCCCTCCTGAACTTGGCGAGTGACGGGCAACGTTGTTCCTGCCGCATGGCCAGGCCCCAATGAACTGTTCGCGACAGCCAGCGGCTGACTTCCGGATTCTTGGTCCTAACCGCAGGAATTTGTTCATCGAACAAGCGCAGCTTCACATCGGCAGGTGCTTCACCACAGAAGCAGTAATGTAATAGCGCAGCTAGACTGAATATATCAGACATCTCATTATGAGGTGACAATTCAGAGTAAAGCTCCAAGGGAGAGTAGCATGCTGATGTAAAGATTGTCTGCTTCTCCCCTTCCTTAAGCGGAAGACGGACAGCAGACCCAAAATCAATTAGCTTCGGAGTGCCATCCTCCATAATCATAATATTGGAGGGCTTGATATCCCGGTGAATAATGCCTTGAGTATGTATGTATTCCAGCGTCTCCACCAACGGCAGCAGGGTATGATTGATGAATAACGCGCGGTCAACCGCTCCACGTGCACTCAGCCACTTATCCAGAGATGTTCCCTGGCAGTATTCCATAATAATATATCCTGTCCCGTTAGCTTCCAGATGAGCAAGATACTTCAGAAGATGAGGATGCTTCAATTCAGAAAGAAGCTCCGCCTCCTGCATAAACGAATGCAGAAGCTCATCATATTTGTCCAGGCTATTCCCCAATCGAATTTCAACCGTACGCTTATCAGCTTTTCGCCGGGCCAGCACCGCCGGATAAAACTCCTTAATTGCGACAGGTTTCCCCGTCTCCTTTTCCCTTCCTAAATAGACGATTCCAAGCTCACTGCGAGATATTACTTTTTTGATCTGATAGACGCCATTCAGCAATGTGTTACGCGGCAAGGCAGAAGCATTTGATTTTCCGTCCACAGCCAGCCCTCTCTTTTGTTAGAATTCTATTAGACTGCATGCAAATCGAGTGAACATGAATATTGCATTATTCGTATATGATGTTTATCGACCGCTGTTGCTCAATTTTTTAATCAGTCATCAAAAAATCTAAAAATGTTGTCAAAAAGCTTTCGATCCAGCAATGAAACGGCATCTCTACCGGACAAGTCACATATATATTTATACCTTTTTATACGTCATTTTTGCAATCTTTTTCTTCTATGTAAATATCATCCTCTAACAAGATTCTTACACAACATATCACCCGGGTAAGTTTGGTTATATTCAAATTTGCCGTTGTAACATCCATACTCTGGAAATATACTTAAGTGGTATCGTGCTGAAAGCTATTACCATGCAGAGCGGCACGAACAGGCGAGTTCCTGTGAAAGCGCTTAGATAGATTAGGTACCCTTGCATGGTGCTAATAATTTCAAGGAGGCATATATGTATGCTGTTTACGCCAGGCATTACCGACTGTTCACCGGCAGAGGTAGGTTATGATACTTCGAGAATCGGGGTTTTGCACAACCACTTCCAGAACCTGATTGATCAAAATAAGATCCAGGCCGCAGCTTACTGCGTCTCAAGGTATGGAAAGACATTTATGCACGGTGCTATGGGACCGCTTTCGTTCCGGGAAGACAGGGCCGAGCCGCTTTTACCGACAACCGTTCATAATATCGCATCCATTACCAAAGCCGTTACCTCAGTAGCAATGGCCAAGCTTGTTGAGGACGGGATTCTCCGGTTTGACCTTCCTGTCAGCGCGTTTCTGGAGCAGTTTAACGTGGACCCTTTTAACAAAATCGATATCTACAGCCTTCTGACCCATACCTCGGGCCTGTTTCCCGACTGTGCGGGCAGCTTAATTCCCTATCATAAATCTTATTGGCAATTAATCGGTGAATATTTCGAAAAGTATAACCCTGAGAGTGGTGATCCGGACTGGATCACAGCCGCGCTGAGCTGCGGGGTCAATAAAAAAGTCGGCGAGGAATGGCAGTACTGCTCATTCGGCTTCTGCCTGCTCGGAGAAATCATCAAAAAAGTGACTGGCATAACTGCTGAGCAGTACATAGAAGGGCAAATCTTGAAGCCTCTTGGCATGAAGGATACCGTGTGGGAACTGACTCCGGAGCTAGCCGGACGCGCCATTATAAGAAACGAGAGACATGAGAAGCGGCTGAACGATCTAATTAACGGTAATCAGCCTGAAGTCTCTCCAGAGGAAAAGCTGTGGGATACAGTCTCCAGCACCGGCGGAGGCCTGGCCTCTACGCCAGCCGACCTCATCCGGTTCGCCAACATGCTCCTGGGCATGGGAACACTGGGCGATACCCGTATCGTCGGCCGCAAAGCGGTTGAGAAGATCACGACCCGCACCCTGTACGGGGTTCCCGATTATTGCTGGGATAACGATGTCAAAGACCGGAGCTATGGCATTGGACTAGATATGAGGAGAGGCCCCGCCTTCCTCTACTCTCCAACCAGCTATTTTCACGAAGGCGCTGGAGCCTGCTGCATGGCCATCGACCCTACAGAGCAGCTTACCGCTGTATGGTTTGTGCCTTTTACCGGTGATAATTGGTACGCAGAGGGCCTATTTAATGTAACTAATATCATTTGGTCTGGACTCACCTGATGAATAGCCTGCAACGCAAATGGCTTATTTGCCGAACGGTGGCGGAGGTAACCTACAAAGAGTGGAGTGCCTACCGCACTCATTCCATGGTGTCGATTATCGTCGGTCCTGTATATTTTATGGTGCAATATTTTATCTGGACGGCGGTATATGGAGATCATGCTTCGCTCGGCGGTATCGGACTCCCCCAAATGATCCGCTATTTCGGCGCTACTGCGCTTATCGGTTACCTGGTCATGGATTTTGCCGATTGGAACTTATCCATGCTTGTGCGCACCGGTAAATTCCTTACCTTTCATTTGCGCCCGATTCATCACCGTTCTTTCGCTTTGTTTCAAAAAATCGGGCATCGGTCTCTCGGATTGCTATTTGAATTTTTACCCTGCCTTTTGATCTTCATTTTTATTTTTGGAGTTGATATGCGGCCGGCAAGCTTTCCATGGATGTTTCTGTCCGTGCTACTTGCCTTTCTAATGATTTTTTATGTGAACTACATGATCGGCCTGACTTCATTTTGGCTTGTCCAGTCAGCTGGAATACGAAGCGCTTTTATGCTGGTGTCGGGTATTTTTTCGGGTGCGCTTATTCCGCTTGATTTTTTTCCGCACTGGCTTCAGGTGATCCAGTTCTTCCTGCCGTTCCAGTACATGGCCTACCTGCCTGCAATGGTTTTTACCGGCCATTACTCCCTTGGAGGCGTTGAGCTTTCCATTGAGCAAGCCGTGGGCATACAGGCGGCGGCCTTGTTAGTTACGTTCGGATTAAACGAGCTTGTTCGCCGTCTGGCCATGAAGCAGTTTACTGCTGTCGGCGCGTGAATGCCCCCATGAAAGGACAGTTTTTTACATGAAACGGTATCTGGATATTTACAGGCAGTGCATGTATTCTGCTTTGCAGTCGGCTGTGGCCTATCGTATGAATTTCATTATCAGCAGTCTGATCACCCTGGCCGGCAACATTCTGTTTCCGCTGGTGACCCTGCTTATTTACCGGGCGGGCACCAGCTTTCCCGGTTGGAGCTTGTTCGAGGTGTTGTTGATCCAGTCTGTATTCACCATGTCCAGCGGCCTTTCTAGCCTTATTTTCGGCGGCGTTCTCTGGACCACAATGTCGCATGTCCGTGAGGGAAGCTTCGAGGTTATTCTTATGAAACCGCTGAATCCGCTGTTTTTTATTGTTGCCACAACATTTTCTACCGAAAGTGTTGGCCTGTTTCTGGGCGGGGTTTCGCTATTCATATTCTCCGCTATGCATGTCGGCACCATTCCGGTCCTATTCTGGCTCCAATTTGCCGGGATGTTTATCGCAGGGACGGCGGTCCTGGCAGGATTATCTCTAATGATGGCCGCTATGTCCTTCAAATGGGTGGGCAACTCGAGAATTTCCGAACTTGCTGACAGTGTGCTGCACATTGGAAAATATCCGCTGCCCATATTTCCGAAGGCTGTCCAAGCTTTGGCCACGATGATAATTCCTGTGGGAATGGTAGGCTTCTTCCCTGCTTCCGCTCTTCTAGGACGGGTGCATGCCAGCGATTTCGCTGCTGTTCTGTCCTGCTTTTTATTTCTGGCGGCAGGAGTATGGATTTACCGGCATATGATCAGATTGTACGAGGGGGTAGGCGGATGATGCCGGTTATCGATGTGAAGCATTTGACTAAAACGTACAAAACCTATAAGCGGGGCACAGGTATGGGCCAGACCTTTAAGAGCTTCTTCCAGCGCGAAGAGGTCGTGGTCAACGCCGTCAACGATATCAGCTTTGCCATTGGGCAGGGAGAAATCTGCGGTATTCTGGGTCCCAATGGGGCGGGGAAATCAACGGCGATCAAAATGCTCTGCGGTGCGCTGTTTCCCACAAGCGGTGAAATTCAAGTTCTTGGTTATTCGCCTGCCCGGGACAGGAAGCGCTATGTCGGCAAAATCGGAGCCGTATTCGGTCAGAAATCCCAATTGATCTGGGATATTCCGCCAATCGACAGCTTCAACATGAACAAGGCAATCTACGGAATCGCCAATCAGGACTTTAAACGCCGTCTGGAAGAGCTGACGGGGATGCTGGATATTGCACATGTGATCGAAAAGCCCACACGAGTGCTGTCCCTTGGCGAACGAATGAAATGCGAATTCGTCATGGCTATGCTGCACCGGCCGGAGGTTTTGTTTCTGGATGAGCCGACCATCGGGCTTGATGTGATCGCCAAGGTCAAAATCCGCGAATTCATTCACCAGATGAACAAGAAGCATAATATGACGTGTATTCTGACCACCCATGATCTTGAGGATGTGGAGGAGCTTGCCCACCGGGTCATTGTCATTAACCACGGGGAAAAGGTTTTTGATGAATCGCTTCAGCAGCTGAAGCTTTTTCTGGGGGATAAGAAACGGGTCAGTTTTACTTTTGCAGAGTCTGTGCACAAAACCATCTTCGACAATGCCTACACCAAGGTGGTCGAGCGCCCGTCAGACTTTCAAATTACGCTTGAAGTGGATACGGCACTTATTTCAATCAGCGATTTTATTGAAGAAATCTCCAGGAAGCACCGGTTCTCCGACATTTCGGTCAAGGAACTGCCGATCCAGCAGGTGGTCATGAATATTTATGAGAATGCGGGTGGGGTGCCCGGCTAGCGGTTTGACTCCTGCTGGATCATATTACTGTAAGGCTAGAAAACATTTATATTCTTCCAATTCTATTTTTCTCAGCGCAATAAATACAGGCATTGTCAATACGATAATAAGTTCTGTGGGGTAGGCATTCAGCATATCGGTTAAACGTGGCGCAGGCACTTCGAACAGCAGTCATTGGATGTCGGACGCGGCCTGCAGCGCAATCGTACGTACATCTTAGGGTGTGAACATTGTTCAGATTTTTGGTTTATAAAGAGAGTATGGTTTGAACGCCTAAGAACTTTGTCCGTGGTACTGATGGAGGAGCCGGGCCAGTTGCAACGGACCGAGGTGCTCTTATTGTGAAAAAAAGCTATGTTTCGCCAAGCTATCGGACTCAGGTGCAGCTATTTAGTGTGATTCATGTTAAATACACGAGGTTGGGAAGCAATAAGTGCGGTACAGTCCGGTAGCTCGGCTAAATGCACCAAATATAGAAAATAGGAGCGATACAGTCCGAAGTGCCTTCTTCAAATTAGCCAAATCCTCTGAAAATTCTATTCGTTATCATCTTCCAAGCAAATGTCCACAGATACAAAACTTAAAATTGATAGCCCATACCCGTCCAATATACCCAATCTTCAATTGCCTCTGTAGTATCTTCATCCGGCTCAATCGGCTGCAGTTGAACCAAAGGTACTGCAAATTTACGATTCTGCCATTCTACTTGAACCCACATGCCGTCCAAACATTCGCTCTCAGGCGCCATTTGTATAACGGTAACTTGTTCACCACTTTTGAGTGGCGATTTATCCAAAGTCTGATTACATTTTGCCAAAAAGGGAAAGTGAATCTTGTCCTTTAGATAATAGTACCAACCCATTGCTTTTTCTTCCTCGTCATACGCATCTACAATAATTTCCATTACAATGCGTTCTTCCCGCTCAGGTTCTTCCGCTCTGTCATGTGCCTGAGTTTCATCCTCATCTTCAAAGCCGCCATATTGATCAGGTGCTTCACCTTTAGTCTCCATAATCAGGGGCAGTTTCTGGCCTGGCTTCAACTTTGTATCTCCAATATACTGGACGATAAAATGCCATTCATCGCCATAGTCGAATAAGAGCAGCAGCTTTTGTTTTGGAGTATGGAAAACTTTACTGATTTTTGCCCCCTTCAAACCGGGGAACTTCATCTTCTCCCCGATATCAGCAAACAACTCATAGCCCTTTTCAGAGCGCGTCCAGTTTTTGATATTGTCATAGAACCCAAAACCATGGTCCAGATCAAAATCAAAGGATTCGATAGTAACTACCGCAAGATCATATAAGGAAGACCCAGCAGCAATTGCAATTTTACGAAAAGGCCGTCCACGAACTGTCCCGTTCCAATCGCTTAAGGTCACTTTAAACAATTTAGCTTGATCATTTATTGTCATGTTTGCTCTCCTAAATGTATCAAAGTCGGCGCTCCACCAGCATACGCTGGCACATCACTTAATCTGGCCTTCTTTTAGCAAATACTGTACGGCACTTTGGAGTTCTGCCTGCACCTTCTTGTATTCTATGGCTTGCCAGGTTCTAAGCAGTGGTACAAAACGGGCATTGCCTGTCCCTTTGATCTTCTCAATCAGTAGAAGGATCATTCCGCGATTGCGATCCTTAAGCGTTTCTACATAAGAATAGTCATGCCCGTCCAGCAATGAGCCAAGCTTGAGCAGCAACTCCCAGCATATGTCTCACGTTCTATAGCCCACCCTTTTTCCGAAAAAACTATCAACGGCAATCTGTCGCTATATTCGATTTCCAGGTATCCCTTACGAATCATCCAGTCTATTCGGTACATAATATCTTCCAGATTCAAATCATGATAATAGCCATAGACGGGGGATAGCTGAAGCTCATGCTTTAGGACACTCTTGTCTTTAGAGCCTTTCAGAATTTTGGCGAGCAGGTTCCTCCCTCCAGTCATAATTAGTTCATCAGCAGCACGAAGGATGGCTTTGATCTCTTGGTCCGCCAGAGTGCGAATATCTCCAGAATCCAAATGAACTTTGACTTTCGGGCTTTTTTTGCCCATCACGTATCCTCCTCCCCATTGGGATGTACATGTACTTTTATACATTACCAAATTACTAAATCCGTTGTAAATAATAAAGGGGAAAATCCGCTCTCCCAAGATTCCCCATATTCTGCTATGCTAATATAATCACACAGAACGAAGAAGCAGGAGGCGCAAGTAGAATAATGGATGCATTTCAATATGAGCTTACTTCAGAGACTGCTATCAATCTGAAATATGAATATGGAGGTGAATACTTCACGTTCAGCCTGTATCGGGATGACAGGGGATGGGTTCTTCACCCTTTTGATGGTATGCTGCTGGGGAATCAGACGATGTGCGCTCTTGTCGTACAAGAGTTGTTCAAGCACAAGCCTTTTCAGGTAATGCTGGCGAAAGAAAGTATTCTCTTTTCCGATATACGTTCTACCGTTAACCTCGAGAATGTTAACACTCCGATTGCTGCACGCAATGAGCGGGAATCACACGATAGCCCGGCCGATGACATGATGGAATTTGTTGAGCAGCACACGGTTGAAGAGGTCATTGATTACGAGTGTGGGCTTATCGGAAGCCGCATTTCATTTTATAAGGAAATCCTGCAGCGTATGTTCATGGACAATCTGGGTCCTTCGGATCCGGAGTTCCAAAAGGTGCAGGATATTGTACGTATTTACGAACATTCCTTGGAGAAGCTATCCAGTCTGAACGGTCCGAATCTCGACGCCGGAAGACGTGGCAGATTCTAACCTACTTCAGGTATTGATCCAGCGCTACTAATTTTTTGAAAGGCTGATTCTAATGACATTTGATCTAATAAAGGGACAAAAATGTAATTTAACGAAAGACGAGCCTCTACTTACCCGTATTATAGTAGGAATGGGCTGGCACAATACCAGATCTGAGGTTGAGGTTGATTTTTCTGCTTTTTTGCTTACGCCGGCCCAGACAGTCTCTAAAGATGAGGATCTTATTTTTTATGGCAACCCTTCTACTTCGAACCAATCCGTAGCTGTATTGCTGTCCGATAAAAGAGCCTACGCGGGGTTAACCGACAACACCCAAATCGCTGTTGAGCTCCGGCAAATTCCTACGGACTACGAACGGATTGCATTTGCGCTAACGATTTATGAGGGTGAAAAGCGGCAGCAAAACTTCTCGCTACTGGACGATGCGTATTTACGGATTATCAACGCCGCTGATGGAACGGAACTTATCCGCTACAGGCTAGGTAAAGCTTTTTCTGTAGAGACCGCCATTGTCGCCGGAGAAATCTATAGATACAATAATGAATGGAAATTCAGCGCTGTGGGTTCCGGATATGCAGGAGGCTTAGCTGCCTTATGCGAAAGTTATGGAATAAAGGTTAATAACATAGTGCCGTCAGTTCTACCCTCTAGCCCAGTAATTCAATCGCAGCAGTCACCCTTTCCTCTCCCAGAGCTGCGGTCACGGCCTAAGGCGGGCAATTTGCCCCCCTCTTCACCAGCATCCCCTCCAGCCCCTCCTCTAGATCTCAATACCATCTTGCTTAAGAAACGCGGGGAGATGATCAATCTCCAGAAAGGGACTGAATCCCTGGGCGAGATACTGATCAATCTCAACTGGTATCAAAAAAAATCATCGGGCTGGTTCGGAAGTAAAGGTATCGACCTTGACCTTGGTTGTCTGTTTGAATTAAAAAATGGCATTAAAGGCTCTGTCCAAGCACTCGGTGAATCCTTCGGAAGCTTGAACAGACCACCTTATATCTCCCTAGACGGGGATGACCGCACCGGATCCATTGCCACGGGCGAGAATCTGCGGATTAATGGCCATTATCTTTCCGAAATCAGCAGAATTGTTATCTTTGCTTTCATCTATGAGGGAATCACGAACTGGTCGGAGGCTGACGCTGTTGTAACCATCAAGCAGCAGAGCGGACCGGAGATCGAGGTCCGGCTGGATGAGCATAACAACAATAAGGGTATGTGTGCCATCGCCATGATTCGTAATCAGAATGATGATACATTCAGCGTGGAGAGACTCGTAGAATATTTCGGCGGGCACCAGGAATTGGATCAGCATTATAACTGGAATCTAAGATGGGAAGCCGGTAGCAAATAGCGCTCTCTCCAGACGCAATGAGTTAGAGCTTCCTGTTTATAATTCTCCTATTACTCTTTTTCCAGCAACGCACCCATTTAGCTTAATGGATAATAGCCAGTTCTGTATTTTGTTCCTATGAGACAACTTGCTACTCTGTTCCTCTTGTGTAAATCATTCCTTCCGTTTATCGGAAGGAATGAACGTTAACGGAAGACTATGAATGGAGTCTAGCGCAACATACGAGTACTAATTGTTGATACTTCACTCGTCTATGCCCTTCAATGAAGATCAACTCCTTTTTCTCTTAAAAGCTATACAGCCCTTTATCTTCCGCTTTCCGTATCCAAACCTGCATGTATCCTGATTCCCTGTTGTCCCAGGCATAATAAGGGATGAATTGACAAGGTCTACCTTCCCCATTCTTGCCTTTCAGAACGGTAACGCCGCCGAGCAGTTCCGGTTGATGATCCACCAGCAACGTCTCATGGGCAGAAAATGAATACTCATCATAGGAAAGCGGGGAATTATCCAACTGCTCCAGGCAATACACGATAGGACCTCGCTGAATGGCAATCCGGCCTTGATTCTCCAGCACTTCCGGCCTCGCCTGAATAATTTCTACAGGCATATCCAGTTCAAGTTCAATCGTATCGTTCTGTGACCAAGCTCGATGAATAGCGATATAACCCCGCTTAGTCAACGCCTCGACTCCCGGCAAGAATTTACCTCCAACCTTAACCTTATAACCCCTGCACCAGCCAGGTATCCGCAAATAAATGCTGAAAAAATCACTTTTATCCGCTTCTACCGCAAGCTCAATTTTACCGTTCCAAGGATATTGAGTGGTTTGCTTGAGCTTAACGCCCAGCCCACTCTCCATTACGATCTCTGCTTCACCATTCATATATTGATTGACTGCAATGCCCTGATCGGTCTGAGCATATGAATATTGACCAATGGACGGGAGGAACCGTGCCAAATTAGTCGGGCAGCATGAGGTGTCAAACCAAGGCACCCGGTGGTGATCGCCCTTCGAAGCCAGTGGATTAACATAGAAAAACTTGTCTCCGGTCAACGATATTCCTGCCAAAGCGCCATTGTACATTTCCCGCTCCACCACATCCGCATATTTGGCATCTCCAAACAACAGATTCATGCGATGGTTCCAGAAAACCGTGGCGATAGCGGCACAAGTCTCACAATAAGCGGATTCATTCGGCAACTCATAATCATGTGTAAATCCTTCATTATGGCGAGATGGACCGATCCCCCCAGTCACATACATATTGCGCTCTACCGTATGTGACCATACCCTATGCAGGGCATCAACAAAATCAGGATCCCCCGACACGTGAACCACGTCCGCCATAGCGGTATATAAATACATCGCCCGAACAGCATGACCAGTCACCCGCTCTATGTCTCTGACCGGAACATCGTCTTGGCAATACGCAGGTCCCCACTCCTTAGTGTCCCATATTTCTCCAAATCCATGTCCATGTCCACGTTCCTCAAGCAACCATAAGGAGAGCTTCCAATATCGTTGTTCCCGGGTAACACGGTAGAGCTTCACAAGAGCAAGCTCAATTTCCTCATGGCCTTCCACCCAATGGCGTTTGCCTGGACCAAACAGATCGTCATAATGATCCGCCAGTTTGCAAGCGACATCAAGAAGCATACGCTTGCCGGTTGCCTCAAAATAAGCAACCGCTGCCTCGATTAAATGCCCTCCATTGTACATCTCATGCTTCTCCATATCCGTCCATTTGGACTCGGGTGCTTCAAGCGTATAATAAGTGCTCAAATAACCGTCCGATTCCTGGGCTGAGGCTATAAGGTCAATAATCCGGTCCGCTTGCGCTTCCAGCTCCGGGTCCGGCTCCGACATAAGCGAATAGGCAATACCTTCGATGACCTTATAGACATCGGAATCATTGAAATAAATGCCTTCAAAAGTCCCTTCTATTAATCCTCCCGCTTTGGCGAAATTCGATATACGCCCTGTCTCCTCACATTTCGTGAGGCAGGCAGGCAGCGTAACCTTTTTCAACACCTCCAGACGTGGACGCCAGAAAACATCCTCAATGATTACATTCGTGAACGGCACACCCTGCCAATTACTTAGATGTGTTTTAATTTTTGTCATTATGAGGTATCCTCACTTTCCTGTCATTACCCCTTCAGGCCTGATAATGTAATCCCCTCAAGGAAATATCGTTGTCCGATTAGAAATACGATTACACAAGGCAAGACAACTGCTGCTGAAGCCGCCATAAGCAAATCCCACTGCGCAGTGTACGAACCTTGAAACATTTGCAGCCCAAGCGCCAAGGTAAAGAGATGATCACTTTTTAAATAAATCAGGGGGCCCATGAAATCATTCCAGGAAGCCAGGAAGCTGAACAGTGCAACTACGATAACCGCCGAACGGCTTAGTGGAAGTATAATTCTCATGTATATTTGTAAATAGGTAGCTCCATCCACGAATGCCGCTTCATCAAAGTCCCGTGGAATCGTCAAGTAAAACTGGCGCAATAAAAAAATGTTGAAAATCCCCCCACCGAAATAAGCAGGCACGATTAATGGATAATACGTATCGTAGAAACCAAACATTTTCCAGCCAAGAAAGCTTGGAATGATTGTTACGGCAGCAGGCAGCATCATACTGGTCATTAGAATAGCGAATACTGTGTCCCTGCCCTTCCACACGATCCGTGAAAATCCGAATGCTGCTATGCTGCTCGTTAAGACTGTACCTACAAGAACACTAGCTACAATAATAATCGTGTTGGTGAAAAAAGTATCGAACGGCAGCACAGTAAGGGCTTTATGGAAATTATCCCAATGAAACGGCCTCGGAATCCATTCCGGCGGCATCGTAAATATTTGCGATAAATCCATGAGTGAGCTGCGGATTAACCAGACGAACGGTACAATAAACAAAAGGGAGATGAATATAAGCGCTGCATAACCAGATCCAAGGGAAACCTTTGATTGTCTCAAGTACGCTCCCCTCCTTCGTAATACACCCATGACTTCGAGGTTTTGAATACAATAAACGTAAAGAACATGATGACGATGAACAGGATCCAGGCCAGAGCGGAGGCATACCCCATTTCGGTATCTCTAAAGCCTGTACGCCAGAGGTAAAATACATAGAACAAGCTTTGGTTATTCGGTCCACCTTCAGTTAAAATATAAGCTTCGTTAAATACCTGGAAGGATCCGATAATGGTCATGATGGTATTAAAAAATATCGTCGGTGTAACCATTGGAATCGTAATATGGCGCAGCTTGCTGTACCAGCCTCCACCATCCACATCAATCGCTTCGTAATACTGTTTGGAAATACCTGATAGACCTGCCAGAAAAATAATCACCGTACTTCCAATCCCCCATAATGTTGTAAGTACAACAGACGGGATAACACTATTCTCCGCATATAACCAGTTACTGGTTGGTAAATGAAGCCAACTGAGTACGGAATTGATCAGTCCCAGGTCGGGATTCAGCAGCCACATCCAGATCATCGCCGATGCCACGGCTGGCACAATGCTGGGAAGATAGATAATCGTCCGAAATATGGCTCTGCCCCGAACGTTCATATTCAGCAGCAAGGCAATACAAAAAGAAAGAATAATAACGGCTGGCACCCGAAGAATAACGAAATAGAAAGTAACCCCTAACGATTTGAAGAACAGCTCATCTTCACCTGAGAACATTCTCGAATAATTCTGAAAGCCAATAAAGGAAGTTTGCTCCTTAAATACGTTATAGTCCGTCAAACTAAGCACCAGACTTGCAATCATGGGACCAAGGGTAAAAATAATAAACCCGAGTATAGCCGGAGACGTAAATAATAGTCCGTAAAACAGTCCCTTTCGCATAGTTGCCTCCAATCTTGAAGTTCTAGTAAGAAGACGACGATCTATAATCAGAACGCCGTCCCTTCGATTATTGTGCGATATCCCGGCGCCCTTGAACTTGTTCTTGGGCTTTCGGCGCTATGGAATCCATTGCTTCTTGCGCGGTCTGTTGACCAAGCCATACTTTATCCAAGGCCGGATTCACGATATCCATTATTTTATTGAAATTTTTCACATACCCCGTTGGTGTCTGATGACTTTTCGTCAATAGCACATCTATAATAGCTTCTTTATAAGCCGAAGGTCTTGCATCCAGGTTCTCCGTCCATTTAGCCAGCAATGCCGGGTCCGTATACCAATCCTTGTAGGATGGCATCCATGTGCCTGCAGTGATCATATCAATAGAAGACTCTGGATCAAGCAACGCCTTCAACAACTCCCAAGCCTCCTGCGGATGTTTGGTTGACTTAAAGATAGAGAACATTCCCGCAACAACGGTAGTTACTGGCTCTTTCAGGACTGGCAGTACCCCTACATTAAAGTTAAACTTCGATTGCGCCAAGGCTGCGCTTGCCCATTGCCCATCTATAGCCATCGCTACCTTTTTGGTTTGAAGCGCTACATTCGTCGCCGGTATATTTTTGGCTTGCACGGGTGATGGCGAAACATGGTGTATATTCATTAAATCAGACACCTTCTGCAACGCCTCGACGGCTTCCGGCTGGTTAAGCGCAAACGTCTTCCCATCCTCCGAGATAAAATCCCCGCCGTTGGAGTATATAAAGTTGCTGTAGACTCCCCACCAAGTGGAAGCATTAACACCATATTGCTTTATATTTTTAGAATCAAAATCAGCATCCTTTGCCGTTCTGCCTTTCGTATCCACAGTCAGTTGTTTAGCAACATCTACAAATTCATCCCATGTCCATGCTTCCGAGGCTTTAGCAGGCGGAGGTGAAATCCCCGCTTCCTTAAAGATATCTTCGTTATAAAAAAGACCAAAGGATTCCGGACCTGGGCCTATGCCGATCACATTACCAGGCTCAAGAGAATACATAATATTGGGTACCAGTTTGTCTATGCTGATATCCGGGTCTGAGTCCATAAATTCCTGAAGGTTATAGAATTTACCCTGTTCTGCTAATGGAAAAGCAATGGTACCAGACTCCATCATGGCAATATCAGGCACATCATTCCCTGCTACCATTGTTGTCAGCTTCGTATCATAATCTGTTGCAATATGCTGAAGATCAACTTTGACATTTGGAAATTTCGCTTCAAACTTCTTAATCGCTACCTTGTAAGCAGCAACTTCATCGGGTGAACCCCATTCCGAAATGCGCAGCGTAACGGGAGCTTTTGATGCGGCATCGCTGGATGCTCCATCGCCGGATGCTGAGGGTGACGTGTTATTTTTGCTGCCGGTACCGGATTTCGAGCAGGCAGATAAAATGGTAACCAGCATCAACAACAGAGCCATCAGCACAAATAGCGATTTCCTTTGTCGTGTCATATCTTGAACCCCTCTCAATTTCAATCCCACTTGGTTCATAGCTGCAGTCTATGATGCTTAAATTATAAGGTCTGTAATAGCGCTTACATAACCCGAACCTTTTTGGATTGGTGGATTATTATTAGGTATTCAGTGGTAAGGTGATCACTATTATGGTACCTCTCCCCGGCAAGGAGTTAATGGACACACCATAGCTGTCGCCATAAGTCATTTGAATACGTGCAATGGTATTCTTAATGCCTATCGAAGTGGATTCCTTGTATAAAATCTCATCGATAGTGTCATTACTCATGCCTCTGCCATTATCTTCAATGACATAATAGCGTTTTCCGCTGTCGATCCAGCCACGGATGCTGATCACCCCACCTGCTTCTATCTGATCGAAGCCATGCATGATAGCGTTTTCAACAAAGGGTTGAAATAGAAGTCTGGGCATTTTGTACTCGTAAAGCTTCGGTTCAATCTCATAATGTACAGTGAACTTGTCCTCGAAACGAACGGACATAATATAGAAGTAGTTGTTCATCCACTTGATTTCCTCCGACAAATGAACAGCTCTCCAGTCTTTCCGTGAAGTATAATGCAGCATATTGGATAAATTGACCAGCATTTTGCTTAATTCCTTCTGATTGTTTTCAATAGCCGTCCAGTTCATTACGTTGAGCGTATTATACAGAAAGTGAGGATTCATTTGCATACTCAGCGCTAGAATCTCGGCTTCCTGTTCTTTTAATTTAATTTCGTAATTTTCTATTACCAATAGCCGAATCCGGTCGTTCATCTTATTAAAGCGCTGAAGAAGTATGCCAAACTCATCATTTGTTCCAACATCAACTTGCTTTTGAAAATCCCCTCCACCTACGGATCTCATGGCAGCCAGCAGCTTCTTAATGGGCTTGGTAATCCTGCCTGCGATAAAAAAAGCACAAATGAGCGCCACAAGCCCCATAATCGCGGCGAGGAGGATAATAGATGTCTCGATGCTTTGCAACAAACTGCCAACCAGTGAGGACTCCGGCATCCATACAATGGATATCCATCCCGTCACTTCCGAACGATCGAAGCAGACGATTACGGCTTTGCCCTCCAGTGTCATACTTCGCGCACCGCTGCTTTCCTGCTGCAGTTCCTCTACCCATGAGTCCGAGAAGGTTTGTGTGATTTTCCCTGGTTCACTGCTTGCAACGACTTTTTGATCCTCATCCAGCACCAGGAAATCCGAGCCTTCGGGGATACTTTCGTCATATAGAGATTTCAAAGCTTCCGCTTTAAAGCTTATTGCTAAAATGGGTCGTTCCACCTGAGCATCCATCTTCTCGAGTGTCGTATTGTTCAGCAGAGAGAAATCAAGCAGTCTGGTCGCAGAAAATAAATGGCGGAAATCCAGATTGCCTGACTCTAAGTAGGGCTGATTAAACATATCAACAAAATCATATGTAGGGTACCATACCAACTTCCCGCCTGCCTGCTGTGCCTTGCGGTATATATCCGATTGTGTAGGATCTCCTTGCGGCAGCAACTGGCCGAAAGTAAAATAGGAAGTCCACAACTGGTAAGCATACACATCCTCATTGTTGGAAAAATATTTACTTAGTACGGCGGTTAACTGACGGTCTGCTTCAAACAGCTCTACTTCGTTATGGGGATCCATTTGGTTAAAAATTTTGAATAAATCCTTATCTATGAACATTGCTTGGCTATTCTGATCAATGATCTGCAGCTTAGTGTCCATAATCTCATTATTTTTTTTGACAATCTCATATACATTTTTCTGCGCTTGCTCCGTCACGACCTGCAGGCTGGTTCGATAGAAAAGAGACCCCAAAATGAGGAGTGGAATTCCGATCAGAAAGATATAGCTGACAAACAATCGGGATCGAAATGTCATCTTCATTCCTCATTTCTCCTCTGTAGAAGTGAAGTGTGTTTAAACGCTTCAGGTGAGATTCCATTGTATTTCTTAAACACCCTGCAGAAATATTTGGTATCCTGATAACCACACTCTGCGGAGATTTCATATATTCTGAGCTTATTCGCGGACAGCAGCAATTTAGCCCGCCTCATTCTGGCTTCCGCCACATGATCGGAGAATGTTTTTCCCGTACGGTTTTTAATCAATGTACTAAAATAGGAAGTATTAAAAGAAAAGTGTGCGGCTGCTCGTTCAAGAGACAAATCTTCCTTCAGATTTTCCTGAATCCAACTCAAGCAGCTCGTAACGATAATTTCGTTTTTATCCAGCCGTACCTGTTGTAATGCATAATGAACCTTCTGTAAAGTAACCTCTACAAGCGCAATCAATTCTGTATAAGATCCACAAGCCTGGATTTTTATAATCATCGTTTTTGTTAGAAAATCCCCAAGCTGGCGGTCAACGATTTTCCCCATCCTGCTCTTAACCTTCATAAGCAGTAGCGAAGCATTTTCTTTTAAAATAATCGGCTCTGTATGCCCATCATCTGATAGCGCTCTGAGCGCTCCAATGCACATTTCTATAGCTATGTCCACATCATTTCCCTGGAGAGCTTCAAAGAGTTTCTCCACGTCAATTGTCATTTGATACTGAGACAGTCGCAGCTCATCCTGAAACAGAATCCCTTTCCAGCAGTCATGAAAGTTAAACTTATTTACGGTTTGGGCTGCCCTGTAAGCTTGCGGCGCTTCTTCCAATAATGATTTACATTCCAGCCCTATTCCGTGGGTAAGCTGACCCGTATTCTCCCATTCTGAGGATAGAGCGGAAGCGATGGCACGAATCTCATTTCTTTTCTCCGGGGTAAGGGTGGCTTTACGGATAATTGTGACGGCTTGGAATCCATCCTCCAGAAGTACATTCAAAGGAATCGTAACAGCTTCCCCCATTGCCATCCATCCTTGCTCCAGGCTTCGCAGGAAGTTAGCGCTTTCAATATTGTTATGGCGGCCGGAGCGGATTCTGAGCTCTGAGAAAATAACCACACCGCCACCCTGCAGCCAATCATACGTATCCAGTTCATCCCGCTCGAGAGTCGTTAAGCTACCGTTTAGCCAGGTTAAATATAAGCGGTTTCTATAAGCTGAGGAGGTATGGTGAAGGCGTAACTTCAACGCCTCTGCTTCCAGGTTCAACATCGATTCTGTGAGCAGCTCCTGCTCTATACGCCGCAATACCTCTTCTACCTTCTCTGCCTCTACAGGTTTTAATAGATAGTCATATGCACCAAGGCGAACGGCATTCTGGGCATACTCAAACAGATTATAAGCTGACACCATCACAACCTTCGTTTGAAGTTCTTCTTCTTTGAGCTGCTGCAAAAATGTAAGCCCGTCCATATTGGGCATACGGATATCCGTCAGCACGACATCCGGGCGTTCCAATCTGACAAGTTCTAACGCGCTGGACCCGTCTTTTGCAACCAGGACTCGAACGTTAGGACGCAGATTGTTGATTAAATTCGCCATTCCTCGAAGGTGTCTGGGTTCATCATCAGCCACCACTATTTTCATCCCATTCAGCCCCCTGTTCAATTTGGTGAAAGTTTCATTTATTGTAACGGAAAAAAGCGCCTTCATGTACTAAGGCGCCAAAATTCCGTTCAGGCTTATTGCAAGCCATTCCCATATTTAAACTATCGTGAATATTGAACAGATCCGTCTCCTTTAATCGAAGTAAACGGCTTTCCCTGTGCGCGCAGATTCATAAAGTGCCTCCAAAATCAAGGAAACTACATATGCCTGCTCAGGTCTTACGACCGGTTCCTTATCCTGATCAACCGCTTCAATCCACTTTCTCATCTCCAGGTCAGGCGCACTTTCCTGTGTGCCATCATAGAATGCTACTCCACCTGCGTTCAGCTCAATCTCATTTTTATATAAGCGGCCATGCTGTTCTCCGTTAATCCGCAGGCCCTCTTTCATATCCGCGCCGGCTTCCGTTCCGCTCAAGCTGCATTTTGCCTCATCAACCTCCAGCGAGTTCAGAGCCCAGCTGGATTCCAGCATGACCGTTGCACCATTCTCCATAACAATCATTCCAAACGCCGAATCCTCCACTTTAAATTTGGCGGGATCCCAGGGTCCCCAGGCATTTGCGGCATTCTCCCGTTGGGACAGCTCATGATATTTGGTTCCCAAGACGACCTTGGGCTGGTAATTGTCCATCATCCATAAGGTCAGATCAAGTGCATGGGTTCCTATATCGATGAGCGGTCCTCCACCCTGCTTCTCCTCATCAAGAAAAACGCCCCAGGTAGGTACTGCTCTTCTTCTGATGGCATGCGCCTTGGCGTAATAAATATGGCCTAATTGTCCTGCTTCGCAGAGCTTTTTCAGAAATAGACTATCCTCTCTGAAGCGGTTGTTATAGCCTACTGTTAGTTTTTTTCCTGTTCGCTTGGCTGCATCAACCATTCTTTTGGCCTCTGCTGCCGTCTTGGCCATCGGCTTCTCACACATGACATGCTTGCCGGCTTCCAGCGCAGCGACAGAGATTTCCGCATGAGACTCATTGGGAGTAAGCACATGAATAATATCAAGTGTGCCATCTTTAAGTAATGTTTGATAATTAGTGTAGACTTTTGCGTCTTTGCTTCCATATTGTTGTGCTGCTGCTTCAGCCCGCTCCTGAACGATATCGCAAAACGCAACCATTTCAATATTGTTCAGCTTGCTTAAACTTGGCAGGTGCTTCCCGTTCGCGATTCCACCACACCCGATTATGCCTAACCGATACACTTTACTCATATCTATCATCCTCACTTTATCGTATGTTTCCCGTTTCTATAGGTCGCGGGAGTTATTCCTAACCGCTTGCGAAAAACATTATGCAAATAGTTGGCATTCGTAAAACCTTCAGACTGAGCAATCTGTTCAATCGGCTGGTTGCCCTCCGACAGCTTGCGGCAGACACCTTCCAAACGGATATCCTCAAGAATCTGGGAGAAGGATTGATCAGGATTGACCTTATTAAAAATCCGCTGCAGCTGTCTGGAGCTGATATTCAGCTTTTCTGCAACATTGTCCAGCGTGACAGCCCCGGAATAATTAGCCCTGATATACTGAATGGCGTATTCATATCTGTAGGTCAGCATATCCCGCACCGGCGCTTCCGCTCTAACCCCTTCCGGATCATACGCTCTTGCTGTTTTTAACAAAATACTGATTACAAACTGTTTGATGGCTGTATAATATCCGGTGAACTTATCCTCACAAGCTTCATAGGCTTCCAGAAAGCAATTCATGGCATGGTGACGGTCATGGATCGGAATGAGGGGGAGTTTCCGCAGTTTGTCGATACATTCCTCCGCTTCTGCTACCTCCCACGGATCCACTTCAACTCTGCTTTTCTGTCTAATATCAATATGGAGGCAAAGTTCGTCCATGGCTTCTTCCGGGTCAGCCTCCTGGTAATGCATCACACCCGGCCCCGTTAAATAAAGCATACCCTGCGATAATGGGTACTCCTGCTCAGCGAGAATCACTTTTCCTTTACCTTTAGGAATAAAGTGAAACTCAAACTCTGCATGATTATGGAAATCAATGATTTTTCCGGCTGGGAATGATGTTAAATGGAACCTGAGCACAACAATCTCATAATGTCCCCATTGAACTGTAATATCGAGTCTCTCCAGCAAATCTGACTTTTGAGACATCGTTTGGTAGATCATGCACTTACATCTGCTAACGGGATGACCCGTCCTTCTTTTGCCGAGCGATTTGCAGCTTCCATTAATCTGGTCAGTTCTATGGCAGTCTGAACATTATTATCAGCAAAAGTATCACTCTGTATATGATTGATCCATTGATGAAAGGCACTGTCGTGATTATCTTTTATTGGAATCTCCGTCCAGCTATTCGAGGTACCCTCAGGTTTATTCGTCTTTAGAAGTAATTTATCCTCCGGCGTTCCGAAAAGCAGGGTTCCTTCTGTTCCGTGAACCTCGATGGTAAACGGCGAATGGCTGTTCACAAATCCGGCCTCTACCACACCGATCGCCCCCGAAGTTGTAAACAGGGTTGCTACTGCATTGTCCTCCACGTCTTTCCCTGTGATATGTCCAAAATTGGCACTTACACCAGTCACATCCTGACCTAAAAATAGGCGGGTTAAATACATAGGATGGCATCCCAAGTCGATCAAAGCACCCCCTGAGCATTGTTCCTTATTATAAAAGTGCTCAGGCAGCCAACCGGCAATGGCCCCATTGTGGGATAAGCGAACTCTGACATACGTTATCTCCCCCAGCAGACCCCTGCTAATCAACTCCATAATGGACAAAGTGTATCCGTCGTTCAATCGCGGCAAGGATACGGTAATTTTCACTTGATTCCGATTTACCTCGGTAATAATATCATCGACTTCCTGCACTGTTGGAGCGATAACCTTCTCGGTAAAGATATGTTTGCCTGCTTTGGCGGCGGCCACTATTACATCCTTATGAATGTTTGTCGGCGCATCCACGATGACAGCGTTAACATCTTCCTGAGCCAGCATATCATCGAGCGACTCGAAGTAAGGAACCTTCAACGATTCAGCAGCCTCTTGTCCTCTTATCGCGTCTTCGTCCCATACTGCAGCGATAAACGTATCTTCATGCTCCTGCGCCTGCTTAACATAGTCCCAAGCATGTACATGCCAAAAGCTGACTAAACCAATGCCAATGCTCATTTGCCACAACCTCCAACATATAGTATTCTGACATCCCACTATAAGGTAACATATCTGAGTCGCTTTTTTTAATAGGAAAATACGACAAATTATATATAATATTACGACATACGTTCACTAACTTAATGATGCTTACGCTATAGTATTTAGTATATTCCATCTAGTAATTGGTTATTTTGTACATAATACTGAAGATATCTCAGTGCATATGAGTAGGAATATAAGCGTCACGTTCCGCCAAGAGATGAATGCAAATGAGGATGACACCATAACCAACCGGCAGGGCCATCCAGTTAGATATAAGGGGTTCGCTCTTGCCTTAGGAAAAACAAAAGATCCGTTGCCAAATCTTGGACGGATCTTTTGTTACTATTTGGACATCGTTTTATTTGAACCGCTGGGCTTGCCTTGAAGGCATAATGGTTAGTTCCGGAATGCTGACATGCTCAGGCTGCTCCAATGCATAAAGTGCCGCCTCTGCAACATCATCGGGATGTAACGGCAGAACTTTCGAAGCAAACGCCCGTATTTCATCCTCGGAATACCCGGCCACCTGAGAAAACTCCGTTGCCACCGCCCCGGGCAGAATCGTCGTAACGCGAATCCCCTGATCGATTGTCTCCAAACGTAATGCAGACGCTATGGCGTTAACGCCGTATTTGGTAGCGCTGTATGGACCTCCTCCGGCAATCACTTCCTTGCCTGCAATGGAGGAGATGATGATGACATCTCCCTTCCCCTGACCCAGCATTGGCGGAAGACCGTAGTGCAGCGTCAACATTAGACCGTGTACATTCGTCTTGTACAGCTCCTCCCATCTTTCCAGATCCACTTCTACCAATGGACTTCGATACCCGAATCCGGCATTGGCAACTATAATATCGAGACGGCCCCAGCGGTTAATCGTTTCATTGACCACATGCTGTACTTCTTCAGCCTTTTGAATATCAGCAGGTACCGCCATAACCTCGTATAATCCCTCTTTATGCAATTCCTGAACCAGCTCATCCAATCGATCCTGCCGACGTGCCACTACAGTCACATGGGCGCCGCGTTTTACCAGTTTCCTGGCGATCGATGCCCCGATTCCGCTGCTGGCGCCTGTCACCAAGGCCACTTTACCGGTCAGACTCTCCTTCTCATTCCAAGATAGCTCCAAATCATCCAGATTCATTTTGCACCCTCCCAGATTCCAACCTTATTTTGTTAAAAGCACACGATGAACACCCTTGCTGCCTCCAGGTGCCGTTCCAATATATAAATAACCATTATGGCTTGCGGCCGTAGTTACACCATACAGTTTGCCTTCCGGATCATGCCAGCTTCCGATAAGTTCTCCCTGCGGACTGAACTCCGCAGCAAGCCCATGCTTCGCCGGTGCACTTGCGCCGTTAAGCAGCGACTGCGGCACTTTGGCCATGGTACTGGCCAGCCAAGGGTTGCTATGCATCTGATCTACAAAAGAAAGACGAGTCGTGAAGATACCGACCCAGAAATGACCTTGGTCATCACGCGTAATGTTGTCTGGAAAGCCTGCGAGATTGTCTGCGAAAATATCCGATGTATCCTTCTTCGGTCCTTTGAGCCAGTATCTGGTCAACTGATAATGATACGATTCTGCCACAAGAACAAAATCTTCATCCGCAGACAAGGCAACCCCGTTTGCAAAATAGAGGCCTTCTAACAGAACGGTCGTCTTCTTGGTCATTGGATCGTACTTCAGCAAACGTCCATGCGGCTTGTTCTCGGCCATTTCCTTGAAGGTCACTTTACCATAATTAGAAGTATCGGAGAAATAAATGGAGCCGTCCTTGGCAATATCAAGCTCATTAGCTAAATAGATCGGCTTGCCGTCCACTTGATCGGCCAATACCTCTATGCTCCCGGATGGGTTTATAGACAGCAGTCCCCTCTGGACATCCGTAACGATCAAATCGCCTTTGGCATCGAATTTAAGCCCATTAGGCGTTCCTTTGGTGTCTGCAAACAGTTGGGCTTTTTGCGGATTTCCCTCTGCATCGAAAGGAACCCTGTAAATTTTCCCGTCTGAATCTCCTGTATATAGCTGGCCTTCTTTATCGAATGTAATGAATTCCGGGAATTGAGGGGCATCAGTAACTAGCTGAGCCGAACTGAGTTTGTTGTTCTGTTGCCACGGACCCGCTTCCTCAAAAGAGGGAGCCGTCGGTGCGGACCATTTTGCCGGTTTGACCGGTGAAGGATAAAGTAAGAAAACGAGTAATCCTACAACGAGCACCGCGAGCAGTGATAGAACCCATCTGGATATCCTAGCACGCAGTGAGCGTTTAGGACGATTCACGCCTTCAGTAGGTTTAACGGAGTTAACTGGTTTATTGGGCATTAGAGCGCCTCCTGTATCATTTTTGAGAGATTTTAGATTTGGACTACGATTTTACCAAAATATTGCTTTCCTTCAGCCAAGAGCGCGATAGCTTCTCCAATTCGTTCTAGAGGGAATACGCGGTCGATGACGGGATGTAAACGATGATGGGCAATCGCCCGATTCATCTTTTCAAAGTGATCCCGGTTGCCGACTTGACTGCCGCGAACCGTTGCGGCTTTGTGCAAGATGCTGGAGACATCGTATTCCGGAATGGTCAAGCCCGATAAGAACCCGACCATACTCACGGTCCCTCCAGTGCGAAGTGCATTTATGGATTTCCCCATCGTTGCCGCTCCTCCAACATCCAGAACATGCTCGACGCCGCCAGTCAGCTCTAACGCTGCCTTATCCCAATCAGGAACCTCCGAATAGTTGATCGTTTGCCATGCACCAAGAGCTTTTGCTCGTTCCAGCTTGTCGTTGCTGCTCGACGTAATGATGACTCGTGCTCCGGTCATAAGCGAGAATTGAAGACCGAAGATGGAGACACCGCCTGTTCCTTGCAGCAGCACAGTATCACCCGCTTGCAAACCACCATATTCGATTAGCATACTCCATGCGGTTAATGCCGCGATCGGCAGGGTGGAGGCCTCCTCATAAGTGAGGTGATCGGGAATAGGGACGACTCCTTCTTCATGTAGAACGACATACTCGGCCGCTACTCCATTCAACGGACCTCCCAGGCTTTCTTCTAACACCCCTGGTCTTGGGCTGCCGCCAATAAAACGCTGTTGAAAATTACCTGCTACTCGTTGTCCGACCTGAAACCTAGTTACGCCTTGTCCAATGGCTACAATTTCTCCCGCTCCGTCTGATAATGGAATGAAGGGGAATTTGACTTCGATCGGCATTAATCCGCTGAGGACCACTAAATCCCGATAATTGAGAGAAGCTGCCCTCATGCGGATCAGCACCTCCTTAGGGCCTGGCGTTGGTTTGTCGAGTTCCGTCATGGTTAATTCCTCAAAGCCGAAGCCGTTTGTCAGTTGTATAGCTTTCATCGTATTGTCCTCCCTGTAAGATCAGATTACCGTGTTGCAATATAGAAACATCGTTACCAATGCTCAGAAGTATTTTTCGATTCTTATGAAAGTTAAGTATCTCGCATCTATGGTAACGACGTTTCCTAATGGTATCATTGTACCCACTCGATTTTAGAAAGTCAATATGATCTTTGAGCCTCCATCGTTTTATAGACAAGTTAAGGATCAACTGTATACATTTCCTGCTAAGATGCCTCCTACAATACGAACACACGAAAGTTGAAAACCTACCAAGAAGCTCGCATGCAAAATACTGAAAATCTCCACAAGCTCGACGAAGAAGCATACGCCGTACTGTAACGGCCATGAGGCAATGATTAACCATGATCAGCAACGCGCAAGAACAAGGACTAATTCCTGGCCAATACAACACCGAATCCGATGTCCCTATATTCTGGAATTCGCTCCACGGCGTCATTTTGAAAGATGGAGGCTGTTTTTAAGCCAAGCTGTTGTAATGTTCATGGTACTACTACTGTGAATTTCCGGCTGCGTAAACGTACGAAGTTATTGTCTACAGTACAGTGATTACAGACTACTGCTTGAGGAGCATCCCAATGTTTTCGACTATCAGCAGACCCTAAATGATGAAATGCTGATTGTAGTCACTAACTTCTCTGCACAAGAGCAGACCGTCGTCTTGGATGCCCGGCTTCAAAGCCGATCCTTCTGATGACTAATTATCCTTCCTCAGAGCGAACCCGCAATAATCTGAAGACAAGACAAAGACCGCCTTATGGATTACATGCTTTCCATCATAAGGCGGTCTGTAGGTTCCCAGAACCCGTTGCAGTATCTTCTAAATATCTAAAATTCGTTGCAACCACTAGAAATGGGGAAAAACGAAGGCGCTACAATTGCGTTTGACAGTCTCGTTCATGTCAGCGATTGGAACACCGGTCCCGTTCACGGAGTGTCCACACCAAGCGCTCACGTCTACCTGTTCAAAAAACGAGGGCATTCCAACCAGCCATTCATGGCTTTAGGAACTCCCCCCATTACTTTTAATAATCGGTGCTAATTGTTATATCATGGTAGGTCGAAAATAATTTTTGCATACCCGTTAACTTTTCCATTGCCCGCTGATAGGCATCACTCCCTAAAAGAATTCGCAAAGGAACATCACCACGATTCACCAGATCATATATTACCTTGGCAGCTTTGTTAGGGTCTCCCGGCTGATGTCCAGATAATTCTCTAAGGTTTTTGATATTTTCACCTGCCGTTGCTTGATATGCTTCTATAATATTTACATTTTCAGTTGCAGATCTGCTTGCAAAATCCGTGTTAAAATCCCCTGGTTCTACCAAGGAAATATTAATTCCTAGAGGCTTAACTTCTTGACTTAAACTTTCGGAAAAGCCTTCTAAAGCGAACTTAGTGGCATGATAGTATCCGAAACCTGCAAATGCACGTAAACCGCCTAGAGAAGATATATTTAAAATAGTTCCGCTCTTTTGCTCTCTCATAATTGGTAGCACATGATCTATCATGTGCTTGACTCCCCAGAAATTCACAGCAAACATATTTTCAATTTGCTGATCATCAGCATTTTCAACAGGTGAGAAGTAGGCAAAACCTGCGTTATTAACAAGAACATCAATTCCGCCAAACTTTTGTTTGGTTGCTTCAACAACACTTTTAATGTGCTGACTGTTTGTGACGTCTAACGGTAAAACCAAAAGATTGTCATTCTCCTGAGCGCCAGGCAGGTAATGTTCTATGTCTAGCGGATTACGCGATGTTGCTACTACTTTGCACTTTTTAGCTATTAGCTCTAAAACTATGGCTTTCCCTAGTCCAGTCGAAGCTCCCGTAACAAACCATACCTTATTTTCCACCAATCATTTTCCTTTCTCTATCAAGCATTTATAAGTTATGATAAATATACAACCTGAGAGTTACTCTCAGTCAAGAGAAAGGAGCATATCATGTACACCATTAATGAGGTAGCAAATTTTACAGGGTTATCTCCCCATACTGTAAGGTTCTATGCTAAAAAAGAGCTATTTCCAAATATCACAAGAAATCATCAGAATGTACGTCTTTTTTCCTCAAAGGACGTGGAATATGTTGAAATCGTCAAAGCACTGCGCATGACTGGTATGTCAATTGAGAATATCAAACGATACATCGATTTATGCGAACAGGGATCAGATACCGTGGAAGAACGCTATAACATCATAAGAGATCAACAATTATTGGCAGAAGATTACCTTCAAGAAGTCACACAACAAATTATGTTGCTACGAAAAAAAGTTAATTATTATCAACAAGCTATTAATGAGGGTGAAGAAAATATAATTTGGAATCCTCACATATGAAAGTTGAAAGACACAAGTGGTATGAAAAATGGATTGTCCCAACTGTTCATTAAACAAACGTTTTGTGAAATAATGAACGTTCTATTCTAAGAAGAAATGGACCAGTAGTTTTAAACAGATCTGTGTTCCCCACTTCTGCTTCATCCTCCCGCTTCCGGAAACAGCAAAAAAACGGCATTTCTGCCGTTCTTTAGGATGGACTCTCAGGGGCTCGAACCCTGGACAAATAGATTAAGAGTCTACTGCTCTACCAACTGAGCTAAGAGTCCATATGAAATTTGGTGGAGCCAAGGGGGATCGAACCCCTGACCTCATCGCTGCCAGCGATGCGCTCTCCCAGCTGAGCTATGGCCCCATGTGGCTGATTTAGAACTACAACTATGTATTCTAAAATCCGGACTGAGCTGTTAGCTCCCATCGCTTCGTCATGTTTAAGTTCCGTAGGCGACTTCTATATAATATAAAAAATCGCCTTCGGTGTCAACACTTTTTCAAAAAAAGTTTTTCGGGGTGCGCAAATTGCTTCTACAACCCCTCAAACTCCTCGGTGTTTTTAGAGAGCAGTCCCTTCAGTTCCTTCATAAACATGTTGATATCCTTGAACTGGCGGTACACGGAGGCGAAGCGGACGTAAGCGACCTCATCGACAGGGTAAAGCTGCTCCATGACCAGCTCGCCGATCTGACGGCTCTCCACTTCGGCTAAGGCGATGCCGCGCAGCGACTTCTCCACCTCGGAGACAATAGACTCCAGGCGCTCTACGGAGACGGGACGTTTCTCGCAGGCACGGATAAGACCGCGCAGGATTTTGTCGCGGCTGAATTCTTCGCGGCTGCCGTCTTTTTTGATCACGATCAGCGGAGTTTCTTCAATCATCTCAAAGGTGGTAAACCGCTTGCTGCAGCGCTCACATTCCCGCCTGCGCCGGATGGACTTATTCTCGTTGGCCGGACGCGAGTCAAGCACTTTCGTATTCGTGTGATCGCAGTAAGGGCATTTCATAAGCCTTAAGTCACTTCCTTTTGCATTAATGGTCGCTTTCCGGTCCGGCAATACGCCGGCTACCAGTAAGCTGATTTTATTTCCAGAAAACACCGTTTATTTGATGTTATGAATATGCCATGTCCGGCACATAATACAGTTACCAACCGATAGGAGGTGAACAGCAATGAGCCAAAACAACAGCTCCAATAACCTGGTAGCTCCAAATTCACGCGGTGCCTTGGAACAACTGAAATATGAAGTTGCCCAAGAACTAGGTATCACGCTCTCCCCAGATGGATACCAAGGCAATAAAACTTCTTACGAAAACGGTTCGATCGGTGGTTACATCACTAAACGTCTTGTAACCCTGGCTGAGCAATCACTGGCAGGTCAATACAAATAACCTGTCCCCATAAGCTTGCCTAAAGAAGTATTAAACGGCCCACAAGGCTGTTTAATGCTTCTTTTTTCGTACAAATACAGTATTCTCCCTTAGAACTCGCTGTAAATCTCCGTGTACTGGTCGTAGTAATAAATGACTCGCTGCACATAATGCCGGGTCTCGCCAAACGGGATATCCTTCACGGAAGCCGCTGTACCGTCCCAATTGCCCTTTTCCAGCCAGCTCTTCACTTTCCCGGGGCCTGCGTTATAGGCTGCGATCACAGCGGTACGGTTGCCATCAAACTGGCGGGAAAGCGATGACAAATACCAGGTTCCAAGCTCAATGTTGGCCGATGGCTCCCTCTTCAATTGTTGCAGCGAGACATCCGGAAGCTTGGCCTTTTCAAGCGCCCACTTCGCCGTATCCGGCATCAGCTGCATGAGTCCCAGTGCGCCTTTTTTGGACTCCCGGCCGGTCTTATAGTTCGTTTCCACCCGGATGATGGCCGCCACAAGGAACGGGTCCATATCGTAGGTGATGCTGTGCTCACGAATTTCTGCTTTATAATAAATCGGATAAAACCAGGACATCCAGTTGGTACTCAAGAACAGGATTGCAGTGAATCCAACGAATAACAGGAGCAGCACTCTTTTTTTACGCAGCCACTTCATCATAGGCCCAGCCTGTCCCACAATACGGCAACCTGCTGCTCAGTTTGGGCAAGAGTACCGCTGTTGTCGATGATATAGTCCGCTCTGCTGCGCTTCAGTTCAATATCCAGCTGGGCATCCAGTCTTCCTTGGGCCTGCTCCATAGACAGCTTGTTGCGCTCCATCAGCCGGTCCAACTGGACCTCCCGGGGAACATAGACGACCACAATTTGCCCAAAAAGATTGTCCAGCTCCGATTCATACAGCAGAGGGATATCTACAATAGTCAACCGCTGCGGGTCTTCTTGTTCCATTGTGTTCATACGGTTTTTGATTTCCTGGCGAATCGCCGGATGCGTCAACTGATTCAGCACCTGCCGGGCTTCCGGATCATGAAAAACGATCTCCCCAAGCTTGGTTCGGTTCAGTGTTCCATCCGGCAGCAAGATTCCTTCTCCAAAATGCAGCACAGCTGCAGCCAGCACCGGATGTCCCGGGAGCATGACTTCTCTGGCGATGGCATCAGCGTCCACGAGTCTTGCTCCCTTTTCCACAAACAGTGCGGACACGGTGCTTTTTCCGGAAGCAATGCCTCCGGTTAAGCCCATAATCATGTACTCACCTCATAATAGCTTCATTATTCCCATTGCAATTAACATTAACGCAGGCAGTACAGCAGCATGCTTCATCCAGTAACGTCCAGACAGCTTAAGACCTGTTCTCATGCCCAGCAGCAGAAAGGTTCCGCTGAACAAGGCGATCATAAGCGAGGTGGATACCGGACTGAATCCCAGCAGTGCAGCCCCAAGACCCGCTCCGAAAGCATCCAGCGACAGTGCTATTCCGAGCAGCATTGCTTCCATGGAGGAAATGCTCCCGGAGGCGTCCATATCGGCCGAAGACGGCGTACGGAGAATCTGGATGACCACCCCGAGATGGCGGAGCTCCAGTGAAAAGACTGCCGCCTTCTGCGCGTCTTTTTCGATCTCACTCACAGAATCCGCAGTCGTATCTGCAAGGTCAGCAGTTGCAGCCTCCCCCTTGGAAGCTACACCCGACAGCAGTACCGCTCCTGTCTCCCGTCCTCCCGGACTGTGCTCCTTCTCCTTCTGGATCAGCATCTGGACGAGGGACCAGCAGCCCATCAGGACCAGAATAATCGCGCCGATGCTTGAAGCGGCCTGCGGTGAAATCACCTTCGCCAGCAGCACACCGACCTGCATAGAGACACAAATGACTATCCCCGAGCAAAGCGAGATAATCATAATGGAGAGCAACGGTATTTTCATTTTGCGGAGTCCATATGTAATGCCTACACCAAAACCGTCCAAGCTCAGGGCAAAAGCCAGCAGCAGCAATGAAAACAAGGGGCTGAGCACCCGCAATCCCTCCCGTGAAGAACCGGCAGCCCGTGCGGAACGTTCCGCGGGCTCCGTTCGCTTTATTGAGCATTCTTCACACAGTATATGGGCGGGACAAACTGTCGGTGCCTTACTTTTGCAGCAGCATGAACAGCAGAGGTGTATAATGCCTGTAAATCATCTCTTGCTCTAGTGCGATGCCCTACTTAACTGCCGCAGCCAAAGGCTGGCAGCTTGGGCAAATATGAGTGCCCCGGCCGCCTACAACACTCTTCTCGATGAGAGTGCCGCAGGTGGCACAGGGCTGGTCCTTGCGTCCGTAAATGAGCAATTGCTGCTGGTAGCTGCCGCTTTCTCCCTGGCCATTGACATACGACTTCACAGAGGAACCCCCGGCATTCACCGCCTCAGTCAGCGTTGCCACAATCGCATGATGCAGCTTGTTCAACTGCTCTTCCGTAAGCGCCTTCGCGCTCACCTCCGGGTGAATACCGGCGCGGTGCAGCGCCTCATCTACATAAATATTGCCGATGCCGACCACATATTCCTGATTCAGCAGCAGCGGCTTGATTTTGGTATTTTTGCCGGAGACAATTTCCTTGAATCTCTCCACTGTAAAGGAAGAATCAAGCGGTTCCTGCCCCAGCTTGCTCAGCGGCTTAAGGAGAAGATCCTCGCCCGGCTGGAATAAATGCATGGTACCAAACTGACGCACATCCGTATAACGCAGCTCGGTGCCGTCGGTGAAATGGAAGATGACATGCGTATGCTTGTCCAGCGGCTCATCTCCCTGGAAAAGACCGTACCGGCCCTCCATCCGCAGATGGGAGACCATTACCAAACCGTCAAATACAAAACGCAGAAACTTGCCTCTGCGCTCCACATGAACCACGCTATGGCCTGCCAGCATATGGGCAAAAGCCTGAGTATCGTCCGGACGCTGGATAATCCGCGGCAGCCGGACGGTGACATTCTGTATCTGCTTGCCTTTAATTAATTCATTAAGTGTTCTTCTGACTGTTTCTACTTCCGGCAATTCCGGCATAATAGCTCACCTCTCCTCCATTATACCGGAATTGCCGGGCCTGCGGGGAGTCTATTTCGCCTCATACCAGTTACTTCCATAACTTACCTCTGCTTTCAGCGGCACAGAGAGCGTGAGCGCGCCGGCCATAACCTTGGGCAGCAGTTCTTTCATCAGCTCAAGCTCATCTTCCGGCACTTCGAAGACAAGCTCATCGTGCACCTGCAGCAGCATGCGGCTCTTCAGCCCGCGCTCATACAGCGCCTTGTCCATATGGACCATGGCCAGCTTGATAATGTCCGCAGCCGTCCCTTGAATCGGGGTATTCATCGCCGTACGTTCGGCAAATGAGCGCAGATTAAAGTTCTTCGCATTGATCTCCGGCAGATAGCGGCGGCGTTCCAGCAGCGTGGTTACATAACCCTGCTTGCGGGCATCAAGCACGATATCGTCCATGTAGCGGCGCACACCCTCATATACTTCAAAGTACTGCTCGATAAAGTGTGATGCTTCCTTGCGGGAAATCCCCAGGTTCTGCGACAGTCCGTAATCACTGATGCCGTACACAATGCCGAAGTTAACCGCCTTGGCGGACCGGCGCATGTTGCTGTCGACCTGGTCGGCCGTGACTCCGAACACATCCATCGCTGTCTTGGTATGAATATCCATATCATGCAGAAAAGCTTCCTTCATCCGCTCATCACCGGAAATATGTGCCAGCACGCGGAGTTCGATCTGCGAGTAATCTGCCGCCAGAATTGACCAGCCCGGTTCGGACGGTACAAAGACCTTGCGGATCTTGCGGCCTTCCTCCAGCCGGATCGGAATGTTTTGCAGGTTCGGAAATTGGCTGCTAAGCCTTCCTGTTGCAGCAATGGTCTGCCGGTAGAAGGTATGCACCTTGCCGGTCACCTCGGAGACTTCCTTGAGCAGACCCTCTACATAGGTGGACTGGAGCTTGGCGATCGAGCGGTATTGCAGGATCAGACGCACCACGTCATGATAAGGGGCCAGCTTCTCCAGCACCTCGGCATCGGTGGAATATCCTGTTTTGGTCTTCTTGACGACAGGCAGACCCAGCTTCACAAACAGAATTTCCCCGAGCTGCTTAGGCGAATTCAGGTTGAACTCGGTTCCGCATATCTCGTAGATTTCAGCAACCAGCTTGGAAATCTGGGCTTCGAATTCTTTCCCCAGCTCTTTAAGATCTTCTTTATTGACGGCAATCCCCTGTTTTTCCATATCGGCAAGAATGCGCGACAGCGGCATTTCGAGATCTTCGAACAGTCCGGTCATTGCCGTCTCGGTCAGCTCCTGCTGCTGCTTCTCGACGATACCAAGCACGGTAGCGCTTTTGCGCGCCACATGATTGCCGAGGATTTCAAGCTCCGGTATTTTATATTTGGCGCCTTTGCCGAACACCTCTTCATCCGGAGATAAGCGGGGCAGGCCATATTTGGCGGTAAGATCATTCAGGTTCTGATTCGCTTCTGTCGGATCCAGCAGATAAGCAGCAAGCTGCACATCATTGGCTGCTCCGGCAAAAGGAATCCCCTGCCAATGCAGCGCCAGATCGGCGCGGTGCAGGTCGTAACCGCTCTTCGGTGCCTTGCTGTCTCCCAGCCAGGCCCGCAGCGGAGCTGCGGCATGGCTCTGCAGCAGTGCAAACGGCACGAAGTAATGCCGCTCCGGCGAAGACAAGCCAAGGCCAATCACTTCTGCACGGTGCGGGTTCTCACCGTTTGATTCCACATGCAGCGCGGAAATGCCCGGGAGAGCGGAGATCAAGTCCTCCAGCTCACTTTCACCGACGATGGTAATATCCAGGACGGCAGCTTCAACCGCTTCTACAGCTCCATCACTGCTGGGCGAATAAGCGCTAAGCGACAGGCGCTCAAGCAGGGATTTGAATTCCAGCTTGGCGAGTGCCGGGCCGGCACTATCCCCCTTAATTCCGGTGAATTCCATATCCTCCCAGGCATGCTCCAGCGGAACCTCGCGGTAAATCGTCGCCAGCTTCTTGCTCATCACGGCACTGTCCGCATGTTCCTCCAGCTTCTCTTTCATCTTGCCCTTCAGCTCGCCGGTTCCGGCCAGCACGCCTTCGACCGAACCGAACTGGTGCAGCAGCTTAAGTGCGGTCTTCTCGCCTACGCCAGGCACTCCGGGAATGTTATCACTGGCATCACCCATCAGCCCCTTAAGGTCGATGATCTGCTCTGGCGTCAGATCGTATTTCTCGCGGATTTGCTGCGGTCCGTACAGCTCGACTTCTGTAACGCCCTTACGGACTAGTGCCACCGTCGTATACTCTGAGGCCAGCTGCAGCATGTCCTTGTCCCCGGACACGATCATTACCTGGCGTCCGGCTTCATCAGCCTCACGCGAGATGCTGCCGATAATATCGTCAGCTTCGTAACCGGAAATCTCAAACTGCGGCACCCCCATATCACGCAGCAGGTCCTTCAGCATCGGGAACTGCTCGGAGAGCTCCGGCGGTGTCTTTTGACGGCCGCCCTTATAATCTTCATACCCTTCATGCCGGAATGTAATCTTCCCGGCATCGAATGCAACGATCAGATGACTCGGCTTATGCTCCTCGATTAAACGCAGCAGCATCGTCGTAAATCCGTATACCGCATTTGTCTGCTGCCCCGCCGTATTCGTCAGCGGCGGCATGGCGAAAAATGCGCGATAAATGATGTTATTTCCATCGATTAGTATCAACTTGTCCACTATAGCACCTCGCCTTTATCTTGCTTACTCCCTACATAGTAACATATGCCCCGCTCAAAAAAGAACCAAGACATCCGAAATGAACTGCGGATTCTACCGATAAAGCAAGTTCCCGCCCGCTAATTAGAGAAAGCGCCCGAATTTATGTATTTAATGTAGGATTTCCATTATTACCCTTGCTAAAACCGCTTAGCTTCTAAATAAAAATGAAAAAAGCAGCAAGCCTCCAGTACAGGAGCTTGCTGCTTAGTAGGTACACGCAAAATTCATTCGGGGCTGCTGCACAAAGTCAGCCAGCACCAGCTCAATCGTGCCTTCGTTATTGATTCAGATCCGGGCGTTTGCCTGTTACGAGATAAACCACACTTTCGCCGATGTTGGTGGCGTGATCGGCAATCCGCTCGATATAGCGTCCAACCAGCGTCAACAGCATCGCCTGATTCAGCGATTCCGGCTTTTCGACCATATAAGTGTACAGCTCATTAATCGTTGCGCTGTACAAATGATCGACCTGGTCGTCATCCTGGGCCATCTTGTACGCCAGATCGGTGTTCTCATCCAGATAGGATTGAATCGCCTCGTCGATCATGACGGCCACAATTTCAGCCATCCGCGGAATATCCACCAGCGGTTTGATCAATTGCTGGCCCTGAATGCGCAGCGTAACCTTCGCTACATCCAGTGCCAAATCGCCCATACGCTCCAGATCGCTGGATATTTTGAACGCAACAATAATTCGGCGCAGGTCCTTGGCTACGGGCTGCTGGGTGATAATCAGCCGCGAACCGATTTCCATTATTCTGTCTTCCATGGCATTCAGCCGTAAATCGGCTTTGACGATTTCTTGTGCACGTACGGTGTCAAGAGTCTGCAAAGCTACGATTGCACCTTCCAGAGCATCCGTTACATGCTCGCCCATCTGCTGCAGCAGACTGCGTAGTTCTTCCAGATCTTTATCGAATTCTTTTCTGCGAATCATAATAAAAACGATCCTCCTCAAAAACGTATGGTCAGCTTGTCATTTCCAGGAACGGGTCCCTGCGGGGGGTTAGCCGAAGCGGCCGGATATATAGTCTTCTGTGCGGGAGTCCTTTGGATTGGAGAACAACAGTTCCGTATCCGCAGCCTCTACAATTACACCGTTCAGGAAAAACACGGTTTTGCCCGATACCCGGGCCGCCTGATGCATATTATGTGTGACCATAACAATGGTGTACTTATCGCGCAGCTCCTGTACCAGTTCCTCAATCTTCAGTGTGGAAACCGGGTCAAGCGCGGAGGTTGCCTCATCCATCAGCAGAATATCCGGTTGTACCGCAAGTGCTCTGGCAATGCAAAGACGCTGCTGTTGTCCACCGGACAGGCTAAGTGCAGATTTCTTCAGAAAATCCTTAACTTCCTCCCAAAGCGCGGATTGCCGCAGACTTTGTTCTACGAGTTCGTCCAGCTCCGCTTTGGCGCGGACGCCATGCAGACGGGGGCCGTAGGCCACGTTGTCGTAGATCGACTTGGGAAATGGATTGGGCTGCTGGAATACCATGCCGACCTGCTTGCGCAGGCTCTCCACCTCAACCTCGTCGCTGTAAATATTTTTGCCGCTGATGTTCACTTTACCTTCAATACGTGTTCCGGGAATCATGTCGTTCATACGGTTTAGTGTGCGCAGTAATGTAGATTTACCACAGCCGGAGGGACCGATAAAAGCTGTCACCTGTTTCTCCGGAATCTGCAGATCCACAGCCTTCAGTGCATGAAAAGACTCATAGTAGAGATCAAGTTTCTCTATGTCAATGATGGATTTCATTAGTTTTTGCGTCTCCTTCTCATCATCTTCGTTCCCCATGATAAGCTTTCAGTGTAAATAGAGTTGAAGAGAATTGTTAACGCAGTGTAAAATCGGTAACAATCGTCCCGTTTTCACGAAGTGCTGATGACCTTATTATTTCAATTCTTTGTATATTTTAAAAAAAGAACACCGTCATTTCAAATGACAGGCGCTCTTTTCTTGCTAACTACCAGTTTGTAACCTACACCGCGAATCGAATCAATATGGACTGATTCCGGATCAAGCTCCAGTTTCTTGCGCAGTGAGCTAACGTGGACATCCACCGTCCGCTGTCCGCCGATATAATCAAAGCCCCATACGGCATTCATCAAATCGTCGCGCGTCAGCACCACACCCGGCTTGCGAGCCAGATACAGCAGCACTTCAAATTCCTTCGGCCGCAGATTAATGCTGACTCCGCCCAGAGAAACCTCATACCGTTCAGGGTAAATCTCCAGCTGTCCCAGGATAATCGTCGATGCCGATACTACAGCTTCCGGCTGGACTTCTTCGGCAAGTCCGGAGATCCGCCGGAGTACTGCGCTGACCCGGGCAAGCAATTCCGATACACCAAAAGGTTTGGTTATATAATCATCAGCACCGGATTTCAGGCCGCGGACTACATCCTCTTCGGCATTTTTGGCAGTCAGCACGATAACAGGCGTACGGATGCCTTGTCCGCGCAGTTTATCAAGAATATCAATCCCGTTCATTCCCGGAAGCATGAGGTCCAGTACGATCAGGTCAAAAGGTTCTCTAGTCGCACGGTCATATCCTGCCGTTCCATGATCCTCCACCGTCACTTCATAACCTTCCTGCGTCAAATTATAGGACAGCAGCCGTGCCAGCGTCGGTTCGTCTTCAATGACAAGCAATCGTTGTGCCATAGGTTCCCCCGTCTTCATATGTTTTTAAATTTACAAATCAGTTCGCAAGCCCATCATATCACCGGAATGTTAACTCGGTGTAAAATCTCAAAGACTTCTGAATTTTTAAAAAGAATTCCATTCCATAGTAAACCTTGAAGGGCTCACTGGCAAATTTGAAAACGCACTTCCGGGAGCGTGTCCAGCTGTAAACGGGGCCTCATCCTATTCTGCCTGCTCCTGCAGCAGCGGCAATTCCAGAATAAACGAGCTGCCGATGCCGAGATCACTCTCCACCGTAATCGAACCGCGATGCAGCTCCACCAGATGCTTCACGATTGACAATCCGAGGCCGGTTCCGCCGGAGCTTCTCGATCTTGCCTTATCCACCCGGTAAAAGCGTTCAAAAATCCGCGGCAAATCCTTGCGGGGAATGCCCATGCCGGTATCGCTGACGGTAAAGACAACCGTTTCCGTGCCGTCCGCCTTATGGCCGTTGACGACGGTTACTTTCACACTTCCCCCATCATGCGTGTAATTGATTGCATTGGAGAGCAGATTCATAAAGATCTGGCGCAGCTTGTCTTCGTCACCCTCGACGAACAGCTCGTTCGGCACATTTGCACTGAGGCTGATTTTTTTCTTTTCTGCCACTTTGCTGAGCGTCCCCAGTACGGAATCAAAAAATTCAATTAAATGGACAGGAGAGCATTCGAGCTGCACGCGCTTCGATTCGATTTTGGACAATTCCAGAATATCTCCGATTAACCGGTTCAACCGTTCATTCTCATCATAAATAATCTGCAGGAAAGAACGTGCCGTCTTCTCATCCGTAACGCCGCCTCCAAGCAGGGTCTCGGCAAACCCTTTTACCGCAGCCACCGGTGTCTTCAGCTCATGTGAGACGTTGGCCACGAACTCACTGCGCATCTTCTCCAGACGGCGGATTTCCGTCACCTCCTGCAGCAGGAACAACATGCCCCGGTAAGAGCCATCCTGCATCATCGGCACGCCGTCAAGCCGGACGATCCGCTCGGCCGGGTTATAAATACTCCGCTCCTCGTGGATCGCCTCCTTACGGGTAACTCCCTCGTCAATCAATCGGGTAAGCTCATAATGATGCTTAATTTCCTTGTAGGAATAGCCGGCCATTTCACTGTTCTTCACGTCCAGCAGACGTTCCGATGCCCGGTTCAGCAGCGCAATCTCGCCCTCCGCATTGATCATCACAATGCCGCCGGTCATATTATCCAGCACGCTCTGCAACAAATCCTCGTTGTCACGGATCGTCTTCAGCTGGGTCTGCAGGCTGTCGGCCATGGCATTGATTGCTGTGGCAAGCTGACCGATCTCATCCTTGCGCTTCATCGGCACCCGGGCATCATAATCCAGGTCGGTAATGCGCCGGGCCACTCGCGTAATCTGCTCCAGCGGAGAGGTCATGCTTGAAGCCACCTTGTAGCTCACCAGGGTTGCCGCAATAAACAGCAGAACCAGTCCCCCGGCCATAATCAGCCAAGCCCGGCTAAGTCCTTCCGTCACCGCGTTCAGCTCCATGGAGAGCCGGATATAACCGTCGAACCCCTGATCCGAGACTACTGCTCCGGCTACATACAGCATTTGCCGGTCGAGTGTATCACTGTAACGGATCGCCCGTCCGATTCCTTCCTTGGCGGCCAGCACTTCCTCCTCACGGGTGGAGTGATTGTCCATTTGCAGCGGATCCTTCTCCGAATCGCCGATGACCTTGCCGTCTTTGGTAATGAAGGTGATCCGGGAATTGGTCAGCTTAGAGATATGCTTGGCCTGCTCCGTATAGAAATTCAATGCGCCGGAGCTGTTCATATCGGCAAACTGAAGCGTTCCGGAGAGCAGCTTTATTTCCCGGGACATGTTTTCCTCCAGGGCCGCAATATGGGAGTCCTTAAACAATTGGGCCATGGTAAGTCCGGCGCCGATCATGGAAATCCCGATCATAGTCATCAGTATAAAAGTAAGCCGGATACGAAACGGTTTCATCTGAAAATCCTCTTCCTTGTCATTATGTCATTGAGAACATCCTACCTCCATTTTGGCTAAAATACCAGTTCTCCAGGCAATTATCAACGCAGTGTAAAAATGGGACAGCATGTGCTGCCAGCAGAGACGTAAAACATTAAGGCTCCACCCGATTTATGGTATTATCATTACAAAACCTGTTAAATTCGAGAGGGAAATCTAATGAAAGTAACGATTTCGGATGTTGCAAAAGCCGCCAATGTCGCCAAGTCTACTGTCTCCAAGGTACTGAACGATTCTCCGAAAATTTCGCAGGACACCAAACGCAGAGTTCGTGAAATTATGAAGCAAATGAACTATACCCCGAGCAGCATCGCCACCGGACTTGCCAGACAGAGCAGTAATACCGTGGGGCTGCTGGTTGACATGTCCAAAAGAAGCGAATTCCTGAATCAATTCTTCTATAACATTATAGGTGGAATAGAGAGCGTGATCGGTCCGCTGAAATATGAGCTGACCCTCTGCAATGTGCAGCATAATGATGAAGAGGGAGATTTCCTGAACAGACTGGTCTACAATCAGCGTGTCGACGGAATTATCGCCAACAATTCAGTGCTGACGGAAGAACTGTCCGCGCAGCTCGATCAGCTTGAATTTCCCTACATCTCCATTGGCGAAAGCAACGATCCGGCCAGCTGGGTCGATTTCGATAATGAAGCCGGCGGCAGAATGCTGACACGCCACCTGCTGGAGCAGGGCTACTCCCAGCCCGCTTTCATCGGCGGAGAGCCGCATGAGCGAATCTTCACTTCCCGCTTAAACGGCTATCTTAAGGCTTTGAACCAGGCAGGCAGGTCCGCCCCGGAAAGATTAATTGTGAATGGGCAAGCCGACGAGCATGAAGGCTACCGCGCCGCCATGCAGCTTCTGCAGGGTGGTGACCGGCCCGACTGCATCGTATGTATGACCAATTATGTTGCCTTCGGCGTGCTAAGAGCCGCCCGCGAGCTGGGCATCGAAATCCCCGCACAGCTCGGTGTGGCCGCTTTTGATGAATATCCTTTCTCCCGATACACCACACCTCCCCTGACCTCATTGAATATAGATACCTTCAAGCTTGGGGTAACCTCCGGCCAATGGCTGATGGATCTTATCCAGAGCAAAAATACGGGATCACGGCAGCTGCTGCTGGAACCGGAGCTTATTGCCCGGGAATCCACGTTAAGACATGTTGTCCGGAATTAGCTTAGCCATGAGCTGTTCTGAGCTTGAATTGCAGAACTTAAAACAAGGAGCGGCCTCCCGGGGAGCCGCTCCTTGTTTATAAACATCCATTTGGAAACCGATTAGTGTGGCAGAGATTTAATGGCAGCTGTTATTGATCCTTCCAGCGCTGCACGGTCAGCGTGACTGTCTGCGCTCCGCCTGCCGGTGTCAGCGTCCGGTTGGCGATGTCCGTACCGCCTGAGGCGGTTTCTACGGCCGCCCAGCTTCCACGGGTCAGCTTATACTGCACAGCAGTTCCTGCAGGCAGGCTGAGTGTAATCGAATATACACCGTCGCTTCCCTTGGTCAGCTGATAAGCAGGGTCCGCTGCGTTCCAGCTGTTAAAGGAGCCGGTCAGATATACCGGTCCGCTTGCAGGCGTAGTACCCGGAATACTGACCCGGAACGTCACGCTGTCGGCCTGAGGTTCTCCAGCCGACAGGCTGCCGTTCACCAGACTCGAGCTCCCCGCGCCAAAGTGATAATTGTTGCCGCCATTGCTATCCCATGTGCCGCTGCCATTATTAAAGGCAGCGGTCAGACCCGCCGCGTTGCCCAGCGGAATCTCTAGTACTTTATAACCCGCATAGGAGGATGACTCCATCTGCACGCCTGGCGTGGTCGTCCAGGTCGTTGAACCGTCCAGCTTGTAATGGATATAGGAATTGCTGAAAGCCGCATTCTTGTAATAGATCGTCGCCGTATTGCCCACAGGTGTCGCTGTTGGCGTCACCGTTGCTGTTGGTGTTGCTGTCGGTGTTGCAGTCGGCGTTGGTGTTGGCGTCACTGTCGGTGTGGCTGTCGGTGTTGGTGTTGGTGTCACCGTCGGTGTGGCTGTCGGTGTTGGAGTCGGTGTCACCGTTGGTGTGGCTGTCGGTGTTGGAGTCGGTGTCACCGTTGGTGTGGCTGTCGGTGTTGGAGTCGGTGTCACCGTTGGTGTGGCTGTCGGCGTCACGGGTCCGCCGGATTGGATATTTCCGGTCGGCGTATAGGTCCAGGTGCCGGTGCCGAAGAAATAATTGCTTCCGCCGTTGCTGTCCCATGTGCTGCTTCCGTTGTTGAAGCAGGCCTCGAGCTGGGTGGCAGCACCGATATTGACCGTTATTTTATTGTAGCCTGCCACTTCTGCTGCCGGTATGGCTACGCCAGGTGACGTCGTCCAGGTCCCTCCGGCCGGACGGTAATGGATATACGGTGTGGTATAGCCCTGCTTATAGTAGATCGTCACATTGTTCCCCGCAGGTGTGACAACAAGAGCGGCTAAGCTGAATCCCGACAGGTTGGATGCGGCATCAAAAGCTTTTATTGTATAAGAATAGCTGGTATTACCCGCTAACCCGGTATCCGTATAAGATGGGGTAGAGGTAGTCCCAACCTTGACGCCATTGCGGTAAACCTCATAGCCGGTTACCCCAACGTTGTCCGTGGATGCTGTCCAGCTTACCAGTACACTGGATGCATTTTGCACAGTGGCTGTCACATTGGTTGGCACAGACGGAGGTTCGTTTTCTGAAACAGGCTGTGTTTTGGAGTAGACTTTGGCTGTATTTGCGCCCACAGTTACTGTGATTTGTTTGCCCGTTACTCCTCCCGCTTGCACCGTCACTTTGTCAGACGTATTGAATTGGTTCAGCAGAACCGTTCCAGCAGTCAGTGTGCTCTCAGCGCGCAGCGGGATAGTGAGGGTCTGCGAACCGCTCGAGGCATTGCTGAATACAGAGATAACCTCCTGGCCGACATTGGCCCCGGTGTCAATGCGGCGCGAGAACGCGTACAGGTTCTGGGCAGACCACATTTCACGCTGGGTGCCGGTGCGCAGGGCCGGGTTATTTTTGCGGATTTCATTCAGCTTGGCGATATGCTTGAAGGTGCTCGCGTCTTCATTAAAATAGTTCTGAATTACATTGCCGCTTGCATCCCGTTTCACCATCGACCAGCGGTTCCAGGTATCGGCGATTCCGCCGGTCATAATCTGGCCGTTGCCGTTGCCCTTATTCTGCTCTGTGCCCTGGAAGACCACCGGGGTTCCGCGAACAGTGAAAATAAAGGACAATGCATTTTGCAGCTTCTCGACATTTCCTCCGGCTTCCGTCAGGAAACGGTTGCGGTCATGATTATCTATAAAGGTGACCATATGGTTAGCATTTCCATTGTAAAGGGAGTCGAGCGCCAGCGTGCTTTTGATATTGGACTCGAAAGACTGCCCGTAGGCAAAGCTGTTCAGCACGGAGAAAAACAACGGGAAGTCGAGCATTCCCCATTCCTTGTTATTACCCACCCAGCGGGAGACAAATTCGGCATTGCCGTCAAAGTTCTCGCCGAAGGTATTGACGCCCAGCAGATTCTGCAGCTCTCCAATGTCCGTAGGTTTCATCAGCTTGGCTGCATCGACACGGGCGCCGTCCGCCCCTGTATAATCAAACCAGCCCTTGATGGAATTGAACACAGCCTGCTTGGCAGCCGGAACATCGAAATCAATATCATCCAGACCGCCGAGATCATGATTCTCCAGGTAGTCCTGAGCCCACTGATCATATCTTCCGTCTGCCAGCGACCAGTTGATATCCCCATTATGATGATACCAAGACGTATTATTAAAAGGGGCGGCTGGCTGCAATGCCGGTATATCATAATAAGCCTGACTGCCGAGCATATAGTCCCCAATATGGTTCGGCACAACATCAATAATCACTTTTATTCCCAGAGCATGGGCGCTGTCCACCAGCTCCTTAAGCTTTTCTTTAGTCCCGAAATACGGGTTGGCAGCATTGGGGTTTTTCACGTTGTATCCATGGTAGGCCGTGTTTTTCCCGGTGCCGTTGTTCTCGCGGTTCGTCATTTGTGGTTCAGCGACCGGAGAAATCCAGATTGCCGTATATCCCATGTTATGAATATAGGGTAGCTTGTTGATAACCCCCTGCCAGTCGCCGCCTTTCATGTAACGGAAATCTTCTTCCGAGTTCTCCCCGTAACGGATTGCTGCGCCGGTGGCATTATTGGATGTATCCCCGTCATTAAAGCGGTCAACCATAATCTGATAAATCGTATCATTCTCGGTGACGGTACCTATGCTGCTTGCTGCTTCAACCTTCGAAGGCGGGACCACAAATAAATTCATCGTGATCGAAAGAACAATGGACGTGATTAGAACGGGAATAAGCCATGGTTTACGTTTCATTCTCATCTCCCTCTCATAAAAGCGTTTACAAAACCTGTGTTAGACTGTAAATACATTTCCATCACTTGCCTCATTGCATTGCGGTTCGGGAAACCGGTTTCCTTCTAGAAGAAATTACCATGCAAACGTATGCGTTGTCAAGAAATTTAAATTTCTTCTTTTTTTGTCCTTAATTCTTCTGAACATCGGTAAAAAAAGAAGCCTCGCTCCAGAGTGAAAATGAAGGTTGGCTTCTGTTATTGTGGTCTTTATCTTCCTGATAACTTATTTGAACACAGGTTCGCGGAACTGGGCCAGCTTGGCTGCAGAATCCTTCTCCACATCAGCATGCAAGCTGTTGCCGTGCGAATCCATCGTTACGATTGCCGCAAAGCCGTCTACCTGCAAATGCCACATCGCCTCAGGGATTCCGAATTCCATAAAGTCGACTGCATTGACCTTCTTGATACATTCGGCATAATATTGCGCGGCTCCGCCGATAGCGTTGAGATATACGCCGCCATGCTCCTGCAGAGCCTTCAGCGTTTTGGGGCCCATTCCGCCTTTGCCGATCACGGCGCGGATGCCGAATTTCTTAATAATATCCCCTTGGTACGGTTCTTCGCGAATGCTTGTAGTCGGCCCTGCCGCTTTTACATGCCAGCCTTCCTCATCCTTCAGCATGACCGGACCGCAGTGATAAATGACTGCACCGTTCAGATCAACCGGCGTTTCGTGGTCCATCAGGTATTTATGCAGCGCATCGCGGCCGGTATGCATTTCCCCGGACAGGATTACCACATCGCCCACCCACAGGCTGCGGATATCCTCCTCGCTGATCGGCGTCGTCAGCCGGACCTCGCGCGATCCGCCGGCCGTTGCAGGTTGCCCTGCTCCTTCAGCAGCTTCAGCGGCCGACAAAACAGCCGGAGCCCCTGGAATCGTGGCATCCTCGGGAACGACACCGGACCCGGCAGCACCTGCGGCATGCACAGCTACCGGCTCGGGCGAAGGTACTCCAGCATCATCAACGGAAATCCCCGTGCCGCTCTCATACAGCCATTCCTTGATCTTGCCGGTCGCAGGATCAACCAACACGCCCTGGCGGCGGAAGGCCCAGCAATTATAGGCCACCGAGACGAAGAAGCTTGCCGGAAGCCGGTTCATCACTCCCACCTTACAGCCCAGCAGCGTGACTTCGCCGCCGAAACCCATCGTGCCGATGCCCAGCTTGTTGGCATTCTCCATAATATAATCTTCCAGCTTGCCCAGATCCTCTACCGGGTTGATATCCTCCACCTTACGGAACAGCTGCTTCTTGGCCAGCTCATAGCCTGTCGTGCGGTCTCCGCCGATGCCCACACCGATGAAGCCCGCGCTGCAGCCCTGTCCCTGTGCCTGATAGACGGCATGGAGAATACATTTGCGGATGCCGTCGAGGTCACGGCCAGCTTTGCCCAGTCCTTCCAGCTCTGCCGGAAGGCTGTATTGGATATTTTTGTTCTCGCAGCCGCCGCCCTTCAGGATGAGCCGGACATCTACGCCCTCTTCTTCCCATTGTTCGAAATGGATTACCGGTGTCCCGGCGCCCAGATTGTCTCCGCTGTTTTCGCCGGTAAGCGAATCTACTGAATTGGGACGCAGCTTGCCGTTTTGGGTCGCCCGGACAATGGCGCTGTGTATATCTTTTTTCATTTCTATCTGATTAACGCCTACAGGTGTATGAATAATAAACGTCGGCATCCCCGTATCCTGACAGATCGGCGATACCTGAAGCTCAGCCATTCCGATATTCTGTGCAATCGTGGTCAAAGCAAGTCCCGAGCGGGTCGCCCTGTCTTCCAGCGCGCGCCCCTTCGCTACCGCCCTGCGCACATCGCCCGGCAAATTTGTGGAGGTCTCTACGATCAGATTATAAATGCTGTCTTCAAAATGCTGCATCTTCATTCAGGACTCCTCTCCATCAGTTCCAGGTTGTCTAAACTCTGTTACAATTAGTTATTATAATATCATATTAATCGGCTCATGAAAGGGGTTACTTAAAAATTGAACTACCATTTTTCAGCCTATTTGTATCGCCTTCAATATATTCAGCGCTGGAGCCTGATGCGCAGCACCGCCCCGGAGAACGTGGCGCAGCATTCATTCCAGGTAGCCCTGCTGGCCCATATGCTGTGCTCGATCGGCAACGCTCATTTCGGGCGGTCGCTAAATGCCGACCGGGCTGCGGTGATGGCGCTGTTCCACGACGCCTCCGAGGTATTCACCGGCGATATCGCTACGCCGGTGAAACATAACAACCCGCGGCTGCTGTCCAGCTTCCGCGACATGGAGCGGGTCGCCGCCGAACGTCTGGCGGCGATGATTCCGCCGGAGCTAAGCGCGGTCTACGCGCCGCTCCTGCAACCGCAGGACAGCCCGCCCGGCTCAGAGGATGCCGGGCTGCTGCGCTATGTCAAAGCAGCGGACGTGCTGGACGCCTATCTGAAATGCGTCTGGGAGGTCGCTGCAGGCAACCGCGAGTTCGCCGCTGCCAAAGAGCAGACCGCGACAAAGCTGCGCGTACTGGAACTGCCGGAGATGGATTATTTCCTGGCCCATATGGCTCCAGGGTTTGAAATGTCGCTGGACGAGCTGTCCGCAGGCATGAGCAGTGAGCCCGCGGCAGATTCGGCAGATTGATGCAGCAATTTGATCGCTTCGAATTTATTAACGCAGGGAGTCCATCTGATGGTGTGGTGTAATCTTTGGTGAATGGAGCGGCTCTGTTAGGATATCCCAGTCCTTGAATACCGGCTGCAGTCCCTTGGCATACAACATTTCTGTAATTTCATGCACTTTGCGGCCATCCGATATTTCAAACTGCGGGGTTCCACCTTCAAGGGTATGCCCGCCTACCTCGGTGGATACTCCTGCGGACATTTTAGTGATGCCGAGATGGACCAGATGATCGCGCAAAGCTGCCGGTTCCCGCGTGGACAATGAAATGCCCGCACGGGGCAGAAACAGGCGGTAAGCCAGTATGATCTGCACCAGCGCACGGTCGGTTACATCACTTGCCGGATTGAATTCTCCGAGATACGGGCGAAAACGGGGAATCGACAAGCCGATCTCGCACTCCGGGTACTTGTCCTGCAAGTATCTGGCATGCAGGGCCGTTGCCAGAGCCTCCTGGCGCCAATCGTACATCCCCAGCAGGGCACCAATATTCACGGATCGAAACCCGGCGCGGCAGCCGCGTTCTGGCGCATCCAGACGGTTGCGGTAGACTCTCTTCGGACCCTTCACATGCAGCTTTCGATAGGTCTCCTGATGGTAGACCTCCTGATACAAGGTAAGACCGTCTACCCCTGCCACCCTCAGATCATTGTACTCTTCTGTAGAGAGCGGATTAACCTCAATGCTGACAGAAGAAAAATAGTCACGGAGCACCTTCACGCATTCTCTCACATAAGCGGCCGAACTTTCACTCCGGGATTCCCCGGTCAGAACCAGAATGTGGCGCAGGCCTGTGGCGGCGATAGTTTTCGCTTCCTTCCTGACCTCCTCCAGTGTCAATTTTTTGCGCGGAAAGTCATAAATCGAGCTAAAGCTGCAATAAGTGCAATGATTCACGCAAAAATCGGCCAAATACATCGGCGTAAACAGCTGCATCACATGCCCGAAGTGCGTACGTGTCAATCTTTGCGCTTTCTGCGCCATTTCCTCCAGGTAAGGCTCCGCCGCCGGAGACAGCAGTGCCATCAGCCAGTCTTCGTCCAGATGCTCCAAACGAAGCGCGCGCTTCACATCCACCGCTGTATACTGCTTCCATAAAGTCTCGTAAGGAAGCTGCTCCAGCCGGGTCAGCGTATCATAAAAGCTCATGCTCTTCCTCCCTTCCTTCTCTTGGCTAGAACAAAAAGCCGGTTAGTGGCGAAGAGGCCGTTGCCGCTTCCTCCACCGGCCCTAGTCCGGCCAGATAAGCCTTGCGCCCTGCGGATACCGCCTCACGGAATGCCTCCGCCATCAGAAGCGGATCACGCGCAGTAGCAATTGCCGTGTTCAGCAGCACGGCGGATGCGCCCATTTCCATTGCCTCAGCAGCCTCGGAAGGTCTGCCAATACCGGCGTCAACAATCACCGGAAGGTCCACTTCTGCGATCAGAATCCGCAGCAGCTCCTTGGTCTGCAGGCCGCGGTTCGAGCCGATGGGCGCACCCAGCGGCATAACAGCAGCAGCTCCGGCTGCCTTGAGCCGGATAGCTGCGGAAAGATCGGGACTCATATACGGAAGTACAACGAAACCCTCTGCAGCCAATATTTCCGTGGCTTTAACTGTCTCCATATTATCGGGCAGCAAATATTTCTGATCATTAATGACCTCGATCTTCACCCAATTGCCCAGCCCTGCCGCCCTGGCCAGTCTGGCAATACGTACCGCTTCTTCGGCTGTGCGTGCGCCGGAGGTATTGGGCAGCAGCGTCATATGGGAGGGGATATGAGTAACAATGTTGTCGTTGCTCTCCGGATCAACCCGGCGCAGAGCCACCGTAATGACCTGAGAACCCGAGCGTGCAATCACTTCGGGAATAAGGGTATTGCGGCTGTATTTCCCGGTTCCGATAAACAGCCTGCTGGATAAAGGGATTCCGCCGATAACGAAAGGATCTTGCATAAAATCGCCTCCTGAGATAGTGGCCCGCTAAAATGCGGAGCCTCTGTTGCTGATACGCCGAGTTTTGGTCTTACCTCTTTCGTCTTTCGTCTTACCTCTTACGTCTTATGTCTTACGTCTTGCCTTTAACTCTTGCTTCTTACGTCTTACCTCTTACGTCTTACCCTTTACGTCTTACCTCGTCTTACCTTTACGTCTTACCTTTAACTCTTGCTTCTTACGTCTTACGTCTTACGTCTTACCTTTAATTCTTGCTTCTTACGTCTTACCTCTTACCTTTTACCTTTTACCTCTTGCTTCTTACGTCTTACCTCTTGCCTCTTGCTTCTTTCACCCGGCAACACGCACCGGCACTTTAGCCCCCGCCGACAAAGTGGACCAGCTCTACGCGGTCACCTTCGCTCAGCAGCGTATCTCCGTAAACGTCCTTGCCGACGATCTCGCCATTCAGCTCCACGATAACCAGTCTCCCGGTCCACTCGGACCGGCTCAGCAGATCAGCTATAGTCCGGCATCTCTCTTCATAGGCCCCGCCTTTTCCATTCACGATCAAATTCATGCTTGCTCACCTCCTTTAACTGGTGCAGGAACATTGTTCATGGCTTCAGGCTTAGGGTACGGCCTGAACTACTGATCTGTAGGCTGTAGCGGCGGCCACAGGATCTCCCGCACTGCATATTCCGGACATTACGGCAATTCCGGCAGCACCCGTTGCCAGAACCTTTCCGGCATTGCCCGGCTCAATTCCGCCTATGGCGATCAGCGGAATGCTGCTGCAGCGGACAGCCTCAGCCAGCTGCTGCAATCCGCGTTCCCGCTGCCCCGGCTTGCAGGCCGAGGGAAACACATGCCCGAACAGGCAGAAATCCGCTCCCTGCCGGCCGGATTCGGCCGCCTCCTCCGGGGCATGCACCGACCTTCCCAATCGCAGGCCCGGTGCTACGCTGCGCGCTGCGGCAGGCGGCAGGCTGTGCCAAGCCAACTGGACCCCGCCCGCCCCTGCCGCCAGAGCAACGTCTATCCGGTCGTTGATCACCAGCTTGGCAGGCGGAACCCCCGCTATAATCAGCTGCTCCGTCAGAGCCATGAGCTCCCGTGCAGACATTGCCTTTTCCCGGAGATGGATATAATCCACTATGAATTGCACAGTCGCAGCCAGCTGAACAAACTGCACCGGATTCTGCTTTCCATCCGAGATCAAATGTATCTCTTTCAACACGTTCACCTTCTCCTGTTCTTTTGCATTACCGGCAAACACAAAAAAGACCGCCCCCGTAAAGGAGGCAGTCTGGAATATATACAGGAATACCGGGCCATTCAGCCCCGCTGCAGTTATTCGTTCTCCACTTCCCTACGCTGGTATAAACCAGATCAGGTTCAAAGGGTCCGAACGGGTATGTTCGTCTCAGCCTTGCGGCACCCCTAGTGACAAATTCATATTCAATTACGCTTAACGTTTCATATACTAACATATTATTCCTTGAAGAGCCATCCTTTAAAGAGGCCTGCATCAAAAAGAGCGGAACCCAAGGTTCCGCTCCAGACTCTAATTATTCATAGCAATGGAATCAGCAACCGCATTTAGCCGTTTACGACCTCGCCGCCGTTCACATGCATTACCTGTCCGCTTACATAAGATGAATCGTCGGAAGCCAGATACACATAGGCCGGAGCCAGCTCCTCCGGTTGTCCCGGGCGTTTCATTGGCTGCGTGCCGCCGAACTCACTGACTTTCTTCGCGTCAAAGGTCGACGGAATAAGCGGTGTCCAAATCGGTCCCGGCGCTACGGCATTGACCCGGATGCCTTTGTCCGCCAGGTTCATCGACAGCGAACGGGTAAAGCTGAGAATCGCCCCTTTGGTGGACGAATAGTCCAGCAGCTGCGGGCTGCCCCGGTAGGCTGTGATCGAAGTCGTGTTGATGATCGTGGACCCTTTTTTCAGGTGAGGCATGGCTGCCTTGGTCAAATAGAACATCGAAAAAATATTCGTGCGGAACGTCCGCTCCAGCTGCTCGGAGGTAATATCCTCAATCTTCTCCTGCGGATGCTGCTCGGCCGCATTATTAATCAGGATGTCCAGCTTGCCGAGTCCTTTCACCGTCTTATTGATCAGATCCTGGCAAAACGCCTCCACGCCGATATCGCCGGCGATCAGAATGCACTTCCGTCCCTCTTGCTCCACCTGGCGTTTAGTCTCTTCGGCATCGGAATGCTCATTGAGGTAGGAAATAACGACATCCGCACCCTCCTTGGCAAAATGAACGGCAACCGCCCGGCCAATACCGCTGTCTCCTCCTGTAATCAGAGCCGCCTTGCCCAGCAGCTTGCCCGCCGCCTTATAGGCTGAAGTCTCGAATTCCGGCAGCGGATTCATTTCACTTTCAATTCCGGGCTGGCGGTCCTGCACCTGCGGAGGTAGTGTTTTTTTGGTTTGCGTGTTGTCTGGCATGATCCATTCTCCTTTCGCTGTGTACCTGTTGGTTACTCATCGTTTTAGGGTTGGCTCAGGGTGTCTGGTTTATGCACCTGCAGATCATCTCTTCATTTGCTTTACGTTATGTTACTTACCACACCTTGGGCGCGGTCAAACTAAAATGTCAGTCGTTTTTGCCGGGGAAGGCGTTATACTTTAGAGAGAAAGCACTAATCCAGCAATGGAGTTGCAGATTTATGCAGACTCTGCACAGAGGGGAGAGCACGCAATATGGTCAAACACACACGCAGCATCATCGTTGCTGTCAAAGGAGTTATTGTACATGGAGGCCGGATTCTGCTTGTTCGGCGTGCGGCAAGAGATTCCGTCGGAGCGGGCACCTGGGAATGTGCGGGCGGAAAAATAGAATTCGGAGAAGACCTGGAGGCAGCTCTGGAAAGGGAGATTTATGAGGAGACCGGACTTGCGGTTACTGTCGGCAATCTGCTGTATGCAACCTCGTTTCTAACCGATCCTGCAAGGCAGCTTGTCATTATCACCTATTTGTGCCGGAGCGCGGACCATGCGGTACAGCTGTCCATAGAGCATTCGGATTATAAATGGTGTACCCGGCTCGAGCTTCAACGCCTGCTTCCGGCGGGAATCCTCGCTGAATTTGAGAAAAGCCATGTCTTCTCCCTGAACGAACTGCTGTAAAGCGTTGTCTGCTACAATCTGTGACAGCGGCATGGCTGGGTGGTACCCGATAGATTTGTCCCGAAGTAATGTCTGCACCCAAAAGCCCGCTCTCCATGCCATTCCGGAGGCGGGCTTTCTGTAGTCTTTCTATAATGGAGAGTCTTAAATAATGCTGTTGTACACCATGAAAAACACCATCAGCACCAGCGCCACCATGAGCAGCAGGCTCAAGGTACGGATTTTGCCTGTCTCTGCGGATACGTCACGGTTCTCGCGCATGCCGGCTGCGGCAAGACGCAATGGTTTGCTGATGATGCCGCCGAGCGCAAACATCGCAAGCAGCAGGACAACCACCACGATCATCCACGGTACCGAATATTCACCCTTCGTCATCATATAGCCGCCAGTCAGCAGTTGGATGACCAGACCGTACTGGGCGAAGCGGTTGAAGCCGCCGATTGCACTAAGCGTTCCTTCTCTCGCAGGGACGCTCAGCTTCTGGACACGCCCGAGAACAAACGGCAGCACCAGATAAAAGCCCAGCGCCAATGTACCGATCATATGTAGAAAAAACAAAAAGTGACCCATAACATACCTCCTCTAATGTTTTCAGTGATTTTAGTTACACTTCAATTATACCTAACCAACAAATAGAAGAAAAGAAAACCCCCATTTTAATTTCTAAAATGGGGGCTCCCGCAGGCTAATGCTCAAATCGTAACTACTGAAGTAACGGCACGTACCGAATCTGCCGACTTATCCAAAGCCGCTTTCTCCTCTGCCGTAAGCTCCAGTTCATATACCTTCTCAATACCGTCCGCACCCAGCAGCGCGGGAATGCCCATGAACAGCCCATCATAGCCGTATTCACCTTCAAGCAGAGCGATTACCGGGATAATCCGCTTCTTGTCCTTCAGGATCGCTTCTGTCATCTGGACCAAGGAAGCCGCTGGCGCATAATAAGCGCTGCCGTTGCCGAGCAGGCTGACAATCTCGCCGCCGCCGACTCGTGTACGCTGTACAATCTCGGCAATACGCTCTGCGGAAATCAGCGTATCAATCGGAATGCCGCCAACGCTGGAGTAGCGTACGAGCGGTACCATATCATCGCCATGTCCACCCAGCACAAAGCCGCGTACATCTTCAACCGAAACGTTAAGCTCTTGGGCGATAAAAGTACAGTAGCGGGCCGTATCCAGCACGCCGGATTGTCCGATTACCCGGTTTTTGGGGAAGCCCAGTGCATTGTAAGCCACATAAGTCATCGCATCTACCGGATTGCTCAATATAATTACGATGGATTCCGGAGCGACACGTTTCACATTTTCGCAGACCGATTTCACAATTCCTGCATTGGTATTCACCAGATCATCGCGGCTCATGCCCGGCTTGCGGGCGATGCCTGCCGTAATAATCACGATATCCGAATCCGCTGCATCCTCATAGCTTGAGGTTCCCGTAATCTGGCTGTCGAACTTCTGCACAGGGCCGGCTTCCAGCATGTCCAGCGCCTTGCCTTTGGTCGGGTTCTCGAGCTGCGGAATATCCAGCAGCACCACGTTGCCGAGTTCCTTCTGGGCAAGCATAAGCGCCGTGGTAGCGCCGGTGAAGCCGGCACCCACGACTGTAATTTTATAACGTTTGATGGCCAAGAGATATCCTCCTACAAGACTACAGATTATTGATAATTTCGTCGGCAAACGCGGAGCATTTCAGCTCTGTTGCGCCTTCCATTTGACGGGCAAAATCATAAGTCACCGTTTTGTTGTTGATGGCGGTACTCATTCCTTTGTAGATAAGGTCAGCCGCTTCCTGCCAGCCCAAATGCTCCAGCAGCATTACTCCGGAAAGAATGACCGAACCCGGGTTCACAACGTCCTTATCGGCATATTTCGGAGCTGTACCATGTGTTGCTTCAAAGATAGCATGCCCTGTTAAATAGTTGATGTTCGCTCCCGGAGCGATGCCGATGCCGCCGATTTGAGCAGCAAGCGCGTCGGACAAGTAGTCACCGTTCAAGTTCAGCGTAGCAATCACGTCGAAATCGGTCGGACGGGTCAATACCTGCTGCAGAGCGATGTCGGCAATTGCATCCTTGATAATGATTTTGCCGGCAGCTTCCGCTTCCTTCTGGGCAGCATTGGCCGCAGCTTCACCATCACGTTCCTTGATGACATCATATTGATTCCAGGTAAATACTTGGTCGCCGAACTCCTGCTCAGCCACTTCGTAACCCCAGTTCTTAAACGCACCTTCGGTAAATTTCATGATATTGCCCTTATGCACAAGCGTTACGCTCTTCCGTCCATGCTTGATCGCATATTCAACTGCAGAACGCACGAGGCGCTTCGAGCCTTCGGAAGACACTGGCTTGATGCCGATACCGGATGTTTCCGGGAAGCGGATTTTGTTCACACCCATTTCCTTCTGCAGGAATTCAATCACTTTCTTGACAGCCTCGGAGCCTTCCTGGTACTCGATACCCGCATAAATGTCTTCTGTATTCTCACGGAAAATAACCATGTCCACCAGCTCCGGATGTTTCACCGGTGAAGGCACGCCATCGAAATAACGCACTGGACGCAAACATACATACAGGTCCAGTTCCTGGCGCAACGCCACATTCAAAGAGCGGATTCCGCCACCGATTGGAGTGGTAAGCGGGCCTTTAATAGCTACAATATATTCACGAATGGCTTCCAGCGTATCATTAGGCAGCCATTCACCATATGTATTGAAGGCCTTCTCGCCTGCAAATACTTCATACCAGGCAATTTTCTTTGAACCGCCGTAAGCTTTGGCAACAGCTTCATCAAGCACCCGTTTGGAGGCTTTCCAAATGTCGCGGCCAGTGCCGTCACCCTCAATAAAAGGAATAATCGGATGATTCGGAACCACCAGTTTGCCGTCTTCAATCGTGATTTGTTCGCCTTCTGTCGGCAGATCGTATTTTTCTAGTTTCAACATTTGTGGGGAATCCTCCTAAAAAGTTTAGTTTAGTTTGGTTTGGTTAGCACTTGCGTACATTCATTCTACTAGAGGGGTGGAGCGGCCCGCAAGGGCCGCCTTTATCTCTCGTCAACGGGAACGTATTTCTGTTCGGACATCCCTGTGTATTCGGCACGCGGGCGGATGATGCGGTTGTCTACATATTGCTCCAGAATATGCGCTGTCCATCCCGAAGCGCGGCTGATGGCAAAAATCGGCGTAAACAACTCCCGCTCAATGCCAAGCTGTGTGTATACCGAAGCCGAGTAGAAATCCACGTTTGGCTTCAGTCCCTTCTGCCCGGTGATCAGCTCCTCAATCTTGACGGACATCTCGTAGAGTGTGGTGTCATTCTTCATGGTGCCCAGCTCGTAGGACATCTTCATCAGATGTTTGGCACGCGGATCCCCATTCTTATAGACACGGTGTCCGAAGCCCATAATTTTCTCACGGCGCTCCAGCTTCCCACGAATATAGGGCTCCACTGCATCCAGACTGCCGATCTCCTCCAGCATCTTCATTACGGCCTCATTCGCTCCGCCATGCAGCGGACCCTTAAGGGCACCAATCGCAGATGTCACACCGGAATACATATCAGAGAGAGTAGCCACAGTCACGCGGCCGGCAAATGTGGAGGCATTCAGCTCATGGTCCGCATGCAGCACAAGTGCAGCATCCAGCGCCTTGACGGATACGACATCCGGCTGTTTGCCCCATAGCATATAGAGAAAATTCTCTGCGATGGACAAGCCTTCTTTTGGTGCAATGGGCTCCAGACCTTTGCGGATACGCGCCAGCGCAGCCACTATGGTCGGAATCTGCGCCTGAAGCTTCACTGCTTTGATTTCATTCGCTTCACGGCTCATGTCATCCGCCGCTTCATCATAGAGCGCGAGACTTGATACGGCGGAGCGCAGGGCAGCCATCGTGTTCGCTTCTTTGGGATACAGCTTCATTTGTGCAATGACCTGCTCCGGAATCGGTGCAAATGCGCTGAGATCACGTCGCAGAGCCTGCAGCTCAGGCGTAGTAGGCAGATTGCCAAACCACAGCAAATAAGCGGTTTCTTCAAAGGTGGCATTCTCCGCAAGATCGTCAATATCAAATCCGCGGTAAGTGAGGACGCCATCCACAATCGAGCTGATTGAGGAAGTTGTGGCGACGATGCCTTCCAGGCCTTTAGTAGCTGTCATAGTATATCTCTCCTTTGCGAACAAGGGTATAAAAGCCATTTCTAACATCGTGAAAACATTTACATTTTAAAGGTTTAAAAACATAAAAAGAAGGCGATAAGACATCCTTAAAGATTGCAACCAACTTTCAGGGTAGAACCTTTAATAATCATACCGGATTTTGACGGTTATGTGAACAACGTGGAAGCTTTGACACGCATCAAATGATTTTATCGGAGAGATAGAAAAAAACTTCCGATCTTCCTGTTTCATGATTGCGCTTTCAGGTTATAGAGTCTGCCCTGTTTTCGTGCTTTATGACTTTTGATAGTCTGTAAAATCAATCTATGAATATACATAAGACGAGCAGTTATTTTCTTGCGGGAGCAGCAATAGTGGAGGGATGAACGATGGACACGCTTGTGTTAAAAAGAGTGCTGCGCGGCCTTTGGGTCGTTCTCGCCGCTGCGGGGCTGATGTTCGCCATCTATGTATTGCTTCCGCTGCTCTATCCGCTCCTCTTGGCCTGGCTGCTCGCCTATATCATTCATCCGCTGGTGGTGATCCTTAAAGGATTTAAGCTTCCGGGCTGGCTCGCCGTCTCGCTCTCGCTGCTGTTCTATATCGGAGGTACGGCCCTTGTACTGACTGCGCTGATTACCCGGCTGGTGAAAGAGCTGATTGTGCTGCTGCAGACCTTAGATCTCCATACCGACCAATGGCGCGAGGTGCTGCTGTCACTGGGCCGCAATGCCAGCATTCAGAATATTATTAACCAAATCAACCAGTTTTACCACGACAACCCGGACTATCATGCCACTATCGACAGCAACATCAGCCGGACTACCGAAACCGTGGGCCACGCCATGACCCAGTTGATCACCGGTTTTTTCAATATGATTCTGAAGCTGATTTCCGCGCTGCCAAGCATGGGAACCATCCTGATTGTGATTGTGCTGGCCGCCTTTTTCCTCAGCACCGGCTGGGATCGCCATAATGCAAAATTAACTTCATTGCTGCCGGTGCCTCTGCTTAGACCAGTCTCTGAGATTTGGAGTGATTTGCGCAAAGCGCTGTCCGGCTATCTGCGGGCCCAGTTAGTGCTGATTTCCGTTACCGGGGTTATCGTCATTATCGGACTCCTGCTGCTGGGCGTAGACTCCGCCTTTGCCATCGGTCTAACGGTCGGTATCGTTGATTTGGTCCCTTACCTTGGCGTCGGTGTTATATTGCTCCCTTGGGCGCTGTACTCCTACATGACCGGCAACCTGGCTCTGGCCATCGGATTGCTGGTGCTCTACGGGATCATTCTCGTGACCCGCCAGGTGCTTGAGCCCAAGGTGCTCGCCAGCAGCATCGGGCTGGACCCGCTTACCCTGCTGGTCGGCATGTTCGTCGGCCTGCAGCTGTTCGGCATGCTCGGTCTTCTACTGGGTCCTGTTATTCTGGTCATCCTTGACGCCTTCCACCGTGCCGGCGTGTTCCGGGCGCTGCACAGCTATATTGTGAGCGGACGTCTGCATTAGTCCAACTAGCAAGCAGCCGATGACCAAAAAAAACAGAGCAGCGATTCTCCAGTAACGGGAGAAGCACTGCTCTATTGTCTTTTTTACAGTCTTTTTACATCACAGGACTGTCTCTTTCGTGGAGTAATCCACTTATGGGACGCCGCCTTCTTTGGTTCATGCTGTACTCTGGTACACAAAGCAGCGCATAGACAGATTTCTGTTACCTGCGATAAAAGGTGAAGGTGCCATTTTTCATTTTCTTCTCAATCCATCTAAGCAGAAAAACCCGGTACAGCGGCCGGGTCAGCGGAAACACCAAAGAAAAGCCGATTATATCCGTTACAAAGCCCGGCAGAATCAGCAGCAGACCGCCGAAAAAAATGCACAAGCCGTCCAGCATCGTCCGTCCGGGCACTTTGCCTTCCTGCATTTGAATTTTGCTGTCCTGCAGTACCTTTTTGCCTTCGAACCGCATCATGAGCAGTCCGATCACTGAAGTAGCCAGAATGAGCAGCAGCGTTTTGGGCGCTCCAAGATAACCAGCGACATAGATGAACCCGAATAATTCCACGGCCGGGATAATAAACAAGGCAGCCCACAGCCATTTGTTCCTGATCATACTGCTCCTCCTTCTTCTTCCCTGAGCGCCCCGGTTATCGCTTGATACAGCTCCGGAAGCGCCCGATCCAGTCTTACCGGCTTCCAGTCCTTGTTCAGCCAGACATGACTGGTAGAACCGCTAACCAGAAGTTCTCCCGGAAGAGTCTGGGCAGCAGTCAGCGCTGAAAGCTCTCCGTGTTCCGCAGAACCTTCGCCGCCACTTTCCCCATCCTCCTCAATCCGGCGCACCTCATATTCATACACAACTCTCAAAGCTGAAAAAACCTTAAGCCGCGCATACACGGCGATAAGATCATCATATCGCGCCGGACTTTTAAATTGCAAATCTGCCGCAGTCACAGGAAGAAGCACTCCCATGTTCTCCAGCGAACGGTAGGCGAAGCCGAGCTCGCGGAACATCTCGGTGCGCCCGCTCTCGAACCAGCTTAAATAATTGGCGTGGTACACCACACCCATTTGATCGGTTTCCTGGTAACGCACGCGGAAAGCCGTGCTGTGCCAGCGGCTGGAAAGCACCCGATTACGTGATTCCATAACATATGCTCCTTTCTGTATTAACTTGCGGAAGCGGCAGCTAGACGCCAACTCCGCCCGAGGACATCGTCTTCGAAACGCTGCTCCTTGAGCTTCTGGCTACATAGAAGAGCAGAACCGCCCCGACGGCAGAACTTATCATGCAAGACACATTCATCAGCCCGACACCGCCCTGACTAAGCAGAAATCCATTCAGCAAATTGCCCAGAATTCCCGCAAAACCGGAAAATACGATATTGAAGACACTTTGGCCTGTTGCCTGCATCTCGGATGAGGTAATCTGCGACACATATTCAACAGCAGCAATATAAAAGAGCCCGAATGACAGACCGTGCAGCACCTGCACGCCGATCATCACCGAAGGATGGGGAAAGGCCACCTGAATCCCCCAGCGCAGCACATAGATCAGCGCACCCAGCAGCAGCGTGCGCTCCCGTCCCAGCTTACGGATGACTTTCGAGGCATACAGCATGGAGGGCACGTTGGTCACAGAGGCAAGGAAAAGCGCAATTCCGGCATACCCGGTGGAGCCGCCGACAGATTGGAAGGCCACCACAAAATAGGTGCCGAAAGCCGTCATCGTCTGGTTCACCAAAAAGCTGCCACCCAGAAAAGCCAGGAAGATGCGGTTGCCGAGCAGTTTTTTGACCCCTTGAGCCAGCGATTGGCTCATCATATGATTCTCTTCCGCCTGTCTGGGCAGGGTCAGGGCAAAAATGACGGCAACTGAATTTAAGAGCAGGAACGGGAGCCATATCGTAGAGACTGAAAATCTCTCAACATACTGGCCACCGGCATAGGCCCCTACAGCCGCTCCTATGCTCATCATCAGCCGGATGCTGCCATAGGTGGATCCGGCCCTGTTTGCCGCTGCAATGGCGTAAGAATCGGCGATAGGGGCCTGTGTGGACGAGAAGATCGTGGACACCGTGTATACCATCAGAAGAACAATGAAATATTCCGAACGGTAGAATACGGCCAGCACTGCCGGTACAGCCACACTTAGAATAAGTACAAGACGCGCCTGGTTATACCTGTCAGAGATAAGACCCCATACAGGCTGAATACATATGGCAATAAGTGTTCCCACCGCCATCATCATACCAATTTGGCTGACATCCATTCCGTTATACTTCAGCAACAGCGTCAGATAGGAACCAAACGAGCCGCCGGCAAGTCCCAGGAAGAGATAAAAGCCGCGCAGCTTCAGTAGTTTTTCCATTTGTGCTATATTTCCTCTCCAATCCTTTTTAACAGAATACCCAACCTTTGCAAGACTTCGCCGCATTAAATAGAGCAGAACCTAATAGAGGCGGTGAACAAGTGAGCACAGTTTATAAATTAAAGCGCGGTCGGCCTTGTCTCACGGACAAAACCAACAAGGGTAGAGCTCAAAGCACGGGCTTCGGCTGGACCTCCAGCAACTGGAGCGGATATGCCATCACAGGCAAAAAAGGAGCCTTCCGGAGGATCTCCGGCGAGTGGGTTGTCCCCTATGTCAAGCCCACTTCCAAAGCCAGCTATTCCTCGGCCTGGATCGGAATCGACGGCTTCAAAAACAGCAATCTGATTCAGACCGGCACCGCACATGAGTCTATAAATGGAGTCGTCCGCTACTATCCCTGGTGGGAAATACTGCCGGCAATGGAGACGGTTATTCCTCTCCCGGTCTTTCCCGGAGACCGCATACGGGCAACGATCGCCAAGATCAGCTCCGGCAAATGGCGCATAACCCTGCGGAATCTCAGCAAGAACTGGATTTTCCGCACTATACAGCATTACACAGGCCCGCAGTCCTCCGCTGAATGGATCATGGAAGCCCCCCAAGTCGGCGGAACTATAGGCGCGCTTGCCCGGGTAACACCCACAAGGTTCAGCCGCTGCACGATCAACGGTAAAAGCCCTAAGCTCACTCCAGCCGATGGAGGCATTATGGTACAGAACAAAACCGCAGTTGCCGTCCCTTCAAGCCCCAATTCCGCCGGAGATACTTTTGTAGTTAAACGTGTATATCATAAGGGCTCGCCTCTCGTTAACACAAGAAACCCCATTCTCATACGTTCCTAGTGTTTCATTTTGCCCGAAACTCTCAATCCAATATATACATTTGACCCTCGTATATCAAGCAAAAAAAGCAATGGTGGAATTCACCATTGCTTTTTATGAATAGAACAATCTGCGTTATAGAAGACTCCTAAGCTTAGTCAGCTGGAATGGTGTCTACTTTCACCAGGTTTGTAGAACCGGAACGTCCCAGTGGGATACCCGCTGTAATTACAACAAGATCGCCTGCTTTAACCAGACCGGAATCTTTACCGCCTTTAAGGGCAGTTTGCAGCAATTCGTCTGTCGAAGTAGCTTCTTTACCGAATACAGGAGTTACGCCCCATACGAGTGCCAATTGACGCATAGTTCTTTCTTGAGTAGTTACGGCAATAATTTGCGATTTAGGACGGTATTTGGAAACCACGCGTGCAGTGTGGCCAGTTACAGTCGAAGAAATGATAGCTTTAGCGTTCAGGTCCAGAGCGGAAATCGCTACGGATTGGCTGATGGCTTCAGTAACCGTTGTTTCTTGAGCAATTTGTTGCTTCATGAAGATTTCACGGTGGTTCAGGGCAGATTCAGCTTTCTCAGCAATGCGGGACATTGTGAGAACGGATTCTACCGGATATTTCCCGGCAGCAGTTTCACCGGACAGCATGATTGCATCTGTTCCGTCGAAGATAGCGTTCGCTACGTCACTCGCTTCAGCGCGGGTAGGACGCGGGTTGCGCTGCATGGAATCCAGCATTTGTGTAGCTGTGATTACCGGTTTGCCAGCGATGTTACATTTTTCGATCATCAGCTTTTGAGCCAAAGGCACATCTTCAGCAGGGATTTCCACACCAAGGTCGCCGCGGGCAACCATCAGGCCGTCGGAAGCTGCCAAAATTTCATCAAGGTTGTCAACACCTTGTTGGTTTTCGATTTTGGAGATGATTTGAATATGGGAAGCATTGTGCTTCTCAAGCAGTGCACGGATTTCCAGAACGTCGCTAGCTTTGCGAACGAAGGAAGCGGCGATAAAATCGATGTCCTGTCCGATCCCAAAAACGATATCGTTGGTGTCTTTTTCCGTAATACCCGGCAGGGAGATGGCAACTCCTGGTACGTTAACGCCTTTCTTGCTCTTGATCGTACCGCCGTTAACAATACGGGTCTTGATTTCTGTGCCTTGAATGTCGACAACGGTAAGTCCGATAAGGCCGTCATCGATCAGGATGGTCGAGCCTACTTGAACATCATTAGGCAGGTCGCTGTAAGTGATGGAAATACGGTTTTGGTCGCCAAGGATCTCTTCCGTAGTCAATGTCAGATACTCGTCCTGAACCAGTTCAATCGGTTCTACTTCCAGCTTGCCTGTGCGAATCTCCGGTCCTTTGGTGTCGAGCAGGATGGCAACAGTTTTGCCCAGTTCTTTAGATGCCTGACGGATCGTTTTGATCCGGTTGCCGTGCTCTTCAAAATCGCCGTGGGAGAAGTTCAGACGGGCCACATTCATACCAGCCAAGATCAATTTTTTGATATTCTCCAACGATTCACTAGCAGGACCGATCGTACATACAATTTTACTTTTCCGCATTAGGTTTTCCTCCGTTTTTTCGTTCTCTCTGTCTCACTTTTTCCAACTACAAAATCTACTATAAGGCTCTCTGTTTGTATAGGAACTTTATCACATGTACCTTTTACTGCGCCCTAATGAATATTACTGCAACTTGGACACAAAATCAATGTTATAGCCTTCTTTTGCTGTAAATTTAAGTCGAATACATGAAGTTTTAGGGCAAAATAAAAATAACCCTGCGAATGCCGCAGGATTATTTCAATGGTAATAAATGTTTTATTCAGACCAGTCCATATTTTGGACCTGCTGATAGTATTATATGTCTGAAAGTGCAAATGAAACAGAGATTATTACTCCACGTTCTGCACTTCTTCTTCCGGGTTAACGGCTTCCTGCTGGGCTTCGGAATACTCGCCGATTTTGCGGAATTTGCGGTAGCGGTCTTCTTTAAGTTCCGCAAAATCAAGGCTGGACAGCTCCTGCAAATGGCGCCATATGACATCCTTGAGCGCAGCGGCAGTAGACTCGTAATCACGGTGTGCGCCGCCCCGCGGCTCAGGAACAATTTCCTCAATCACTTCCATCTCCAGCAGATCAGCGGCGGTGATCTTCATCGCTTCTGCGGCTTGTTCCGCCTTCGAGGCATCCTTCCAGAGAATGGACGCCGCGCCGTTCGGGGAGATCGCTGAATAGATGGCATGCTCCAGCATCAGAACACGGTTGCCTACAGCCATCGCCAACGCTCCGCCGCTTCCGCCTTCACCAATGATGATGCAGATGACCGGCACGCCAAGCTGAGACATCTCATACAGGCTGCTGGCAATCGCTTCGGACTGGCCTCTCTCCTCCGCCGTATTGCCGGGGTAAGCCCCTTTGGTATCGACAAAGGTAACGATCGGACGGCCAAACTTCTCCGCCTGCTTCATCAGGCGGATCGCCTTGCGGAAGCCTTCGGGATGCGCGCTGCCGAAGAAACGCAAAATGTTCTCCTTCGTATCCTTGCCGCGCTGCTGGCCGATCACGGTAACCGGGACGCCGTTCAGCTTGCCGATTCCGCCTACTACAGCCAGATCGTCGCCGTACAGACGGTCGCCGTGCAGCTCAATAAAATCAGTAAAGATCAGCCCTATAAGATCAAGCGAAGTCGGACGTCCGTGATGCCGGGCCAGATGCATCTTCTGTGAAGCAGAGATATCGGTATAAATTTCTTCCTCAAGCACGCGGTAACGTTCCTCAAGCCGGGCGATCTCATCGCTGAAATCAATGCCCTTCTCTTCACCGAACTGCTTCAGTTCGGCGATCTTCTTGCGCATTTCTACCAGAGGCATTTCAAAAGGCAACTCTCCCGCCAACCTAAAAGCCCCCTTTCACGTCGTGCAAATCCAAAAGCTTGGTTAGCGTGGACCGTAATTCCTTGCGGTGTACGACCAGATCAAGCTGACCATGCTGAAGGTTGAATTCAGCAGTCTGGAAATCATCCGGAAGCTTCTGGCGAATGGTCTGCTCAATGACGATTCTTCCGGCAAAACCGAATACTGCTCCAGGCTCGGCAATAATAATATCGCCAAGACTGGCAAAACTGGCGGAGACTCCGCCCGTTGTCGGGTCCGTAATGACAGAGATATAGAGCCCTCCCGCTTCGCCAAACCGGGCCAGCGCTGCGCTTGTCTTCGCCATCTGCATCAGACTAAGAATACTCTCCTGCATCCGGGCTCCGCCCGAAGTCGAAAAGATCAGCATCGGGAGCTTCTTCTCCGTAGCTTCTTCTACAGCCCGGGTAATCTTCTCTCCTACAACCGAGCCCATACTGCCGGTGAAGAACTCAAAATTCATCACGGCAACAATCACCGGATGACCGCCAATGGTTCCCTGGCCTGTAAGCACGGCTTCAACCTGTCCAGTTTTGGACTGCTGCTGTTCCAGCTTGGAAGCATAGCCAGGAAACTGCAGCGGGTCAACGGATGCCATTTCACTGTCGAACTCGATAAAGCCTTCCGGATCAAGGATCATTGCGATCCGTTCCGACGCGTTTAGCCGCATATGATAACCGCACGAAGGGCATACTTTCAGATTTTTCTCCAGCTCCTTGCTGTACTGGATCGTTCCACATTTGCTGCATTTGCTCATTAAGCCCTCGGGAATCTCCCGTTTGGGGCGTTCGCCTTCTACCGGTCCGCCGCTCCGCTCCAGACGTTCTGAAGGAATAGTCGCGTACTTCCGTTTTTTCTGAAATAAATCTTTGAACAAGGGTCGCACCTCTTCAGCCGTTTATTTGCGCATATAGCAGCTTGCCGCTGTCTTGAATGCCATCTTGATGTCTATTCAGGGATGTAAAATTAGATTAAGGACTTCCTGCACTTCCTCCAGTTCTCCTGAAGGAACCAGAATTTCGAACTGCTGCTTGGACATATTGACCGGACGGCACTTTACCATAAATCCTTCTTCCGTAAGCTTGCTCTGAATCATATCCGCCACTCTGGCGGTTGGCGCAATATAGATTACCGTCCACATGCCCTGCAAAGCCTCCCTAATCTCAATTCCCAGCCGTATCCCGTATAATGGAATCATGATAACACAGTTTTCTTTTTTCCCGCAACAGGAGTAAGGCGAAGAAAGCAAGACCAGGGAGCATTATTCACCAAATAATGGGGGTTAATTATTCCGTACCGCTGACATGGGGATACACCTTGGCCCCTTCATGCCGGTGCGCAATTCTGGCGGATGCCGCCGCCGCAATTCCCGCGACAAGATCGTCCAGAAATACATGAATCCCCTGCTCATCATCATTCAGCTTGCCGATGATGCCGAGCTTTATTTTATCCAGATAACCGAAGCCTGTCAGCCCGATCATTCCGTATACGCCGGTGATGCCAAGCGCCAGAGTCTCGTCCGCTCCGTAGAGCGATTCATCCGCCTCCATCACCGCCTGCAGCGGCTGCGGCAGCAGGCCTTTTTCAGCCAATTCATCCAGCGCAACGCCTGTCATCAGTGTGTACTGCACCTCTCGTTTGCCCAGCACCGACTTAACGCTCGATAGACACTCTTCTTCGGTTAAATCCGGATAATACACCGACTGCAAAATATATACGATCTCAGCGATGGACGTTAGCGTGACTCCCCTGCGCTCCAGCAGCTCTGTTGCCATTTGATAGGACATGATGTGATTCCCCTTTCCGCACGGGACAGTTCCCTGTGGTTTCCTAATGTATGCGGAAAAAGGCGGAAATGTTCTTATTTTATTCGGACTGTACCGGCTCCAAGCATCCCCTCGATCGCTGCGAACAGCTCCTGGGACGGCTCGATCCGGTAGCCGTCGCTAAGCGCGAGCAGCTTCTGGTCACGCTCGTAGAACAGCAGGGTAGCTGCAGAGCCGGGATGGGTCTGCAGCAGCGCCTGCAGGCGCGAGAGCAGCGCCGGGTTCTCAGAGTCCGGCGTGATCTTGATAAAGACACGCTGGCCGCTCCCCGCTGCGCCGGAACTCCGGCCAGCGGACTCCACAGCGTCTGCGGCTGCAGGACGCTGGCCTGCCGGTCCCGGCGCTGCGGAGCGCGGGGCTTCCTGCGGCGCCGATGGTTGCGCGGCAGCGGGCCTTGCGGGCGCAGGCGCGGTAACCCCGCCTGCGGTGCTACGGGCGGCGCCAGGGCCGCCTGCGCCCGCCCGGGAAGCAGACGCACCTCCGGGTGCGCCTGCCGTCTGGGTGCGGCCCGCGGCGGACGCGCGGGCGGCAGCTGCGCTGCGGCGCTGCAGCAGGCTGCGAATCGTGTCGGCGCCAAGCGGCGCGACCTCTTCGGCCAGCAGCTTGAAGCCCTCGTCCTCCTGCTGCACCTTGGCGCGGAGGGCCAAGAGCGCACCCTTCTCGATCAGGCTGCGGCTCCGCTTCCACACCTCAGGGAACAGCACGACCTCGCAGCGCTCGATCTGGTCCTCCCATTCGACAAAAGCCATCGCTTTGCCGGATTTTGTCGTAATTTCCTTGAGTGACACGACCATGCCTGCCGTCACAATCTGGCTCTCATCCTCGGCCTCGCCGAGATCCATCAGCCGCTGCATGCCCGGCTCCTCCAGCAGCTCCGCGCTGTCGTCCAGCGGATGGCCGGACAGATACAGTCCGAGCAGCTCGCGCTCCAGCTCCAGCTGCTGGCCGATGGTGAATTTCGGGATATCCGGATAGCGGATTTCCCAGTTTGGCATTTCAATCAGGTCGTCGAACAGCTGGATCTGCAGCTCGTCGCGCTCCTTGCGCCATTTCAGCGCGGCATCGACTGTCTCATCCAGCATCGCAAGCAGCTGTGCCCGGTGGCCTTGCAGACGGTCGAAGGCGCCGGCCTGCAGCAGCGATTCTATCACTCGCTTGTTGCAGACCCGGAGATCAACGCGGCGGCAGAAATCCAGCAGGCTGTCGAACGGCCGCTCCTTGCGCACGGCGATGATGTTCTCCACAGCCAGCGTGCCGACATTCTTGACCGCGGCCAGTCCAAAACGGATATGGCCGCTGCCTTCTCCCGGCACAGGCGTAAACAGCACGCCGCTCTCGTTGACATCCGGCGGCAATACGCCGATACCCGTGCGGCGGCATTCCAGCACATATTCGGCCACCTTGCGGTGTGTACCCATCACTGCCGTCAGCATCGCCGACATAAACTGCACAGGATAATGTGCCTTCAGATAAGCCGTCTGGAAGGCCAGCACGCCGTAAGCTGCGGCATGGGCGCGCGGGAAGCCGTAATCGGCAAACCGCACAATCATATCATAGACAGCGTTAGCATCGGTCTCCAGATAGCCCAGCCTCAAGCTGCCCTCCACGAAGTGACTTCGCTCTTTATCCAGTGTCTCGCGTTTCTTCTTCGACACCGCGCGGCGCAGCAGATCGGCTTCACCAAGCGAGAACCCGGCCATCCGCGAGGCGATTTGCATAATCTGTTCCTGATATACGATGATCCCGTAAGTATCGGCAAGGATCGGTGTCAGATCGGCATGCGGATACTCCACTTCGATTTCGCCGTGCTTTCCGGCAATAAACTTAGGAATAAATTCCATCGGACCCGGGCGGTACAACGCCAGCACGGAGACAATGTCCTCGAACCCTGAAGGCTTCAGATCCTTCAGCACGCGTCTTACCCCCGCCGACTCCAATTGAAAGACGCCGGTCGTTTCACCCGCACCAAGCATCTCATAGGTTAGCGGATCGTCATCGGGAATGCTGCGGAAATCGGGTGTACTGCCGCTCATTTCCTTGATCCAGTTCGTGCAGCGTTCAATAATCGACAAAGTCCGCAGCCCCAGAAAGTCCATCTTGAGCAGTCCGACACTCTCCAGATGCTCCATGGAGTACTGGGTGAGCGCGGTGCTCTCGTTGCCGGCCTGAAGCGGCACAGCATCGGTCAGCGGACCTTTAGAGATGACGACCCCTGCGGCATGTGTGGAAGCATGGCGGGGCATGCCCTCGACCTTCATCGCCATGTCCAGCAGGCCTCTGGTCTTCGGATTGCCTTCATACAGCGCCTTAAGATCAGGGCTGCTCTCCAGCGCCCGGGCAATGCTGATGCCGAGCTGGCCGGGAATCAGCTTCGCAGCCTTGTCCACCTCGTTATAGGGCAGGTTCAGCGCCCGGCCCACGTCACGCACGGCCGCCCGCGCCGCCATCGTTCCGAAGGTGATGATCTGCGCCACATGCTCCTGGCCGTATTTATCAACAACATAAGCGATGACCTCATCGCGCCGTTCGTCGCTGAAGTCGATATCAATATCCGGCATCGTGATCCGCTCGGGATTCAGGAAACGCTCGAAGAGCAGATTGTACTTCAGCGGATCGACATCGGTAATCCGCAGACTGTACGCGGTCAGGCTGCCTGCGGAAGATCCGCGGCCCGGTCCGGTAGCGATGCCCTGCCGGTGGCAATAAGCGATGAAGTCCCAGACGATCAGAAAATAATCGCTGAAGCCCATGCTCTCAATGACACCCAGCTCATAGTCGAGCCGGTTCTCAGCTGTTGCCTTTTGCTCCGGCGAGGCCCACAGCGGTGTATCCGCATAACGCTCCTCCAGCCCGCTGCGGCACAGCTCACGCAAGTAAGCTGCCGCATCCAGCCCTTCCGGCAGCGGGGAATATTCCGGCAGAATATGGCCCCCGAACGTCAGCTCCAGATTGCATTTCCCGGCAATGGCCTCGGTGTTGAGAATGGCTTCCGGCACATGCGGGAACAGTGCCGCCATTTGCTCGCCGCTTTTGAAAAAGAGCTGGTCCGTCCCGATCTTCAGCCGTTCCTCATCATCCACCGTCTTGCCGGTGCCGATGCAGATCAGCACATCCTGTACCTCGGCATCCTCCTTGGCCAGATAGTGCACATCATTCGTGGCGACCAGCGGAATATCACATTCGGCGGCAAGGGCGATCAGCTTCGGATTCACCCGCTTTTGCTCCGGAATGCCATGATCCTGCAGCTCCAGATAGAAGTCCCCGCCAAAAATCTCTTTATATCTCAGCGCCGCCCGGCGCGCTTCGTCATCGCGCCCATGCAGCAAATGCTGCGGCACCTCGCCCCCCAGGCAGGCGCTGAGGCAGATGATGCCTTCAGCATGCGCGGCCAGGGATTCCATATCGATGCGGGGCTTGTAATGCTGGCCTTCCAGATGGCCGATCGAGATCAGCTTCATCAAGTTTTTGTAGCCGGTTTCATCCTTGGCGAGCAGGATCAGGTGGTAGATCGGCTGATCCTTGCGGCTGCCCCGCTCACGCCGCGAGCCCGCAGTCAAATAAGCTTCACAGCCGATGATCGGCTTGATGCCATTAGCCTTGCAAGCTTTATAGAAGGGGATTGCCCCGTACATCACGCCATGATCGGTCAGCGCCAGCGACTTCATGCCGTATTCGCCGGCCCGGCGCACGAGATCGGTAATGCGCGCCGCCCCGTCCAGTAAACTGTATTCGCTGTGCACATGCAAATGCACGTAAGGGCTCATATCCCCACTTCCCTTCAGTCAACAATCAAAACATAAGATGAAACTATTTTATCATATTAAAGGGGGAACCGCCCATAGAATGGAGTAAGAGCACAAGGACAGGCTGAGCTGACGAACAGGCCTGGTCCGGAAAGGGGCCTTGTATGAACGTGTTTTTGAGCAAAGCCGTCCTAGACTTCTTTATTGCCTGCGGCATCGTACTGGGTGGAGCCATGCTGGGCGGAATCGGTGCGGTAGTCTCCCTGCAGCCGCCTACACAGACTATGCTGGATATCGCGGACCGGATTAAAATCTGGGCGCTTGCCGCCGCTGTAGGCGGAACGATTGACCCGATGCGGGTCATTGAGAGCAACATGCTGGGAGGCAACCTCTCCCCCGCCATTAAGCAAATTCTCTATCTTGTATTTGCCTTCCTGGGCGCTCATATGGGCAGCGAGCTGGTCAAATGGGTGTGCGGCAAGGGGTGATGCCGGAATGAGAATCCCCCCGTTCCACCGCTACCGCCGCTTCTCGCAGATTTCCGCCGTTTTTGTACTCGGCATGGTCGCAGGAGCTGTCGCGTACAATGCTATTTTTCATATGGGGTATAATGTGCTCTGGCTGAACAATCAGGATCTTCGTGTGCAGATCGAGCAGTACCGGAAGGATATCCAGACACTCAAAAAATACAACAACACCTCTACCGTCATCCGGGAGATCAAGCTGCGCACAGAGGACAGCAAGGTCAAGGACGGCGCTGAGGCTCTGGATCCCGTAACGACCAAAGAGATTATCAGCAAAATGGTCTCCGACCTTGAACCGATGCGCGGACGCAGCATGTTCGAAATCGACACGGACGGCAAGCTGGCCCGGCTGCTCCTGGACGGTAAAATATACATCGTGCGCGAAAAAGAATACGCGGTCAAAATCCGCACCATGCTCGTCATGGAGGGGGTACTGCAAATCTGGGTGGAAATTAATCCGTATAAGCGCAGCTGAGGCCAATCATGCTACAATAGTGGACAGGTGATATACGGTTACATCATAGGGCAAAACTATCATTTTCCACTACATTGATAAAGGAGCTGCCTGTCCATGATTCTGCTCATCAAGTACGTGCTGTTTGTCCTGCTGGTGATTTGTATGATCGGTGCCGCCGTGTACAGCTTATCCTCACGCAGAGCGCCAGATCCGATGGAAAAAGGCCGCAAGCGCGCTATTATGAATATGCTGCTCGGCGCCATGCTGGTGACGCTGTCGCTGATGTCGATGTTTCTCTTCCGCGGTTCCACGGTCAATGTCATTGTGGAGACGGTTTTCCTGGTGATCGGCGCCTTCAACATTTTCTCCGGACTGCGCAGCCACGGATTCTACAGCCGGAACAGGAATGAAAATCATTTTACCCGCCATTAGTCTGGCTGCATTACCGTCATCCTCAGCATCCTTAAGTGAAACCGGTTCAATTATAAGACAACCGCTGTATCGTCTATGCGTAAAAGACTATCCCGGCGGGATAGTCTTTTCGGTAGAATATGAAGGTTCAGCCGTGGTCGATCGACTGCAGCATCAGCACCGCTTTGGCAACTATTGTGTCATTGTGGGAGATCTCAATTTCCAGCTTGCAGGTCCGGCGGCTGATCTCCAGCAGCCTCGGCAAGACGATAACCGAATGCTCAATCTGCACCGGGCGGATAAAATACGTTGACATATTGTCCAGCACGTAGTCATTCCCCGTGATGTCCTTAGCCGCCTTGAATGCGGAAAGCGTCATCAGTGTGGATAACACGCCTTCAGAGATGGTACCCAGATCCGTCGCCATTTGCGGTGTGATGAAGCCGTGGAAGAACAGCTTTCCTTCCTCGTCCCGCTCCTCGGCAAAGCCGTTCCAAATCAGGTGGTCGAAAGTCTCCCCGAGCTGCGGCTGATTGCTGACGTCACGCAGGCTCTGCAGTACCTCCCGGCGGGTCAGCGAGCCCACAAGCTTGCGGTTGCGGTCCACGATGGGCAGGAAGTCAATACCCTCCCACATCATGATCTGCGCCGCCGAGGCCAGCGACGTCTGCAGGGCAGCTGTGACAGGGCTGCGGATCATCGCCTTCTCGATGCTGTGCTCCTCGCTGAACTCCTCCACGTCCCTGCGGCCGACAATGCCGATAACCCGGTTCCATTCATCCGTAACCGGGAAACGCAACTCGCCGCTGGTCTGTGACAGCATCCGCAATTCCCCGACGGTGCTTGTGACTTTCAAGGTGTTCAGCCGCGGCTTGTTATCCACGATATCTTCAACCAGCATGATCTTTTTCTTAATCAGCCTGTCAAATATGGCCCGGTTAATCATGGAGGCCACAGTAAACGTATCATGTCTTGAAGAGATCACCGGCAGGTCCAGCTCGTCAGCAAGCGCTTTGACCTCACGGCTTGTCCCGAAGCCCCCCGTCACAAGCACGCCTGCACCCTGCTCCAGCGCAAGCGAATGCACATCATCACGGTTACCCACGATCAGCAGGCTGTCAGCGTCGATATAACGGATCATAGCATCAACCTTCATCGCGCCGATGACATATTTATGGAGATGCTTATTCAGGCCGTTCACTCCGCCGAGCACATGTCCTTCTACTATATCCACTACATCCCCGAAGGTAAGCTGATCGGATATATTCCGCGGCTTCTTCTCAACGCGGACAGTACCGATGCGCTCCTTCGTAATGACAATGCCGAGATTCTCGGCCTCTTTCACTGCACGGTAAGCCGTACCTTCGCTGACCGCCATTTCCTTAGCCAGCTTGCGGACGGAAATTTTGGTGCCAACCTTAAGGCCTTCAATGTGCTGGAGCAGCTGTTCATGTTTTGTAATGTTATCGCCTTGACCCTCCAACTGTTACACCCCCATAGCCCGATCTGTACTATTCTGTACCTATTATACACGGAGGTAACCGTGGAGTACAACAGCAACGGAAGCTTAGATTTGGCTATATCTGTGAACATATTGCTATACCAGAGCAAGCCTGAAACACACTGCGCCTCAGGCTTCGACTTTACAGCTAAGCAACTACGCAACAACCCCTGCCCCCGCCAAAACGACGGATGCAGGGGTTGTCCTGACTGCGGAATAAATTCGGGAACGGGACTACTTTTGGCGGAATTACATCATCTTTCTGCCACACGGGACTCCTCATTCCATTTACCCTGCCACTGCTCCAGCTTATGCTTGCGGACAGACTCCAGGCGTTTCTGTTTCTCTTCATCCACACCGATTATAAAATGCAAATGTGACGCTATCACCAGAAAGGCAAAAACGCACCAGACCACGCCGAACCCCAGCACCCAGCCAGGCCCGTTCTGAAAGGACAGCTTGGGCAGTGCATAGAGCAGCATGGCCAGTGCCGCCAGCAAATACACACCATGCTTGAACTTGTTTCTTTTCTTCATTACAGACAGCTCCTTCTCTCTTAAAAGGTTGTTCCATGGAATCTATATCTCTACTCTATGAACATGCAGCCGGAATTATGAGACAAGTTGCAAAAAACTTCCGGGAAGTTATCTACACCATAGCCTGCACCGTTCTGATATGAGATGATGTTAGCATTACGGGGAGGGATTCTACATTGAATAACGCATTCAATCATACCGAGTACATAATCCGCAAAAAGGTTTTTTCCATTATGGGCGCTAAGCTGCACATCTACAACAGCTCGGAAGAGCTTGTGCTCTATTCGCAAATGAAAGCCTTCAAACTTAAAGAGGACATTGCACTGTTTACGGACGAGAGTATGGAAAAGGAGCTGCTGCGCATTAAAGCCCGCAATGTGATCGACTTCAGCGCGACCTACGATGTGCATGACTCGGAGACCGGTGAACATATCGGGGCGCTCCGCCGCAAGGGGCTCAAATCAATCCTCAAGGATGAATGGACCATCCTGGATCAGCGGGATACCGAAATCGGGCTAATCAAAGAAAACAGCACACTTATGGCTCTCCTGCGGCGCTTCATCACCCTCATTCCGCAAAAATATAACATTGAGCTTGGGAACACCGTCATTCCTGCCTTCAGGCAAAATTTCAATCCCTTCGTCACCAAAATCATCGCAGACTTCTCCGAGGACCGCAGCGGCCAGCTGGACCGCCGTCTCGGCCTGGCTGCCGGGATTCTGCTCTGTGCGGTGGAAGGCAAGCAGGAGTAATCTTCATCGCTATAAACAACAAACAGGAGGGTGTCCTCTAGCCATAAGGCTAGGAGACACCCTCCTGTTGTTCATACATTGCAGCCACCCCAGGCGGCAGTGTGATCGGATACAGAATTATTGACCGCCGTACATTTGCGACAGACTGTCGGTGATGATTTTGTTCACGTCCTCGATAACGACACTTAAGCGGCGTTCCGCATCAAACAGGCGACGGATGCCCAGATTCAGGTTCAGCACCTCGAACAGCTTCTCCATCTTCTCCATTTCTTCCTGTGGAGGCATCTCCCCGCTCATCATGCGCTGCTGCAGCTCAATCTGGTTCTGCCGGAAGCTGTCGAGCATCCGTTTGCTTTCCGGATCGGCCTCAATTACCTTCATAGCGCTGGAAATATCCGAAAACTCCGTACTTTCCTTAATGGCTCTCGCCAGTTCATGCGCCTTGTCAATTACGTTCATTATAATTCCTCCTAAAAGTTTTGTAAGCATTGCTTCCTGATTCGCTTCGTTCAAACCCGGCACGGCTTTTTAAAGAATAGGTCAATCACCAAGGGTCAGATGTCTCCATATGATGAATGATATGTAACCCTTAAGATTCATATTGCCGGCATCATGCTGCCTACTGGAAGGAGATCCACGATGTCCAAATTCAAGATCCCGGTCCACACGGTCCACTCGGGCATCCTGCAGGAAAACGCTGTAATGCTGGGCGAAAAATCCATGAAAAAGCTCAAAATACCCGCACACGGAACGATCCGGCTCACGTTCGGCTCTTTCCGGCAGGAGGTCACCGTCATTCCGGTTCCCAAAGCCGACAGTCTGCGCGTAAGCGAAGCGCTGGCACGGAAACTCGGACTGCGGCAACGGCTTTCACTGAACGCTTCATACAGCTCCGGCAGCCGCACCTTGCGGCTCGGACCGCTGATTGGAGTTCTGGTGAGCCGGGACCATCCGGACCGTCCCGAAAGGGTATTCGGCCCGATCACCCTGTTCTGCCGGGAGCTTACCAATGCCTGTCATGCACAAGGCGCCTATGTATATTTCTTTACCCCGGAAGGGCTGGAAACACACAGCTCCTCCATTGAGGGCTGGGTATACGACGAGGGATGGCGGAAGCTGAGTCTGCCTATTGCCGATGTGATTAACAATCGGCTTACGACTCGAAAGGTGGAGAATAAACCTAGCGTACAGCATTTTTTGGCGGATGTAAAATCCCGCTACGGAACTCATTTCTTCAATGAAAAGTTCCTTGACAAGACAGAGGTGTTCGAAGCACTGGCACAGGATGCCGCCCTGCAGCGGTATTTGCCGGAATCGCATGCCTTAACCGGCTTCGCTGTATTAAAAAGAATGTGCAGCAGCTATCCCAGTGTCTTTCTGAAGCCGGTACGCGGCAGCCTTGGAAAAGGCATTCTCCGCATCTCCAAAGATGAGGGGGGCGGCTACCGGCTGCTGTCCACGACACCGCTTGGCACGCGTAAACAAGTCTACCCAACCTTGGCGAAGCTATTTCAATCCATTGCGCCCAAGATGAAAACCACACGCTACCAGATTCAGCAGGGGCTCCCTCTACTAGAGCTTGGACGGCGCCCGGTAGATTTCCGGGCACTCGTGCAGAAGAACGGCACCGGCAAGTGGGGCGTCACCTCTATAGTTGCCCGTACCGCCGGAAGCAACCATTTTGTCTCCAATCTGGCGCGGGGCGGCACGCTCAGCACTGTCCGCGAGGCCATCGGTAAGAGCAGCCTCTCGTCCGGGACCAAAGAAAGCACACAGTTGCAGCTTCCACGGGCGGCTCTGGCGATAGCCAGGGGTGTGGAAACCTATATCCCCGCGCATTTCGGGGAGCTCGGCATTGACCTTGCCCTGGATCAGTCGGGAAAAGTCTGGCTGCTGGAGGTCAACTCCAAACCGTCCAAAAACGACAACACGCCCCTCAGTGATGTGAAAATCAGACCGTCCGTCAAACAGATGATTCTATATTGCCGCTACTTGGCCGGGTTATAAGGAGGGCATTATGACAGAGACAGCAATGGGGTTCCTTGGCATCATGACGGGCCGCCGCCGCGGGAATCCTCCCATCGCAGAACCGGAGTTCTGCAGTCAGTTATGCCGGGTAGCCCCGCTGTATGATCTGCAGGTGCTTATCTTTCACCCGGAGGGAGTTGCAAGAGACGGCCAATCCATACGCGGCTATATCTGGAATGACGGACAGTGGCAGCCTACCCTGGCAGCTCCGCCCGACATTCTGTATAACCGTTGTCTATACTCAAGCCTGCAGGAAAAAAGATCCGCCGCTTCCGCCCTGGCTGCCTTATCCCGGTCGCTTCCCTGGTCGCGTGGATTGCCTGATAAATGGAGCGTCTATGAAATTTTGCGGCGCAGCCGCAGAGCTTCCGCATGGCTGCCCGAGACCAGACTTTACACTGGTACCGGTGATTTGGGCACGATGCTCGCAGAAAGAGAGGACGGCGTTTTTCTGAAGCCAAGGTCCGGTACCCATGGCAAACGCACAATCCATGCAAAGCGCCTAAGCAATAACGAGGGCGGGCGCATAAGCTTAAGAGGTCGTGATGAGGCAAATGTCCCCTTTGAGAAAGGTTTCCGCACGCTGGACGAAGGTCTGAGCTGGATCCATGACTTTATCGGCCCGCGCCGCTATATTATACAGCCTTACCTTCATCTGACCAGCAGCGGAGGACAGCCGTTCGACGTGCGTGTACTAATGCAGAAGAACGGCAGAGGCGTCTGGACGCTTACCGGCATGGCTGTCCGGTTGGGCAGCCGCGGTTCGTTGACCTCGAACCTCCATGGCGGGGGAACAGCGGTACCCGCCCAGCCCTTCCTGCTTGCAGAATACGGCAAGACGGGAAGCGAGCTTATGGAGGAACTTGCAGCAGCATCGGCTTTGCTGCCGCCGCTGTTGGAGGAATCATGCGGCAGGCTGGGAGAACTCGGCCTGGACTTCGGTATCGATGAAGGCGGCAGGATCTATCTGCTTGAAGCCAATTCCAAACCAGGGCGCACGGTGTTCCGGTTGACGGGCGACCGCCGGGCTGCTAAGCTCGCCGCCGAGAACCCCCTGCGCTATGCGCGTCATCTGCTGCTGAATTCAGCAGCAAACCGCAAGCCATCTACGCGGCAGTTCCGTTACAAACGGGAGAATGATATCAATGGTTCCTAAGGAGGATTCATAAATGGGTCTCACTTTTTGCAATGTGCATTTCACCAAGCAGCCCCAAAGAGTTGTCTACGTCTCGGGTGAACTGATGAAAAGCCTGAAACTAACCGGCAAGAAAAATATCCGCCTGCGGCTCGGAAAAGATGCCATTCCGGCAACGATCAAGCCGATCAAACGTGCCGGCAAGCATCTGTTCCTCGCCACTGGAGTAAAGAGTGCAATCAAGGTCCCCAAATCAGGCGGCATCTATCTGCGCAACCTGCAGGATGAAGTACAGCTTGGACCGCTGGTCGGTGTATTGTCCGACGGCCCCGGGTCCTCGACGAGCCCCTTCGGGTCCCGCACCGGCTTTATTAAGCAGCTCCTGCGGGAAGGCAGCAACAGATGTTATATTTTCGCCTTCATGCCGCGTGACATCGACTGGCAGCAGGAGCAGGTGAACGGCTTTTTCCTGAATGCAAGCGGCAAATTCGAACGCAAAGTAGTACCGCTGCCGGATGTCGTATATAACCGTCTGCCCAGCCGCAGAGCTGAGGTATCCCCCTATATTAACCAGTTGCGTGAACGGTTTGCGCGCAAGAGAATTCCGTACTTCAACTGGAGCTTTTTCAATAAAGCAGATATCTACCGGCTGCTGGAAAATGACGGGGCAGCAAACCGCTATGTACCGGAAACGCACAGCAACCCTAATCCGGATAAAATGCGGGAGATGCTCGAACGGCATCACTTTGTCTACTACAAACCTTCCGCAGGCAGTCTTGGCCACGGAATCTACCGGCTAACCTACCTGCCAAAGAAAGGCTATTTCGCCCGGTATCGCCGAAGCGGTAAAAATGTGCTGCTGCGGTTTACCAGCTTCGACAGCCTCATGCGCATGCTGCGCGCCCGCCATGGCCAAAGCCTGAGTAATTATGTGGTGCAGCAAGGCATCCGCCTGATCGAAATTGACTCCTGCCCCATTGACTTCCGCTTCCATATGCATAAGAACGGCAGCAATCAATGGGTGGTCGTAGGCATCGGAGCCAAAAAAGCCGGCAGGGGCAGTGTGACCACCCATTTGAAGAACGGGGGCGCCCTGCTGACACCGCAACAGGCCCTGGGCCGCGTATTCGGCGCCAGAGCGGATGAAGTGCTGCAGCGGGCGAAAACAACCGCCGTCAAGCTGGCCGAGTCGCTGGAGACCCAGCACCACCATCTGCTTGGCGAAATCGGCTTTGACCTTGGAATTGACCAGGATGAAGATATCTGGATGTTCGAGGCGAACGCCAAACCGGGACGCTCGATCTTCCGCCATCCTTCCCTGCGCGCTGAGGGCAAAGCTTCCATTGAGCACATCCTGGAGCATTGCCTCTATCTCAGCAAATTCCGCAGGAGGGATGATCTGTGAACAGCCGAATCCCTGACCCGAGCAAACCCGTAATAGCTATACTAACGACCAGTGACAGAGTAAAGCAATTTCGCGGCAACCGCAATAACTTCCGCGATATCATCCGCACCGGCAGAGAAATGGGCTTCCTTGTGTACGTTGTGACTACGCGTGATTTAAAGCTGGAGGAGCGGACGGTGAACGGCTACGTCCCTTCCCCCAGCGGCAAGCTGTGGTACAGCATTCCTGTCCCGCTGCCGCAGGTCATTTATAACCGGATTTCCAATCGTGAAGAAGAAGAAAAAGCACCAGTCGCCCGCAAAATTGCCGAGTGCCTGGAGCATGACCATATCAAGCTCTACAACCCGAGGTTTTTTAATAAATGGGATTTGTTTGAATGGCTGAAGGCATCGCGCGCAACCTCGAAGCATGTGCCCAAAACGAGACGGCTGCGCAGCTCAAACACCCTCATCGCCATGCTGAGTACTCATGACAGCCTCTACCTGAAGCCGGAAAGCGGCAAAGCCGGCAAGGGGATTATGCGGCTTAAATACCGCGAGGATGTAAGCCTGCCCTATAGGCTGCAGATACAGAGCGGCAAAAAGAACGCGACCTACAAAGCGGCCTCCATGGACCGCTTGTGGGCACGGATCAGCAAAGAAAAAAAACAATCCCGTTATATTGTGCAGCAAGCCATTCAGCTCGCAACACACCACGGGCGGCCTTTCGATCTGCGGGTACTCCTGCAGAAGAATAGCCGGGGAGGCTGGGCAGTGACCGGAATCGGTGCAAGGCTGGCCGGCGCCCGGAGCATTACAACCCATGTGCCGCGCGGCGGCAGCATTGAAGAGCCGGCAACCATGCTGGAAGGAACCTTCGGTCCAGAAAGAGCTGCAGCTATTCTCAAGAATGTCCCCACCACCGCGCTGCTGATTGCCCGCCAGATTGAACGGGCCTCCGAAATGATGCTGGGTGAGATGTCTATGGATCTTGGTGTCGATGAGGCCGGTGACCTGTGGTTCTTCGAGGCCAACTCACGGCCGATGAAATTCGACGAACCGGCCATCCGCAAGCTGTCCCTGGAGCGGATTTTTCAGTACAGCCAGCATTTGGCCCGCATGAACAAGTAGAAACCTGTAAAGGAAGTGACACGCCATGCAGATATCCTCTATCTACGACAGCAGTCCGGGCCAGTGGAATTCCAGATTGGCCGGGCTGCTGGAATTTTTGAGGGAGTACGGGGAGCAGCGGATTACGCTTCGTGCATGCAGGATGCTGGCCCGTCTGACTCCGGAGCAGCTTGCCGAGCCGGGCGTCTCCCTGCTTGTCGCCACCGTACGCGGTCAAAGCGGCCGTCAGCTGGCAGGCGTGAGCTTCGTATCCGGCTACGGCAAAGAAGCCTGTCTTGTTGCCGTCCATCCTCTATACCGGAACAGACATACCGGTACAGCCCTGCTGTCCGGGCAGCTGGAGCGGCTCGGCCGCCTGGAATGCAACGTCGCTACCGACAATACGGCAAGCCTGAAGATGTGCTTTAACAGCGGGCTTGCCGCTGTGGCATTGAAGAGCGGACCTACCGGCAAGCCCACGCTGCTGCTGCGGTCGCCCCAGAGCAGAGGCAGCGTGGAAATTTACCCACAAGAAGGTGAGCTCCTGTGCCAGAACCCGTCTTAGGCATCCTTACACTGTACCTGAACGACGCCAAACAGCTTGAAGAGAAGAGTGTATACAGGAGGATGATTATTGAAGGCAGCCGCATTGGATTGGATGTCTTTGTATTCACACGTTTATTATAGACGTAATAAGCGAACTACCTACATGCTCAATTTTTATTGAATATTAGTAAACTTAAGTTCTTATTTAGATTTCTAATAAACCTTTCCACTGAAGGTCAATGTATAAAATGGGTTTCTAAATTAGTATGTATTCTTCAAAAATATGTTCAAGATATGTTCGATAATTTATCACTCAGCTTGAAAAAGTTAAAATTTCTGAATAATAAGGCCCCCTTAGTCACAAGCTATTTTTGGAAAAAATCAAACAAAGAGGTGTAAAATGAATAACATTGGATATTTTGGTATTAATCCCCACACACAATACAGTTTCTTGCCTCAAGGAATGATAGGACAAGCTTATGGAACAAGCAACCTTCCCGCCATTACAGAATCATCAGTATCTCCTCAAATCATCTGGGGAGACCTCGTTAACAGAAATAATTCTACACTTCCCGTCCCTTTCCAAGCTTCTCCTTCGTTTGCTCCACAAGGGGGTTTGGGTGGCATGATTGGCCAAACCATTGGTGAGAACTTGATTCCT
>NZ_JBOFBG010000022.1:0-123193 GCF_051594305.1 Paenibacillus sp. IHBB 3054 | reverse complement strand
TTACACCCGGTAAATTACTCTAATTCGGCTCTAACATACCATTAAAAGGAAATTGCCCCTCTAATTTTTGGCGAATTAGCTTTTATTCTTCTAACGCCTGATTTAGCGGGTGCATTTCCCTATAATGTCTCTCGATGTGTAATGGCCGTAAAATCAGCGGGCGTTTTTCCCGTTATTGCTCTTAATACCTATTATACCCGCCAGGCGCCAGGCGTCAGAAGCCAGAAGCCAGAAGTCAGGAGTCAGGAGTCAAAAGCCAATTCGGTGCGATCCGTATGCCTGATCGGATTACCGAAGAGTCGCAATAGAAATCTTTAAAGGATTAAGGTGAACCTGGCAGGAACCTACAACTGAATCAATTGGTCTACCTTCAACGGGGAACCTACAGCTGAATCAGTTGGTCTACCTTCAACGGGGAACCTACAGCTGAATCAGTTGATCCACCTTCACCCAGCAACCTACAGCTTGATCAATTGATCTACCTTCACCGGCAGCCCGGTGGCCATGGAGCGGTTGGCCGCGATTCCTGTCATAATCGACCAGGCTCCATCCATATGGGAGGCTGCACGCCGAAACCGATCCTCGGCAGGCCGTTCAAAAATATCCCGCAGCATCACCGGGTCGCCTCCCCCGTGACCGCCGATGCCTTCCTCAATCTCCACTTCATACGGTGCGGCAAATTGCGGATAGACAGTAATCTGCTTATCTTTTACCGCCCCCTCCAGTTCCTTGCCGCCTCCGGCATTGACATAGGATTGTTCTACGACCTTGACCTCCAGCCGCCCCTTAGTGCCGTTGAACACTACATTGAAGCCTTCCCACGGCAGATAAGCATTAAGCGAATAGTTCATAATCGTCTTATTCTTGTATTTGACCATTACACCCATCGTATCCTCAATGCTGATGTTATCGCCGAACACGCTCTGGTCACGCAAATACCCGTCTTCCTGCTCGGTATCCAAATACATCTGTTTCAGCTGCTCGTTATCTTTGAGATGGAGGGCAAACGGATCATTCTGCGCTGCTGCGCTGCCGTGCACCCGCTGATAAAATTCGGTTACTCCCCGGTTCTCGGCATTTTCCCGGCCATAAAAGCGCAAATCGCCCATTGCAAATACTGTATCCGGCTTAGAGTCCAGCCAAAAGTTCATGAGATCGAAATGGTGGGTAGACTTGTGAACCAGCAGGCCGCCGCTGTTGCGCTTATCACGGTGCCATCTGCGGAAATAGTCCGCACCATGCTGTGTATTCAGCAGCCACTCGAAGTTGACAGACAGTACTTCACCAATAGTCCCTTCCATCAAGAGCTCGCGGATTTTGGTATTATGCGGTGCATAGCGGTAGTTGAAGGTCACCCGCAGCTTCTGCCCGGTGCGCTCGATCGCCTCAAGAATCTCCTGGCATTTCTCTACGTCCGTAGTCATCGGCTTCTCGGAGATCACATCACAGCCAAGCTCCATCGCCCGGATGATGTAACGATGATGTGTGCGGTCAATGCTGGTTACAATCACGGCATCGGGACGCGTTTCCGCAATCATCCGGTCAAAATCATGCGCCTTGTAGACAGGAACCTCATGGTATCCGTATTTCTCCACCAGCAGGGTGTTGGCATACGCCATTCTTGCCGCGTTTACATCACAGAAGCCGACGATTTCAGCCGTCTCCCGGTAGTTTCTCGTGATCTCCCCGTAAAAAAACTCCGCCCGGCCTCCGGTACCGACAAATGCATATTTTTTGCTGATCATTGTTATCACTCCATCGCCCATTGATTTGGTTGCGCTTTCTGAATATAGTGTATAGTATAAAATACATCTATTTCTAAGCATTATTTAGCGTTTTGAGTGATACTATGCATATTTTAGCTTCTTATAGGGGAGGCGTGTGAAAATGGAACCCCCGTTCATGATTGAACAAATTAAAAGGGCCGGAACCTTCAGTATGGATTCCGACCATTATCACGACAGCTATGAAATTTATTATCTGCTTGCGGGAGAGCGCAATTATTACATCAACAATCTGGTATATGCACTGCGCAGCGGCGATCTGATCTTTATTAACCGCAACGAGCTTCACCGGACTGTAGCCAAAGGAACAAGCCGCCATGAGCGGATCCTGATCAATTTCCGGCATGACTTTCTTAACAGGCTGATGGAGCAACTCCCGCTGGAGCTTCCCTTTTTCAGTGCACAATGCCTGCTGCTGCGCCCGGATGCGCATGAGCAGGGGATGATCGAGAACCTTCTCTTCGCCATGCTGGAGGAACAGAAGGCGGAGCGGGCGCAGCACATCCCCTTTATGCAGACTCTGCTGGTGCAGCTGCTCATCGGGATGAACCGGATACGGGAGCGGGCTCCGGACAGCATCGTTCCGGTGAACAATGACAAACAGCGCAAAACCTATGAGATTATCGAATATTTACAGACCCATTACGCCGAGAAGCTGACGATAACGGAGCTGTCGGATACCTTTTTTATCAGCAGCACCTATCTCTGCCGCCTATTTAAGCAAACCACCGGCTTCACCATTGTCGAGTACCTCAATACGGTCCGTGTCCAGGAGGCGCAGCGCCGTCTGCGGGATACGAATGACAGAGTCACAAAGATTGCCGAGGAGACCGGCTTTGACAGCATCGCCCATTTTGGACGTGTGTTTAAGGCAATCGCCCGGCGTTCGCCCCTGCAATATCGCAAGCAAAACCGCTGATGTCATTTGTATCCCCAAGAATAGCGGGAGCCGCCGCCAATCCAAAACGCACAAAACAATATCTGTCCTGATACACATGGATGTCCGGTTTCAAATCCTTGTCTGTCCAGCCCGGCTTATCCCTGTAGCTGTCCGGCCCTACCTTGTATACTTCGCCTTTAATATGATGGTGGGGTCCCAGCAGATTGCGGCAGCTGCCGGTCAGCACCAGTACAATTTCATTTACTCCGGGCTGCAAATAAGCGGTAATATCAGCTTCATACGGTTCCCACAGGAAGGTTCGTACCTCGGCCCTGTTAATGAACAGCTTGGTTACAACCGCATCCGGTGCAGAGTGAAACTGAAAGGTCCATTGAGCTCCGGTTGTTTCTTCTCCCCCCAGTTCAAACGTCTGAAATAAATGAATGCTTCCCGCGAAAAACGGAAATCCCTGCTGTGCGAGATCGCCGGTGCATGCCCGCTCTGGAGCTTCAGTCAGTGTAAAGGGTCCTCCGGTCCATAGCGCCCTGCGTTCGGTCTCTTCAAAAACCTCCGCAGCTTCCACACCGAAGGAGCCCAGCAGATAGATGCTTTCTATTTCCTGGTCCAGCGTCAGATTGTTCCCTTCGGCTTCAAATTGCTTGGCCCGCTCCAGCTTGTCGTTGAGCTCGACAGAATGCCTGAACATCCCCTTCAGGGTAATGACATTGCTGCCCCGGATGGCCAACCCTACTATATCAATCTTCTGCAGGGAAGAATCCCTCCACCAGCCGCAGCTTACACTGGAGACTGCACTTCCGTTCAACAGGATTTCCAGTTCCTCAGGCTGTTCAAGCACCAGATACAGCTCCCGCGGACGCTTAGGATCAAAGACCACCTGAAAAACAAATTCCAATTCAAACGCAACAGACCGGCCATAAGCCAACAACTGCTCCTGAATGAAAATCACCGGCTGCGTTTTCGACCATGCTCCGCCTTCCACCCGCAGCCGGGCGGAGTCCAGCGTTAAGCTGTTAAGATCCGCATAGGCAATATCCCACTCCGGGGCGAGTTCCAGCCGTGTGCATGCTTCCACTCTGCTAGGCGGATACGGCAGCTCTGTTTCTTCTGTTATTTCCTCTTCCACCGTTGAACCTAATTTCCCAGCCGCAACAGTTCCTTCCGGCAACGGATCGAGCTTCAGCATGTAGGAACCTCCGGCATACAGCGGTAGCCGCAGCCGGACACTATCCTCCCGGATCTCCTGTCTGAGCGCGTGAAGGCTCCCCGTCTCCAGATCAATCAGTGAGACGGTGCCGGGCCTGGACACTTCCATATGCAACATCGGATAGGACTTCTCACCGGAATTCACGATATAACAGAACACCGCGCCCTCCAGTTCTAGTGTCCGCACATTAAGCGTATCCACCGCAATTGCCGTTCCGTCTTCCTCCGTAATGTGCAGGAACGGCCGGGAAGCAGCGGATACGGCGTGGCCTATCTCATCACGGCTCCATTCGGGATGGACCGCAGTCTGCATGAGGTATGCAAGTCCGCCATCAGGTTCCCCGTTCACCAGCACAGGATAGGGGACGAAGGCTATCAAGTGGCCGCCTTGGGAGACGAACTGCTCCAGCAGCTGAGCAGTTGCCGTATCCAGCGTGAGGCTTGGCGGAACAATGACCACGCGGTATGCTGCCTCACCAACCCACAAACAGCCGCCGCTGACCCGGCCATGGCCGGCAAGGATGCTTTCGCTGCCGTAATCATGCTCGATCAGGCTCTGGCACAGCCACCGGGACAGCTGCGCGAACGCCTCATGAAAGGGAACCACCGCCGAAGAGTCAGCGCCGCGCTGCAGGGTCCAGGCTGTGCGCACCGGATGCAGCAGCAGCACCTCCGCCCGGCCTTTGCCCTCCGCCAGCAGCAGGGACAGCCGGGCGAAGTAGTCATTAAAGCCTTTGTAGTCCTCCCACCAGGGCTGCTGGTAGTACAAGGAAGGCGGGTAGTCCCGCTTCCGCAGGCCCCGCAGCGTATAGCCCTGCAAATGCTGGCACATCAGATTGATGCCGTGCACGAACTGCCACTCCCCGATCTTCCGCAGATCGGCGAAGCTGATGTTCCAGCCCGAGCACCCATAGCTCTCGGTGATCGCGCGTTTCTTGCCCAGCTGGCGGGCCGCCGAGCTCACCTGCTTCGGCACCAGGGCATCACTGCCGACGAACCGGCCCAGCCAGTCGCATCCGGGAATTTGCAAATGCTCATAGAAAGCCATGGGATCGCCGACAGAGGTCACCTGATGCATCAGTTCCTGCTCATCGACAACATGTCCCGTCGCTGACCAGCCTTTATCCGCACACCAATCGCCGATTTGTTTAGCATACGCCTGGGTGAACATAAAGGTCACAGTTTCCCAATAGTCATAGCGGGCTTTGCGGCAGCCTTCCGTTTCCAGGAACAAGGCGGGAAGAATCTCCTTCACATCATAACCCCAGCGGGAGGCGAAGCGCTCCTCCAGCTCGAAGGACCAGGGAAGTCCGCCGCGTCCAAACTGCGGTTCGTCGGTGAACACACCGTGTAGCTCCGCCCCGTAATCTGCGCCAAATTGCTCCCAATACCGTTCGTAGGTCGTCGTGATAAATTCCTGTACAGCCATTTCACTAAGCGTATCTGTATAATACGGATTCACCTCATAGCAGATGCGCAGATCGGCATTCGCCTCCTCATCCGCAGCCAGAAGAATGTACCCCTGCCCTTCTGCTCCACGGGCATAGCATGCAATCATCCGCTCCGCCGCACTCTGGAAGGGAGCCTGCTCATAAACCAGCCTCTTCTGCTGGTAAGGCAGTCCCTTAGCTGGAACCTCTCCCCCCGCGAAGCCGCTGGGCCAGCCGTTCTCATCATAGAACCAGGCGTGCATCCCCAGCTCACGGCTCTTCTCAATGGAGATACGGATGGCGTCCATCCATTCCTCACTCATGTAAGACGTCTGCAGCCCGCCACGGGCATGCATGAAAAAACCGCCAATGCCGACTTTATGCATCTCTTCAATCTGCCGCTCCAACTCCTTCTTCTCCAGCCTGTCATTCCAGGACCAGAGGGGAAGCGGGCGGTACTCCGCCGGCGGATTCTCCAGATGATTCCATATCCTCGTCATCGGCCAATCAGCCTTTCAAGCAGAGCGCGATCAGATCATCCACATGCGCGGTTGCCAGACATTCAATCGTGTCCGCTGAGCCGTAGTAGATTTTGACCTCGCCGCTCTCTTCCAGAATCATCCCGCCCGGAAAAATAACATTATTGCGGAAACCTCCGTCGGTTTCATAACTGGCCTCCGGCGCCAGCAAAGGTTCCTTGCTCATGCCGATAATCCGCTTTGGGTTCTCCAGATCAAGCAGCATGATGCCTGCCGTATACCGTTTCTTCCAGGTAGGCTCCCAGCCATGCTTTCCGCGGGAAGGATCCACATCCACCGCATGGAAGGTCGTCAGCCAGCCTTTGTCCGTCTTCACCGGAGGCGCAGCCGGTCCCACCTTGTCATTGGCGAATGGCACATGCTCTACCCCAAAGAGCAGATCGGCATTCCCCCAGTATTTCAAATCGGGGGATTCAGCAATCCAGGTGTCAAAACGGTCCTTGCCGCCCCGGCTGTACACGGTGAAGGGGCGTTCCAGACGGACATAGTTTCCGCCGATCTTCTCGGGGAACAGCACCATATTGCGCAAATCCGGCGACGACAGGCTGAGGATCTCAAATTCCTCAAAGTCATCCGTCACCGCAATGCCGCCGCGGATGCCATGCTTCGTATCCACCGCAAAACACATATAGCAGCGTCCATCAATGACGGTTAACCGGGGATCATAGGCCCGGATGATTTCCTCATCATGCAGCCTGAAGCATTTCTTCGGACTGGCCTCCCAGTGGATGCCGTCCTCGCTGAAAGCAATCCCGAGGTCTGTCGTATGATGCGGCTCAATGGTCTGATTGCTCAGGGAACCATAGTCATTTCGGAAGACCATCACATACTTGCCTTTGAATCTGGTCACTCCAGCGTTGAATACAAGTGCGGTAGGATAAGGTACGCGCGCAGCATCGAGCACCGGATTGCCGGGGTAGCGCTGAATCAGCGGACTGGATGTAAGGATTGTTGGTACCTGAACTGTCATAATGTAAACCTCCTGGTTGTTGCTTGAAGTATCAAAAGTAGTATTAAACTCATTGTTAGACGTATTTTCGAGATAGTTCCACGCTGTCCGGAAGGAATGTTCCTATCCTTTCAGGGACCCCGCCGTCATCTGCATAAAGGACTTGTTGGCGAACACATAGGCCACCAGAATTGGTAGAATGGACAAGCAGGCCCCCGCCATCATATAGTGGGTCTGCGAAGCGGCGGAAATGCCGTATTTCAGATTAGCCAGGCCGACAGTCAACGTTTGCAGCTCCGGCTTCGTCATCGTGAATACAAGCGGCAGTAGATATTCATTCCAGGCACCGCGGAAGGTGAACAACGCGCCGACGCCGAGGCCGGGGCCAAGCAGCGGCAGGATGATGGTCCAGAAGGTGCGGCCAAGCGAGCTGCCGTCGATCCGCGCGGCCTCATCCAGCTCCCGGGGAATGCCCTTCATAAAGCTGAGCAGGATAAAGAAGATTGAAGCATGCGCGGAAATTAGGATCAGTATGACTCCCCATAAGGAGCTGTGCAGATGCAGCTTCACCATCAGATCGAACTGCGGGCGCAGCACTACTGCGCCGACGGCAACAAACATCGTGAAGGACTGCATACCGATATAGATCCTCTTGCCGAAAAACTCCAGACGGTCCACCACATAAGCTGCCATGGAGGAGACCACCAGAGTGCCCACTACCACCGAGAGGGACACAATTAGACTGTTCATCGTATACGTGGAGAAATTAGCTTGCTTCCAGGCCTCCATGTAGTTGGAAAACTGCCATTTGCTTGGCAGGAAGGTCGCACCCGTAGTCAGCTCACTGTTCGTTTTGAACGAGCCGAGAATAGTGATTACGACAGGAATTAAAGTAATAAAGGCGAACACCAGCAAAAAGCACCATAATGACGTCTTTCCCAATAACGTTTTGGTTCTCATGTCACATCTCTCCTCAATCGATCCGATTCATTCGCCGGGACGCATAGAAATAAATGATGGAAATCATCCCTACGATAAGCGCAGAAACGAACGCGACCGCACTGCCGTATCCAAACTCCTGCACCTGGCTTGAGGCTGCGCCGCCGCCGACAGGAAAGAACAGCTTATACAAGTACAGGAACATCACTTCCGTCTTGCCCGCAGGTCCGCCTTCCGTCAGCACCATAATGCTCTCATAGCCCTTCAGTGCGTTGATGATCGCCAGCATAATGACCATCTGCAGGACCGGACCGAGCATCGGCAGAGTAATGAACCGGAACTGCTGTATTTTATTGGCTCCATCCAAAGAGGAGCTCTCATAAACATCCTCGGGTATATTCTGCAGTCCGGCCAGAAACAGCAGCATGTAATTGCCCACCGCGCCCCACACAGCGACAAGAATGACCGTAAGCATGGCATGTTTCGGACCGAGCCAGTCAATGCCGGAGGATGTAATGTTAAATTTGATCAGGAACTGGTTAAGAATTCCGTTGTAAGAATTGAATATGGTAAAAAAGACCACGGCCATGACAGCCGTACTGATCACCGTAGGCATGAAAAAGATAGCCCGCAACACCTGTCTGCCTCTGAGTTTGCGGTTCAGAATCGCAGCCAGCAGCAATGAAAGCGGGATGGAGAGCAGCAGCTTTCCTCCCGCATATACAAAAGTGTTGACAACCGAGTCCCAAAACTGGGTATCCTGCAGAATCCGGGTAAAATTATCTAAACCGATAAAGCGGGCCGTTCCATAACCTTTGTAATTGTAGAACATATAGCGGAATGCCCAGGCAATCGGATAGATGCCCAGCACCAGTGTGAGCAGTGCGCTGGGCAGCAGATAGCTGTAAGCAAAAACAGCGTTTTTGGTTTTGCGCATAGGATCTCTTCAGACTCCTTTCCTGTCTTGCTGTATATAGATAAGGATGGGGAGAGCCTCCCCCTCCTTATCCGATCTCTACATCTTCATGGCGTTGGACTTACTTGGCGAATTTCCCGCCAAGCTGAGCCGGGTCAAAACCAGCGTCCGGTTCGGCTTTCAGACCGTCGTTCTTCATCGCATCGTCAAGCGCCGCATTGTACCGTTTGTTCAGATCTGTGATGATAGCATCCAGATCGCCGCCGTTCAGCATGTACTTGAAGAACGCGTCATCCGATTTCATGCCCTCCGGCGCAACAGTAGGATAGACCGGCCATACGCCGTCATATTTGTTTGGCAGGAAGCCTTCGATTCCGTTGACCTCCGGCGTCTTTGCTGCGGCGCTGATGGAAGGCACCATCGAGATACCGTAGCCGTTTTCCTGATACGCCGTAAGCATCTGATCACTGTACATGAATTCCATGAACTTCCATGCGGCATCCTTATGCTCCGATTTGGAGCTCAGCGCAAGCCATTGTCCACCGAGGAAACCGGAAGCCCCCTTCACATTGCCGTCAATCGTTGGAGCGGGAGCCGCAGCCCAGTCGATTTTGGCCGGAAACTGTTTGCTATATACGCCAGGCTCCGAGGAGAAGCTCAGATACATTCCGATCTTGCCTTCGGCAAATTGTGCCCGCAGCGGGTCGATATCCAGCGACTCAACACCCGGCAGCATGCTCCCGTTATCCTTGATCTGCTTGAACGCTTCAATGATCGGCTTGAAGCCGCTGAAGTCAAACCTGGCCGTCTTGAAGTCATACCCGAAACCGCCGAAACCGCTCATTTCAGCAATGACCCGTGAAGAGCGTCCAAGCGCACTGGGCGGATTCTTAAAGTTCTGGGCGAAGCCATACGCACCATCCGCTTTCCCCGCTTCGGTCAGCTTTTTGGCGGTGTCCACCAATTCCTGCAGGGTCGTTGGCGGGTTCTGGATGCCTGCTTTGGCGAACAGGTCTTTGTTATAGATGAGACGCATCGTCGTTCCATAGTTGGGAAGGCTGTAGCGTTTGCCGTCAAATGTGTTCAGATCGACCATTTCCGGAAATTTCGCTTTCAACTCCTCACTCAGGTACTCGTCAATCGGAGCCAGATACTCCTTTTTATAAAAGGTGCCAATCGTATTCTCCTTCACCCGGATGATGTCCGGGGCGTCGGAGGTCTGGAATGAAAGATCTAGTGCGGTATCGAAATCATCACCCTTGACGACCAGTTCCACCTCGATGCCGTCGGTGTTCGTTTCATTGAACTCGGCCACCTTTTCTTTCACAAATTCGGCGTCATGGCGGTCTCCCGTCCAATAGCTGATTTTGGTCTTTTCTCCCGGTGCTGATCCGCCTGTCTCTCCGGATTTATCCGTGGTATCGGAATTGCCGCATGCGGTCAGGCCGAATGCCAATACTACGCTTGATGCAGTCAGAAGCAGTTGTTTCCTCATTGCTGTTAGCCCCCTTATATTTCAATACTGATTCCCTACACCTTGATTATAGGGCAGCTCCATAATCTGCATAATGCGGGTAAGCCCACATTAAGGGCAGCTTTCTGCTGAAATAATGCCAAACGGGGATGAGTCTCCGCTGTTTAAGCAGATCGTTCATCCCCGTGGTGTTGACAGATATGTTGAGGCCAGGTCACGCTAGCAGACGCGATTCACCCGGCATCAACCTTTGCCCAGATAAGATATTTTAAACTCCGAAGGTGTCATATCGGTGGACTTCTTGAACACCTCACTGAAATAGCGGCGGTGCTCGTAGCCCAGCTCTATGGCGATTTCCTGCACCTGCATGCCTTCAATCAGCATACTTTTAGCCTTCTCCATCTTTTCATGCGTGACAAACTGCTGAAAGGAAATGCCCGCTACCTTCTTGAACAGGTTAGAGAAATATCCCTGGCTCAAATTGATCTGCTTCGCCACCTGCTCCAGTGTCAGGCTGGTATGGAGATTGGCACAGATATACGCTTTTGCCCGATGAATAATCAGAGTGGACTCCATGGAACGCTCCTCTTCAATCCAGCGGCAGCCTTCCGCACACAACCCTTCCAGCAGCGTGCGTATCTCCTGCAGAGAAGGGGAATGCCGGTTCCTCAGCCGGTTCACCTGCTGCTCTAGTGGCTGAACCTTCTCGTAGGGGAACAATTCCAGCATAACCCGGCAGATTTTGAACGCCAGCTCATAACCGATGTTCTCTACGTACTGCGGCTCGGGCAGCGGGTCCAACTGCAGTAGCTCGTCAAAAATATACCGCAGCACCTGCTGGCTTTTGTCGCGGTTGCCCGAACGGAGCGCGAACAGAAATTCCTGTTCAGCGGCAACGGAATAATTGTTCACGGACCGGGGTTTATGGACGATACTGGAATAACTGTACACAGCATTTCCGTCTGTATAGAAATGATAAGCCAGCGCGCTGAGCGCCTGTGCGTAGGAATCCGCAAGCTCATGTACCGTTGATACGCAAAGTCCCGTTCCTACCGAGATCGTACACCGGGAATATCGGCTGATATTGGCACAGCAAGCCTCCGCAATCTGCTCGGCAGTACCGGGATCCTCACCGTTCATCACGCAAACGTAACGGTTCGTTGCCTCCCGGAAGATAATCCCCCGCGTCCGGGAGCGTATCGTCTCCTCCAGTATATTTTGCAGGCTGAAGCGGACAAGCTCGATCTCCTGCACCGGCTGGCTGCCGAACTTCTCAGAAAAATGATCAATCTCCGCGATAAATACGATGAAATTCTCCTGATTCAGCGGAATCCCTAAATACTCCCAGCGGGATTTCGCGCTATGTTCCGTGGTCTGATGCTGCATCAGAAAGGTCAGATACTCCTGGCGGAGAATCGGCAGACTTTCTTTGATTTTGGCTTCCATTTCCCTGATTTTCTCCTGCTCCTCACGCTCCTGCAAGCATATCGCCTTGGCCTTCAGCACCACATTCACAATCTCTTCGAGTGAAAACGGCTTTTTGACAAAATCCATCGCCCCGAGGCGGATCGCCTGCTGCGCATAAGAAAACTCTGAATATGCGCTGAGGATAATGATTTTGCACTGGGGCGCAAATTCCAGAATTGCCCGGGTCATCTCAAGCCCGTCCATGCGCGGCATCCGGATGTCCGTAAGCACGATATCAGGCTTGCACCCGCGGATCATCTGCAGTCCTTCTTCGCCATCGAGCGCTGTCCCTACCACTTCAATGCCGTGCTTTTGCCAGTCCGGCTTGCGGGCAATCATATCCACCACACTTCGGATATCATCGATAACACAAATTTTGAGCAGCCTAGGCACTCTATATTCCATAGCTTCCTCCCTCCCCCCTCAGCGGGCTGAGCGGTATCCATAAATCAGTGCGGGAGCCAGCGCCCGGTTCACCGGACAGCTCCATCCGCGCCTCACCGCCGTAATATAACATCAGCCTATGCCTGATATTGACCAGTGCATAGCCTTTTTTGGAAACTTCACGTTTGTGCATTCCTTGCTTCACCTTCACAACATCCATTCCCTTGCCGTTGTCCTCCACCACAATATGCAGCATGGAATGCTCCGTGGAAATCCGCACTTGAATGACACCGCCCCTTCGGCGGTCCGCAAAGCCGTGCTGGATGCTGTTCTCCACAATCGGCTGCAGCAGGATCTTGGGGACCGGGAAGGACAACAGCTCTTCTTCTCCGATATCAACCTTGTACTGGAACAGATCTTCATAGCATTTTTGCTGGATGGCGCAATACTGCTGCACATGGGAAAGCTCGTCCTCCAGCGGAATCAGATCCTTGCCGCCGCTGAGGCCCAGCTGGAACATTTGCGACAAGGCCAGAATCATCTCGTTTACATCGTCATTTTCACCCATCACCGATTTGCAGTAGATCGTATTCAGCGTATTGTAGAGAAAATGCGGTTCCATCTGGGCTGTCAGCGCCCGGATTTCGGCATGGCGTTTGCCCTCTTCGTTCTGTCGCACATCCTCGATCAGGCTTTTGATTTCGGTCATCATCCGGTTAAACTGGAAGCCAACCTGGGCAATCTCGTCATTATATTTGCTCTCAAAAGACACACTTAGCTGGTTCTCCTCCACCCTGCGCATCAGTCTGCTCAGCTTGAAGAGCGGCTTAAGGAGGGCGGCTGTCAGTTTGTTCGAGAAAAACCATGTGGTCAGCAGAAACACCAGAATGACATATAGAATTGTCCGCTGCACCCCCTTCAGCTGTCCGAGAAGCTGATCCTTGGACTGTATCCCGGCCAGGATCCAGTTCGGCGCAATTATCGATTGCTTATAATTGACCAGATAATCTTCTCCGTCAAAAGGGTAAAAGAAGTTCCCCTCGCTACTAGTGGTGCTGTCACGCAGAAATGCCGGGTCCTTCGGCGGCTCCTCGCGGGTGAACCCGCCGCTCTGCACCACCGCTTCGCCTTCCTTGTTCAGCAGCAGGTATTCCCGGTCATTGCCGGAGCTGTTCTGATTCAGCAGCGAGGTAATCCGGTTCTCCCGGAGGTTGACGACGATGAACACATTCGTAATCGGCGTATGCTCATATATTCCCCGCACCACAAAAGAAACGACACGCTGATTGCCTGTAAACAGCCGGTCGTAATGGGCTTTGGCCCAATAACCGCCGGGATTTTTTTTACTGTTGTCGTACAGCTCCGAGCCGTAAAATGAATGATCTTGCGCCCGCACCTGCGTTGTCGAGTAGAAATCGCCGATTGGCGTTGCAATAAGAACGTTCTCAATAATCGGTTCATTGAAGGTGGCCTGGGAGAGTACATACTGCATTTCCGACAAATGGACATAGTAATTTTTCACATCATGAGCTTGAACATCGATCATCATCTGCCTGTAGGCATCACTCAGCATCAGCGATTGTACCGACATGGCCACATCATTCAGTCTGTAATCGAGCAGCTGCATGGTCTTGTCCACCGTTTCCCTGCTGGTCTCAAAGGCGTTGTTCTGAATTTCCTTCCCGGCAATCCGGTAGGTTAACAATCCCATCGCACTGATTGACAGCGTTATCAACAGAATGAAAGAGAACAGCACTCTCTGTTTGATCGATATCTGATAAAATCTGTCGCTAAGCTTCTCCCGGATCAGCCCGCCCCACCTTCTCAGGGATTTCATGGAGGTACCCGCCCCTTCCTACAGCAGAAATTTCGCCAGTTCGCCGGCTACCAGCCGGTGCCCCTGTTCATTGGGATGATTCACATAGGACAGCAGATCTTCGAGTTCGCCTCCGCCGTCGATGTAGGTCTGGAAGGCGGCGAAGCTGTCACATAATCCGACCTTGTATTCTTCAGCGAGCTGACGGATCTGCCCGGCGTGCTCCAGCAAGGAATGCCAAGCTTCGTTTCCTGTACCATACGACCGATCCCAGGTAGGTGTCAACAGGATGACTTTGGTTCCTTGTTCAAGAGAGGCTTCGATCATCGCTTTCCACGAATCGGCAGCAGCGTCCAGTCCAATGCCTCGGTCATTCAATCCATAATCAATTGTTACCACATCGGGACGGTGCCCCAGTACCTGGTCACGGAATCGGCTTCTTCCGGCAAGCGAGGTTTCACCGCCAATGCCGGTGACGATGACATTCAATACGGCATAGGGATATTGCGCCTTGACCTCTTTGTGCAGCAAATGGGGATAAGCATGAACGGTATCAACAAAGGGGGTGGCAAAATATCCAGACGGCACACTGTGTCCATGGCATACAATATTTAAAGTCCGGTTCTCCGGCCATTGCCGTTTCAGTTCCTTCTTCTCCTTCAGTAATAACAACCTGGAAAATCAGTGATTTCTCGCATTACCCATCTTACTCCACATTCTTTTGAAGTCAACATAAAAAGAATACCATTGTTGTTTCCTCTTTATTTCATACAAGTGGAAATTGCTGCGCCTATTGAACGTTGAGCCAAATAAATGTCCAGCTTCCCAAAAAAATAGAGCATACCGTCCTATGCGGACAGCAGCTCTATTTCACGGGCAAAACTTCTTCTGAGCAGCCTTAGCATATCCCGCTCTTCTCCACAACACTCAGCCATTCCTTGGCGATCAAATCATGGCCGGCCGTTGTTGGATGAACGCCATCCCACAGCCAATAGGCTGCCTCTGCTCTCTCCACAGCTGCGTTGAAAGCATCCTGCAGCGGAACATGCACGGTGCCGAATTGCTGCGATAGCTCGCGGACAACCCCCTGATAATGGTTGATCCATTTGGACCATCCACTCCAGTCTTCCGCGGGTGCTCCGGTATTCAGGATAAACGGCTCGACCAGCACCAGCTTCGTTTCCGGCAGCACTTCGCGCGTCTCTTCCAGCACATGGCGGTAAGCACGCTCGTAACGGTCGGTGCAGCCTCCCGGCTCGCCCTTCATCATTCTCCAAATATCGTTGACTCCGATCAGGATGCTGAGAATATCCGGCTGCAGATAGATCGCATCCTCATTCCAACGGGCATACAGATCGGAGATACGGTCACCGCTCACTCCGCGGTTGTAGAACATAGGCTGCTGCTCGGCCAGCTCATTGCCCAGCTTGCCGCCAATAATGTAGGCATAGCCATGCCCCAGAATATGATTGGGATCGTTATCGCGGCCACGGTTGCCGTCGGTGATGGAATCTCCCTGAAACAGAATAACTTTGTTTGGCTTAGCAAATGAAATAGACATCCAGCTCACCCTTCAACTATTATAATTAGATAGATTTGGCACTATCTACGATTCTACCGTAATTGCGGCCGATGCTTCAATGATTTGTGACGCTGCTATGCAATGTGATAGGATTTAACAAATGACATGGAAGGAGATGGAATCACAATGAAGTATAGAAGATTAGGCAATACAGGCCTTAAGGTCAGTGAGATCGGCCTGGGCAGCTGGCTTACCTACGGAACAGCCGCAGAGCAGAAAGCAGCGGACGCCTGCGTGGCCAAAGCTTTTGAATGCGGTATCAATTTCTTCGATACCGCCAATGCCTACAACCGCGGGGAAGGCGAGAAGGCGATTGGCGCAGCTCTCCGTTCCTACCAGCGGTCGGATTATGTGCTCAGCACCAAGGTGTTTTTCCCGATGGGAGACGGGGTGAACGACCGGGGGCTTTCCCGCAAGCATATTATGGAGCAATGCGAGACCAGCCTGAAGCGTCTCGGAACCGACTACATTGATGTGTATTTCTGCCACCGCTTTGACAAGGATACGCCGTTAGAAGAAACCTTGCGCGCGCTGGATGACCTTACAGCCCAAGGTAAAATCCTCTATTCCGCAGTCAGCGAATGGAGCGCGGCACAAATCGCCCGTGCCGGAGGCATCAGCCGCAGGCTGAATCTCCGCCCGCTGGCCTCCAATCAGCCGATCTACAATATGTTCGAGCGTTATATCGAAGAAGAGGTGCTTGAGGTATCGGGGCAGGAAGGACTGGGACAAGTTGTCTTCTCGCCGCTCGCCCAGGGCATTCTGACCGGCAAATACAAGCCGGGACAACAGCCTCCGGCCGGAACACGCGGCGCAGACGATTCAGTGAACGGCGTCATCCGCAGCTATCTGCGCGACGATGTCCTTGGCGTCGTTGCCCAATTGGATGACCTGGCGGCCAGCCTTGGCCTGAAGCTCTCACAGCTGGCGCTGGCCTGGGTACTCCGCCAGCCAGGTGTCAGCTCTGCACTGATCGGAGCCAGCAAGCCCGGCCAGGTTGAAGAGAACGCACAGGCTTCCGGCATTCTTCTCCAGCAGGAAACGCTGGAGACCATCGACGGCCTGCTCCGCCAGGTGGCCGATTTCGCACCGGCGAGATAGGGAAGCTGAGCGAGAAATAGAAGGATAATTTATAGCGCGAAGCATATAAATGCTTATCTTTACAAAAAGGACTGTCTTACCCGCAGAGGTTATCTACGGGCGAGACAGTCCTTTCAATACTAATAATGACTGAGCATTAGGCTGTCTTTCTTTTCATTCATCCGCCCTGCCCCGCCGATTAGTGTTTTATACTTCTTTTGGTCCTCTATAGTGGCCAGATGCCTGCATTCTTCAAATAATCTCACGCACCGGAGTACACATGCATCACCATTTATTTTGGCGGAATACTCCAATGCCTTTAACGTATAATGAATAGCCGCCTCATATCGTTGTGCATTAAAGTAATAGGCGGCCACCTCACAAAGAAGGTCTGTATATTCATCCCAGGTAACCCGGGAATTAATGATGCCTATTCGGCTCCGCTGCTCTTTGAAATCCAGCTGATCCTGAAAACGTTCAATAATTCCATCCACATTGAACTGATAGCGGTTGGCGGCCTGCATAATTTTTATTAAAGCCGGAAGAATTTCATTTTCCCGGGCCGCAATGAACTCGGCATACTCTGTAAGCACATCCATTTGACCAGCCATTAACCGATGAAGATAGGAATTGGCAATCGCCCATTCCTGAAACTGCGCCTTAACCTCCCGGACTTTCTCCGTGTCCTCACGTACCCAGCCGGAGTCCGCGTAGAGCGAAGCATAATGCAAAGCCCGTTCGTATTCTCCACGTTCATGGCATACCGCCGAACGGAGCAGATAAGCGTAAAGGATGTAGAAGCAGATTGGTCTTGCCGGTTCCTTACGCGTCTCACGCTGTTTGGTCACCAGGTACTGATTCTGGTATTGGATGGAGGCTTTGCGCTCCATTTCTTCAGCCAGAATATTCACTTTGCTCCAGCGGTGCAGGGAAATATAAATATTCGCCAGCGCGTGCAGCGCATCAAGCTGATCGGCCTCATCCAGCCGTTCGACAAAATATTCAAATTGCGTGGCAGCCTGCAGGTTAATATCCTGATTATCACCCAAAGCGATCGTGAACAAGCGGTATTGGCAGAGCGCCAGCCGTTCGGAATGCTGATACTTCTCGCTCTCCGCTACGCCTTCATACAGCAGCGCCGCAGCTTCTTTTTTGTCATTCCTGTAAAATTCCTCGGCCGTGTCAAACAGCGCTTGAGCATAGGAGATATTATCCATCAGATTATGTACCACTTGCCGGATGCATTCCAGCTTGTCCAGCTCGGCGCAGCGGTGCAGAAACGGGCCCAGCCTCCGCCAGTCCGGCGTGGAATGAATAATGCATTCATCTATATACATTTCATAAAACGCACCTTCAGGCAGACCCATTCCGGCGGTTATCCGGTCCAGCTGCTGCATTGCAATCGGGCGGTTGCCATTGATAATGCTGCTGAGCGTTCCGGAGTTGACAGCGGATATTCCAGCAAATTGATTAATGGTTTTGCCTTCCCTTTTGAGAAAAGCGTCCAGTTCCCCTTGGATCGTAGTCTTAGGCTCCAAACAAACTCCACCTCTCAAATCCAAATATTTGAACAATAATCCAGATATTCCTACATAATAGGTGTAAATATTACACAGGTCAACATCCATTGGCACGTTCAAAAGTGGTTGACAGATGGAAATAAAAGCTCTTATCTTCTAATTCCTTACATCAAGTGATCAGCTTGGACTTCTCAGCCTGTTCTGCGGCTTTGCGGATGAAGCGTTCAAGCGGTTTCTGCAGCGTAAGCCCCAGCAGCAGCGCCAGCACGCCGAAAAGCAGCAGAGCAAACGCATCGCGGAAGACCACCTCCGGCAGAATCCCCCCTACCGCTTCCCGCAGCAGACTGATCGCATAGGTGAACGGCATAAAAGGATTCAGGATCTGAAAGAAATGCCCGGTGGTACTGATGGGAAATGTGCCTCCGGAGCTGGAGAACTGCAGCACCATAAATACAACGGCAATTCCTTTTCCCAAATTGCCGAAGACCGAAACGAGGGTGAACACAATCGTCACAAATACGATGCTGATTAACACAGCAAACAGCACAAACCAGCCTTTATCCGCGACATAACAGTTCAGGATATAAATATTGCCAAGTACCGCTACCAGCGCCTGAAGGATTCCAATGGTCAGAAAGGTCAGCAGCCGCCCGAAATACAGCTGGTAGCCGGTATATATGATTCCTCCTGTATCGACTCCCGTTCGCAGCAGGGAAATCATCAGGGTTCCCCCCACCCATAAGGAGAGCACGACATAAAAAGGAGTCATCGCCGAGCCGTAATTCGGAATCGGGTAGAGCATCTTCTCCTTCAGGACGACCGGACTGGCGAGAAAATCGCTTTTGCTCTTGATATCTCCGCCCAAGAGCTGCGCGATATCTTCCAGATTCACTTCACTTTTAATTTGCCGGATGGTCACAGCCGCTTTGCGGACGGCGGCTTCAAGCGTCGGAAGATCCTCACGCACCAGCTGTGCAGCGCGCTCCACGCCCTGATCAGCACGCGGAAGTCCGGTGGTGATCAGCGCCGCTGCCCTGCGGAATTTCTCCTCTGCGGCAGGCAGATCATTGCGGGCAAATTCAGCGGCTCCATGGATCGCTTCTCCGGCAGCAGGGAGTCCGCTTTCGATCTGCGGAAGAACATCCGTGACGAAATGATTGAACATAGCCATCTTGTCCTCAAGGCCGCTGGCTGCCGCATGCACATCTTCGCGGATCGCAGGCAGGTTCTGCCGCAGCGAAGCAAGGCCCGACTCTCCGTATCCGATTGCCGCCGCTGCCTCATCCAGAACTGTATTCAGTGCGTCAAGGCGCTGTGGAGCATTCTGCAGTGCCTTGGCGGCAGTCCCCGCTGTGCTGGTTAGCTGCTTCATGGAGTCCGTTACCGCCGGCATGCCTTCTGCATTGTAGCGCGCAACAATTCTATCCAGCGCCGTTTGGCTCTGCCCGGCGGCCAGGCTAAACTGCTCAAGCGCGCCGGCGTCCGGGCCGCCTCCGGCCTGCAGCGCCGCCGCAAGCTTGTCCGCCCGGGAAGCAGCGGATGTGAACTGCTCCTGCACTTCACTTAAAGCATGGATGTCGCCGGTACGCACCGCCCCGGGCGACAGGCTGTTCACCGCGCCAAGCAAAGCCGCGGTGTGGCCCAGTGTCCCGCTTCCGGCCGACAGCCGGGCTGAAGCGAGCTGCAGCTGCCGGGCGGCCGCCGGCTGCTGTTCCTTGTTGTTCTGCAGCTCTGCGGCAAGCTGCACGGCTGCATCCCCGGTCTGCTGCAGCAGATAGAAATTCTGCTGCACAATCAGGGGGATGCTCTCGAAGGCTGCGCCGTTCTGTTCCAGAAACTGCTGCAGCTCCTGCCCAAAGCTGCTTCCGGCCGCAGCCAGCCGGTCCGCCTGCGGCAATGCCTTGGCCGCGGCATTCACCACTGCTCCGGCTTCCGACAACCGCTCGGAAGCCCGGTCCAGCACCTCGTCCACCTTGCCGAAATTGGCATCCAGCCCGGTGACCAGAAGAGCGGCCCGCTCCAGCTCAGGAAGCTTGCTTCTCAGCGTCTGCAGCTGCCCGGCGGCTTCACTGATCTGGGACCAGTGCTCGTCGATCCTTTCCGCCGCCGCTCCAGCCTGTTCCACCTCCGGCAGCTTGCTGGTAAGGGAAGCGATCCTCCCGGCGGAGGAGGAGATCTCCGGCCAGTTCTGCTGCAGCTTAAGCACCAGCTTACCCGCCTTGTCTATTTCCGGCAAGCTGGCCTCCAGCTTGAACAGCCCCTGCTCCACCTTGCGGATTACCGGCAGCTCGGATTGAAATTCCTCATCAATGTGGCGGAGGGCATTAAGCACCGTGCTGCTGAGTGTTTCGATAAAATGCTCACTGATCTGCGTCGTGATCGTCGAAGCGCCCTTCGCAGTGATTTTGGGCGCGATGGCATTGATCTTTTCGTTAACGGTATATTCTACCTCGGGCTTCACCAGGTTGCCCTCAACGATTCCGGCCATCCGCTGCGAGAACTCTGCGGGAATGACGATGCTCGCATAATAGTCTCCGCGCCGAACCCCAATTTCAGCGGCCCGGGCATCCGTAAAGGTCCAGCCCAGCGTCTTATTGTTATGCAGGCTGTCCAGCACCTGGTCACCGATATTGAAGCTCTTCCCCTGCAGCTCCGCCCCTTTGTCCAGACTGGCCACGGCGATTTTGATACCGGAGGTGTTGCTGTATGGATCCCATACTGCGGCTACATTTACCCAATCGTACACAGAGGGCAGCACAATAAGCGCTGCAATCAGCAGCACCGCCACCGGAATCCTGAACAGGTTGCGCCAATCGTTCAGATAGATCCGCCATATTTTCGCCATCCGCCAGTCACCTCCAAGCCGTTATTTGGATATTTTAATATGCCCCGGCATGAAGCTTTTTACAAATACGGTGCCGTCTTTCACATCTTCTGCAGTTTTGATGGGCCTCAGCAAAATTTTTGCAACATTTCTTGCTAATTTACGTTAATAGAGGTACATACCCCGTTTGAGAACTATAGCGAAGGGTAAAGAGGTATATAGGCTATTCACAAGCCATATTTAAGCCAAGGGGGAAACGAAAAGATGTTATTGAAAAACTCCAAGTATGTACTGCCTTTGCTGGTCCTGCTGTTTCTTTCCCTCGCAACAACGGCAAGCACAGCGGGAACACGTGCGGAAGCGCAAAGCGGCGGGCAGATTCAGCATCTCACAGCATATATTCACGATCTACAAATCGTAGACGGCAAGCTGATGCTTAATTCAGACGATATCGAATGGTTTGAAGGCGCGGAAGCCGACCGGGTGTTTGCCGAGCGGGAGCCGGATGGCGCGGCAGAGCTGGGAGGCGCACCGGACGGATATTATATCGTTAACGACAGCGATTTGCTAACCTCTTATCCGGTTGCCGATAATGCCGGAGTAACCATGCAAATCTATGATCATACCGGAACGATCGAGGATCTGGATATCAACTGGAACGAGGGAATTTCTCTACCTCAGTTCCAGAAGGAATTCGCCAAGACCGATATTATCGACTTAAGCCAATTTCCATACCATCTCACGATCGAAGAGGGTCAAGTAACTTCAATCGTGCAGCAATACATTCCATAACCATTGTTATAATCGTACAAATTAAGACGGTGTCTGCCCATCCGGGCAAACACCGTCTTTTTGGTACGCCTTCTTAGCGCGCGACCCATAGTTTTAAGTTGAGAGTTGCTAATTCCCTAATTTTTTCTCAGTTTTGGATAAGAATTTGTCCAATGCTTCACTGATGTCCATATTCATGCGTTCAGCCAAGATAATCAGCCACCACATGCATTCCCCCATCTTATGTTCAAGTTCAGATACAGTGTCCCCATTAGTTGGCCAACGCCCCTGTTGAGACATTGTTAAACGGCCGACCAAACCAGCATCTGTCAGGAAGGCTAACGCATCTTCTTCTACTGTCCATTCTTTTTCATGATACTGTATCTCCAATTTGTGGTATTGTTCTCTTATTTGCACAGAACGTTCAATCGCTTCACTAAATTTTATTTTTCCCATTTTGCTTCCTTTCTTTTATCCATCTTCACTCATGAGATAACCTTAAGTGATTTACATTTTCATTCTACTATTTATAACTTGACTACAGCCTGTCATATTAATTGTTTCCGCTTCATGAAGCAACGACAGTCCAATACTTTATTTTCCTTAGAAATCCAATAAATCTAACCTTTTCACACATATTCGAACGTTGCACTATTTACCCGAAAACACTATACCTATAAGCTTATTTATGAATCAAGCTTCGTGTATCATACTTTATAGATTATAGGATTGGTGATAAATATGACTGTTGGAACAACACCGCACACTGCGGCAAATAAACCTGTACTACACGATTTCCGGATGGATCAGGTCAGCATTACCGATCCCTATTTCATGAATGCGTTCGCTAAAGAAATCCAATATCTCAAAAGCTACGATTCCGACCGGCTGCTCGCAGGCTTCCGGGAGAACAAAGGACTGGCCCCCAAAGCCGACAAATATCCCGGCTGGGAGAATACAGAGATTCGCGGCCACACGCTGGGGCATTACCTAGCCGCCTTGGCCCAGGCCTATCAGAGCACCAAAGATGATGAAATCGGCCTGAGACTGAAGTATATTGTCTCGGAGCTTGCACTCTGCCAGTTGGAGAGCGGATATCTTTCGGCTTTTTCCGAGCAGCTGTTTGACAATGTGGAGAATAAACAGCCCGCCTGGGTACCCTGGTACACCATGCACAAGATTATCTCCGGTCTGACAGCCGTTTACTCCGCCACCGGAAATGAAACAGCTTATGCTGTTGTAACAAAACTGGGCGAATGGGTGTACCGCCGCACCTCCTCCTGGTCTCCCGAAATCCAGCAGATTGTCTTATCCGTGGAATACGGGGGAATGAACGATTGCCTGTATGAGCTGTACAAAATTACCGGAGATGAGCATCATTTGAACGCAGCCCATCAATTCGATGAGCTGACCTTGTTCACACCGGTCCGTGAAGGCAAGGATATTCTCAAAGGCAAACATGCCAATACTACCATTCCGAAATTTCTCGGGGCCTTGAACCGCTATCTTGCGCTCGGCGCGAGCGAACAGTTTTACCTGGAGGCTGCCGCGCAGTTCTGGGAAATGGTTGTGCATCACCATAGCTATATTTCCGGAGGCAACAGCGAATGGGAGCATTTCGGTGATCCGGATATGCTGGACCGGGAACGCTCCAATTTCACCGCGGAGACCTGCAACAGCTACAATATGCTGAAGCTCTCGCGCGAGTTGTTTAAGATTACCGGTGACGTCAAATATGCCGATTTTTATGAAAACACCTTTTTAAATGCAATTGTCTCTTCTCAGCACCCGCATACCGGGATGACGATGTATTTCCAGCCGATGGCAACAGGCTACTTCAAGGTATATAGCTCGCCCTTCGAGCATTTCTGGTGCTGCACCGGAACGGGCATGGAGAGCTTCACCAAGCTGAATGACAGCATTTACTTCCACAATTACGGCAGCATTTATGTGAACCAATATTTAAGCTCGACGCTGCTTTCTGAAGAACATGGCCTTAAGCTGACGCAAACCGCCGCCCTTCCGTACAGTGATACCGTGCAGTTCACGGTGCAGACCCTGCAGAATAAAGATGCCTCCCTATCGCTCAAGCTGCGGCTGCCGGACTGGATTGCCGGTGAACCCGGGCTGAGCCTGAACGGACAATCCGTCAGCTTCGTGACTGAAGAGGGATATGCCGTACTGGATAGGGTTTGGGCGGACGGGGATATCCTGAAGCTTAAAGTGCCCATGAAGCTTAACTATTTCAACCTGCCGGATGCACAGCATGTGGTTGCCTTCAAATATGGCCCGGTGGTGCTGAGCGCCGCCTTGGGACAGGACGATATGTCACAGTCGGCGACAGGAGTAGCCGTCAGTGTGCCGACCCGAAATATGCTGGTCAAGGATTTCATTACTACGGTTAATGCCAGCCCTGAGGAATGGCTGAACGGTTTCGCTGACCATTTTGAGACACTGAAGGATGGCCTTGCCTTTGCCCTGCGTGGTACTGACGAAGACAACCGCCTGGTATTCACTCCTCACTATAAGCAACACAGTGAACGTTACGGAATCTATTGGCGCCTTGTTGAAGCAGATTCTGCGGAGCTGCAGGCCCATATTCTGCAGGCCAAGCTGCATCAGAGCGTGCAGGATGCCACCATCGACAGCCTGCCGGTCGGCAATGACCAGTACGAGCTGGAGCATGGGATACAAGGCGAGAATACCTCTGTAGCCACCTGGGACGGATATAACATCCGCAAATCGGAGAATAACGGCTGGTTCAGCTATAGACTGAAGGTTATGCCGCAGACCGACAACTACTTGTCGGTTACGTATTTCTCCGGCAGCAACGGCAAGGAGATCGCTATTTATGTGGACGGCGAGCTGCTGGCCAGCGAGACGCTGCACACGGATAAGCCGCGCAGCTTCTATAACAAGCGGTATCTCATCCCGGCCGCAAGTGTACAGGACAAGACAGAAGCGGAAATCAAGTTCGTGATCCCGGGTCAGGAGAACGGCATCTTCGACCTGCTGCGCATGATGACAGGCTTTGACGCCGATGCCCGGCTGCAGGAGCTGAGCTTTAGCAGAGGGGTCTTATCCGATCCGTTCAGCAGCGATACCCCTTCGTACACGCTGACTGTTCCGCAGGGGACAGAGCTTCTTGAGATGAAGGCGGTGCCGAAGCACAAGAACGCGCTGGTCTATGTGGGCGATGTTCTGGTCGAGGATACGTCACCAAGGGATATTGCACTGGAAGACAACCGTACAGAACTGACCCTCACTGTCAAAGCGGAAGATCATTCCACGGTTCAAGAATACAAGGTTACTGTATTGAAAAAATAATGCTAAACCCCATCCCAAGCAAAAATCCAGCCGCAGTAACGGCTGGATTTTTGCTTGTACGTATAGTCTACCTTGTAATAAGGGGCGGAAGACCGGATGAATCAAGCATGTAATTGGACCACATCATTACCCTTTGACCGAACCGATCATGACCCCTTTATCGAAATATTTCTGGATAAACGGATACACAATCAGAATCGGCAGCGTGGAAACGATGATGACCCCATACTTGACCTGATCCGCATACTGCTGGGCATAACCTCCGGCCGAACCACCCGCGCCTGCGCCTTGCGAGAACACCTGATTGGACAGCAGGATATCTCTTAACACAATCTGCAGCGGCTGCAGGTTGTTGCTGCGGATGTAAATCAGGCCGGTGAAGAAATCATTCCAGTGTGCAACCAGATAATATAGACCAATAACTGATACTACCGCCTTCGACAAAGGCAGGGCTACCTTAAGAAAAAATTTGAAATGCGTGCACCCGTCCATGGAAGCAGCCTCGAACAGCTCCTTGGGGATGGAATTCTCAAAGAACGAACGGGCAATGATCAGATTGTAGACGTTCACGCAAAACGGAAAAATAAAGACCCACATCGTATTGGTCATATGCAGATCCTTCATCAGCAGATAAGTCGGAATCAGTCCGCCGTTAAAAAAGAGGGTGATTACAAACGTCAGCATCAGGAACCGTCTGGCCCGGAATTCCTGTCTGGACAGCACATAAGCCGCAGGCAGCGTGAATAGCAGGTTCACCGCCGTTCCTAGAACCGTATACAGCAGGGTATTTCCGTACCCCGTCCATATCCGCGAGTCCTTGAAGATTTCACTATAGCCAAAGAAGCTGATATTTTTCGGGAAAATCGTTACCTGCCCCGTCGACACCAGCGTGGAGTCACTGACGGAGGCGATAATTACAAAATACAGCGGGTACACGATGCTCAGAAAGATAAGCAGGCACACTGCATATACGACGGCATCAAAGAGGACATCCGTCAACTTTTTACCCTTTTGGTTAATAAGCTGCATGAACACTCCACTCCTTCCCTAAGTGCTGCTACCACAGGCTGATGTCTGAGGATTTCCGGGCAACCAGATTCATCGCATACAAGAAAATAAAGTTGATCACGGTATTGAACAGGCCAATGGCCGCGGAATAGCTGAACTGATTGCTGATAATCCCGATTTTGTAGACATAGGTAGCAATGACCTCAGATACCGGAAGGTTGAGGGCGTTCTGCATCAGGAAAACCTTCTCGAAGCCGGTACTGAGCACGTTCCCCATACTAAGCACGAATAAAATGATAATCGTAGGGATCAGCGCCGGAATATCGACATGCTTGATCGTCTGCCAGCGGCTGGCTCCATCAATTTTGGAAGAGTCGTAGAGCTGCGGGTCCACCGTGGAAAGTGCAGCCAAATAAATGATGCTGTTCCAGCCGCAATGCTGCCAAATCTCCGATAACACATACACGGGAACAAAGGTTTTGGTTGAGCCCAGTAGATTGATATCACCTAGACCGATCGAACTCAGGATATGGCCGATAACCCCGGAGTTCGGGGAGAGCAGCACATTCAGCAGTCCCACCATCACGACAATGGAGATAAAATGGGGCAGATAAACGGTCGTCTGGAGCGTTTTCTTCGCCCGCTTCCAGCGCACCTGGTTAATCAGCAGAGCAAGAATAATCGGTGCAGGAAAACTCAGGATCACGGTTGCCAGACTGATGGCTATCGTATTCTTCATCAGGTCCGCAAACATATAGCTGTCGAAAAACTGCCGGAAATAAAACAGCCCTCTCCATGCACCCCCCGTCAGCCCCTTGGAGAAGTCATAGTCACGGAACGCCAGCTGGATGCCGTACATTGGAATGTAGTTGAAGATAAAGATCACAACGATTGCCGGAAAAATCATAATCCACAGCTGATAATCCCGTCTGAAGGTATTCACCACGGTAGGCTTTTTATGAGCCGATTTCATCAGAACCATCACTCCCATTAAGGAGCCGGAAGAACGGATGCCTTAAGTCCCCCGGCATAACTTCTTCCGGACTCAGTTTCTCTTAGGCTCTGCGCTTGCTGCTTATTGATTGCTCTTGTAATCGTTGTAATATTTCTGTATGATCTCGATATTTTTGGAGACGCCGGTCTTCTCAATGTTTTTCACATAAGTATCCCATTCCGAATCAATTCCGCCCTTGGTGATCCATTGCGACCACTTCGAGAGGGCCAGAGACATCATGCTCGTATTGTTAAGACTCATCGCGTTGTTGTCCGCTGCACTGTATTTGATAAACATACTTGGCAGCACATCCGTATCCTTGTTGATGGCGTCCAGGGCCGCCTTAAGCGGTTCGGTCTGTTTACCGACGGACTGCATATCCGTCCCCAGCGTCAGCTTCAGGGAATCCGCAATATACATCGACCCGTTATCCGCCCAGGATGAGGTCCATTTCCAGGTGCCCGGGTCCATCGCTGTGTCAGTAGGAGGCAAAATAGTGTAGGTTCCGTCCCCGTTGTCGCCAATGTTAGTGCCAAGCGAGCCGAACAGTACCTGCATACTTACTGTAGGATCATACAGCTCATTAATGAACTTCATGGCCGCTTCCTTGTGTTTGGATTTGGCGGACATTTGCACGGTGTTGACCCCATAGTTCAGCGAATTATAGTCATAACTCCAGGAGATCTTGCTGGTTGAATCGGCTGACACTTTCAGAGGTGACATCGAAGTATACTGCGGAGCCAGCGCATTGCCGACTCTGTCGGTCACTTCCCAGCCCCAGGTGAAGCCGACAGCCGCCGTGTCCCCGTTGCCCCGGGCGACGGATTGGAATTTGGTGTAGTCCTGGGTGAACACCTCAGGATTGATAAGTCCTGCGCTAAAGCATTTATTCAGGAAAGTTACCAGCGTTTTGTAGCGTTCATCCGTGAAGAAGTTCTTCACCTGTCCGTCCTCCACAAAATAGCCGAGTCCGCTGTTGTCTGTCAGTGTAATGCCTTCACTGCCCAGCAGCACCGTAGGCATGAAGGCACCAAACGCCACAGTTCCTGTAGGCGCAAAGTCCATAGGAATTTCGTCGCCCGGATCGCCGTTTCCGTTGGCGTCTTCATCCTTGAACGCTTTCAACACATCGTATAATTCATCCCAGTTGGTCGGCATTTGCAGGCCCAGGTTATCCAGCCACTTTTGGTTGATGAACTGGCGTGTGGTCGTTTCCGGCCAGAATCTTTGATATTTAGGCAGGCCGTAGATTTTACCATCGAGCTGTGTGGCAATTAACTTGGTCTCCGGCTTGTCGTCGAACATGGCCTGCACGTTAGGGCCGTACTCTTTGATCAGCCCGGTCATGTCCTCGAACAACCCCGGGAACTGCGAGAAATCGGCATCGGTGATGGAGTTGACGCCCACGATCAGGTCGGGAATATCTCCGCTGGCCAGCAGCGTGCCTTTTTTCTGATCCCAGTCCGCCGTGACCTCCTGCCACTCAATTTCAACCCCGGCCCGTTCTTGGGCTTCCTGCAGCCATTTCATTTTGGAGAATTCCTGAGTTAACGGATGTTTGGTCATGATGGCGGTAAGCTTAACCTTCTTGCCTGTGTTGCCTGTGCCGGCAGCCTCTGTATTTGTATTTGTATTGTTGCCGCCTGAGCACCCGGACACCGTTGCTACGCTGAACACCAGCACGAGCAGACCCACTAGAAATTTTTTCATTTTGTATCCTCCCTTTTTCTGTTCGATCGTAGCAGGAAAAAGATGATATACTTCATGAATATCTAAAATTAACCAAATGAAACTGAAATCCAATTACACACATCATCCTAATGTATCCGCTTTCAAATACAATTTAAAAAATAGAGATCATAATCTCCGGGAATCTAAGCGGATTTATGAGCCTTTTCATCCTTCTCCTTCCTTTGGAACGTCGTTTTGTTATCTCTAGCTTACGCTTGTTTTAAATTTGGATAAATAGTTTAAGGTTCGAATATGTGTGAAAAGGTTATCAATTACCTAAACATTTTTAAGCGGTAAGCGCTTTACTTCGGGCCAGCTTTCCATAATAATAAGAGTACGCAAGAGTGTACAAAAGTCAGATTAAAGGGGACAAGCGGATGATTGCTTTCGAGCTGATCGTAGATACGCCGGTCGATTTGGAGATCACAGGCAAATTTATCGCCCCCTCCTCCGATTGGATTCACTTAAGCAGAATTTTGCAGGATTACGAGCTTATTGTCATGACCGAGGGGGTATTGTACCTGGCGGGAGACCAGCAGCATTTTGTTGTCTCCAAGGGAGAGTATCTGCTTCTGCCCCCCTCTACCAAACAGTACGGTTATAAGGCTTCGGAATGCAGCTTCTACTGGCTTCACTTCAAGTCCCAGGACGGGATCAGCATTACCGACATCTCCACCCATCCCCGAAACAGGGAGGACAACAAACTGCTGCTTCCCCAGTACGGAACCTTGAAAAGTCTCGAGAAAATTATTGTCATGATGAAGCAGCTTCAGGATTCGGTCAGGGGCTACAACCAAAAGACACTGAATAACTATATGTCCACGGTCATTTTGTGCGAGCTGTACAACCAGGTCTTTCATAGTGAACATAATCCCGCCAAAAAAAATAAGCAGGAACAGCTGTACAATGACATCGTGGACTATATCAAGTGGAGCAGAAGCGAGCATATCAAGGTATCGCAGATCGCCACCTACTTTGGTTATAACGAAAAGTATTTATCCCATCTCTTCACCCGGATTTCGGGAATCTCCCTGAAGCAGTATATTTTGCAGCAAAAGATGGAGCTGGCCAAATTCCTCCTGACGGATACCAACCAGAATGTAAGCGAGGTCTCACAGCAGCTTGGCTACAAGGACTGCCATAACTTCATGAAGTCCTTCAAGAAGATCGTAGGTTTAACGCCCACGGATTTCCGGAACGCCTACGCCAAACGGCTGCTTTTTTATGAGTAAATACACCAACAGCAAAGAGTCCAGGCCCCCATGGTTATACGGGATTCCTGGACTCTTTATTGGTTTGCAGTTGCTCAGTTCAGAACCTTACTTACTGCTGTCCTTCACGGGCAGGCCGAAGTTAGGTGTGCCGTCTTCGTTCCAATACAGCACCTGTGCACGGGTATGACGGTTCGGGTCATAAAGCGGATCGCCGGTAATTTCTTTATAATTGCGGGCATGGTAGATCAACACATCTTCACCTTGTTCATTCACAGTGAAGCTGTTGTGTCCCGGACCGTATTGTCCGTTCTCTTCACTGGTCTTGAATACAGGCTCGGGATGTTTAGTCCAAGATGCAGCATCCAGCAGATCGCTGTCTTCATCGGCATACAGCAGGCCCATACAGTAATTGTAATCGGTAGCACTGGCCGAGAAGCTCATGAATATACGGCCGTTGCGTCTCAGTACCGCTGCGCCTTCATTTACGCTGAAGCCAATCTTCTCCCAGGAATACTCAGGTGTCGCAATCATGGTCTGGGGGCCGGTCAAGGTCCAGGGGTTGCTCATTTCGGAAATGTACAGGTTAGAGTTCCCTGGAATTTCAGGGTCCTTCTGCGCCCATACATAATACAGCACTCCCTTGTGCTGGAACGTAGTCGCGTCCAGGGCAAAGGACTCCCAGGCTGTTTTCACCTGGCCTTTCTCTACCCATGTACCTTCGAGCGGATTGGCCGATTCGTTCTCCAGGGCAAACATACGGTGATCGAACAAGCCCTCGTTCGTCTCGGTTGTGCGGGCAGCGGCGAAATAAATGTACCATTTCCCGTCAATATAATGAATTTCAGGTGCCCATATATTCGCACTTAGCGGTCCCGTTTCATATTTCCGCCAGGCTACAACCGGTACGGCTTCAGTAAGTCCTTCAATGGTCTCTGACCGGCGCACCTCGATCCGGTCATATTCCGGCACGGAGGCGGTGAAGTAATAATAGCCATCAGCATGTTTATACACCCATGGATCAGCGCGCTGTTCCACAAGCGGATTGCTGTATTCTCTATTTGTGTTCATAATGGTTTCTCCTTTGATCTGATCAGTAAATATAAAGAATGAATTCGCTGCTTCTCTACTCCAAAGTAAGCACAACTACAGATGCAGGCGGAAGGACACAGTTCAGCAGTCCATCCTCCAAAGCTGCAGCTTCGTAGACAGACGGCGCTACCTTGTCTGGCGTCTGGAACGTGTTATGTGCACCAAGCTCCGTATGCGTCAGAATTTGCCCGGTTACCCGGGTTGGCGCTGCGCCACCGATACCAAAGCTGAGAGTTGCACCGTCCTCATGGCTCAAGTTGCAGATCGACACATAGATCTTGCCATCCCCGTCACGTGAGGCAGATACGCTAAGCTGTGAAATGGCAACCCCGCCACAGGTGTATTGCGGACTCTCAAAGGCAACCTCGAGCAATTCATTATCCTGATGCACCTTATACATCTCAAACACATGATACGTAGGGGTTAGCAGTAATTTATCCCCTTCGGTCAGGACCAGCGCCTGCAGGACATTTACCATCTGCGCAATATTGGCCATCTGCACCCGGCTGCTGTGATTCTGAAAAATATTGAGATGGATGCCTGCTACCAGCGCATCTCTCAAAGTGTTCTGCTGGTACAGGAACCCTGGGTTCGTTCCGGGCTCGCTCAGGAACCAGGTCCCCCACTCATCTATAATTAATCCTACCCGCTTCTCCGGGTCATACTGATCCATAATGGCCGAATGTCGGGTAATGAGCTCATCCATATGAAGTGACTTCTGCATCGTTTCGAACCATTCAGCTTCGTCGAACCCGAGCGCCTGGCGTTTCTCTTCCCAACTGCCGGGAATGGTATAGGAATGCAGGCTGAGGCCATCCATGAAACGGCTGGCTTCCCGCATTAATACTTCCGTCCAGTTGTAGTCGTCCACATTCGCTCCACCGGCAATTTTGTACAGCCGGTTATCCCCGTAATTTCTGGAATAGGTCTGATACCGCCGGTACAGATCCGCATAGTATTCGGGACGCATATTGCCGCCGCAGCCCCAATTCTCATTGCCGACACCGAAGTATTTAAGCTTCCAGGGCTGTTCTCTTCCGTTCTCCCTGCGCCAGTCCGCCATTGGCGATTCGCCGTCAAAGGTCATATACTCGACCCATTCCGACATTTCCTGAACCGTACCGCTGCCTACGTTGCCGCAAATGTACGGTTCGCATTCCAGCAGCTCACACAGGCGGAAAAATTCATGGGTGCCGAAATGATTATTCTCCACTACACCGCCCCAGTGCGTATTGACCATCCGCTTGCGGCCTTCCCTCGGTCCAATTCCGTCTTTCCAGTGATATTCATCGGCAAAACAGCCACCCGGCCAGCGCAGCACCGGAATGTTTAGTTTCTTCAGCGCTTCAATGACGTCATTGCGGATGCCGTCCGTATTGGGAATCGGCGAATCCTCGCCTACCCACAGACCTTCGTAAATGCATCTGCCCAAATGTTCTGCGAAATGCCCATATATATTTTTGTTGATTTTGCTTTTGGGCAGGTCAGCGTGAATCACAAGCTTTGCAGTCATAGTTTCTCTCTCCTTGGCTAATGTTTTTTTATTTAGCCCTTTATCCCTGAATTCAAATTAATCGATTGTACAAAGTATTTCTGCGCGAACACAAACAGCAGCAGCGTAGGAATAATAGCGAGAATCGCCGAACCCATGAGCTGTCCGATCATCCGGTAATTTCCATAAATATCTTGCAGCAACAATAACCCGGCAGTAACCGGCATTTTGTCAACATCCGTGAATACGATTACCGGCCACAGGAAGTCATTCCAGGATCCGGTGAACGAGAACAGGGCACACACAATCAATACCGGCTTGATCAGCGGCACGATAATCGACATGTAAATTCTGTAATGGCTCGCACCATCGACATGGGCCGATTCGTCGAGTTCCTTCGGAATGCCGTTCATAAACTGTCTGACCAAAAAGATATTCCCCATACCCGCAAGTCCGGGGATTACCATTGCCCAGGAGGTATTAACCCAGCCCAGAGCATCAATAATTTTGTAGGAAGGAATCAGATTCACGACGCCCGGGAAGAACGAAATACCGAGCAGGGTGAAAAAGAGCGTGTCTCTGCCTTTAAATTTCATCCGCGAATAGCCGTAACCGGTAATGGAGATTACCACAACCACCAAAAGAGTATGCATTGTGGCAATAAGCAGTGAGTTCATCAGCCAGCGCAAGATTGGTGCGGTAGAGGTGTTTTCCAAAATCGCAATATAGTTGTCAAAAATCCACTCTTTCGGGAACATTCTGAACCCGGAGCTGACCACCTCGGTTTGTGACCGGAAGGAGGTTGTGATTCCGAAGATGACAGGAACGATCCAAATAATGCAGAGAATAATTAAGAAGAGATAGGAAAGATATTTAGAGATACTAATGCCGGAGCCTTTTCTTTTCCCTGCGTTTTGTCCATTAAGAAGCGGACTATTATCCATTTGTTGTGCCGCTTGGTTTGACATACGGGTACACCTGCCTTTTCAATTTCCATTGCTGGTCCATTGTCTTATCGAGTGTTAAGCTGCATTCCGGTTCATCACATAATATTGCAGAGCCGAGATGACCAGGATTATAAGTCCCAGCAACACCGCCATCGCCGATGCCATTCCCGCAATGGATTCCCCGTTGCCGAACGCCAGTTGACGAATATACATCATGAGTACATGCGTGCTCTGCCGTGGTCCGCCGTCGGTCATCATGAGCGGCTGTCCGAATACGTTAAAGGCTCCGGCAGTAGTCATGACAAAGGTATAGATGAGCGGAAAACGAATGGAAGGCAAAGTAATACTCGTGAATCTGCGGACGGGTCCTGCCCCGTCTATTTCCGCCGATTCATACAGATCCTGTGCCACACCGCTTATGGAGGCACGGTAAATAATCATATTGCCCCCGACGCCGCCCCAGACTGTAATGATAATAATGATAATCCACGCATATGGCTGATTGGCCGGCCAGGATACGTCTGAGCCGAACACATTCCCCGCCATTCCAAGCTGCTTGTTAAAGAGCAGCAGCCAAATCAGCGCGCCTGCAGATATGGAAATAAGGCCCGGAATGTAGATGATGGACTGGATCAGGCTTTTCCCTTTGACTTTCTTATGTTCCAGTGCAACGGCAACAAGCAGCGGAATCACAATCAACAGTGGAACACTGAGCAGCACAAAAATCAATGTGTTCTTAAGCCCGTTGTTGAATTGGGTATGAAAGGTGGAACTGTTGTCAAACAAAATGGTCTTGTAGTTGTCTAAACCTACCCAGACCGGATCATTCATCAGATTCCATTTGGTAAAGGAAGCGTAAATCCCGTAGATCGTGGGCAGTAAAATAAATACAGCAAATAAGATGACATGTGGACCTACAAAGAAAACAGGCGCCAAATTAAGTTTCTTTTTCATAGGCATTCTTTTCTCCTTTGGCATAAAGCAATGTGCCGTATTCCGGCACATTGCTTCATGCAATCATTTCCGCTTCCTTTTGTTACTTCGCTGTTCCGCTTGTGCCTTCAGCGATTTTATCTTCTACAAATTTCTGCATTGTCTGAAGTGTTTCATCAATATCTACGTTGCCGCGGACGATATCTCCGCAATACGTATCCACTGCTTCTGCAATATATGGGTAGTATTCATAAGTGTAGATGTAGAGGGATTCAATCTCTTTCTCATTCGAAGTAAAGAAGGACTGGATGTAATCCTTATACTCAGGGCTCTCAATAACTTTTTTACTTGCTACGGTCTGTCCGGCTTTGGCCCATTCAATGGAATTCTGACGGATGAACTCCAGGAAATTGCCGATTCCGGCTACCTTTTCTTCAGATCTGTCTTTATTCTTGAACATGGAGAACAAGTGCGAAGAGGATCTGTTCGTGAACTTGTCAGCCGTGTTGGAATATACGTTGGTTACTCCGAAATTGAGGCCTTCAACTCCGGCATGCGCTGTGGAGCTCCATGTGCCGTCTGTGGAGAACAATACATTGCCCGATTGGAACATCAGGTATCCGTCTTCACCAAACGGTGTCATCAGACCGGCATCGTTGATCTTTTTAACATTTTCAAAAGCTTGTTTCATTACCGGTGTGTTTACAGCAGGTTTTCCATTCTCCTGGATATCTCCGCCAAGGTTCTGAACTTGCCCGAGGATAACCCAGCCCAGCAGGGCATCGTTGACCGCATAGTCGCCTTCAGCCAATTTCCCTTTCAGCGACAGCATTTCATCTATCGTCACCACATTGTCGTCGAGGAAGGATTCCGCACCATATTTCTTAAGCAAATCTTTATTGTAGTACATAACATTACTGTGAATATCGAGCGGCACTGTATATTGAGTTCCATCTATTGTACCTGTTGACCACGCTTGCGGCAGGTAATTGTCTTGTTTAATTTCAGGCTGAGCTGTGGTTACTGCAGTCATTGGCTCCAGTGTTCCTTGCTTCACATAACCCGGTACACGGTCAGCGTGGATAATGGCCAAATCAGGCACGCCTTTGCCGGAGTTCAGAACCGTCGAAATTTTGGTATACATATCCGCGGTAATTACATGCTTCACCTTTATCTCTGGATTGGTAGCATTGTAATCTTTAACAAGCTGGTCCATATAGGCACCGTCATCACCGGTCAGCGGCGTCCAGAAGGTTATTGTCTTTGAATCATCTTTCCCGCAGCCTGCCAATACCGTCGATAATGATAGAACAAGTGCTAATGCCGAAAAACCCCACTTTTTCTTCAACACTTTCTCCTCCTAATAATTAAATTAGTAAATCATCTACAAAAATGTTTTTGCAAACAATGAACTCAGCATGTTGCCTGCCAGGGAACCCAAAATCAGTTCACCTTGCCTAAACGAATCACATTCCATGAAGCCTTGGACAGCAGAGTCTCTACAAAACCATCCTTGCATTCGGTTTCGGTTGCTTGTCTTGGTTTCACATGTTCTTCCTTGGCTGTATTAACCGCTTTCAGATCCTCGTGATGGAGCTCAATATGCTCGATTAACCGGTAGCCCTCAAATCCGCGCACATCGCATTTTAAATGCAGTGCTTCTTCCAAATGCCGGTTAATAGCGAAGATCGTTAGCTCATCGGCTTCCTCATTATACACAAGGGCACTGTCGAGATAAGGAACATCGGTATAGTCCTGAGCGTCATATTTCGGCGAATTGACAATCGGCTGAAGCGAAACGCCGCGCCCGTATTTGGAGGTATGCAGGTATGGATAGAAGATTGTCTGCTTCCAGGCTGCTCCACCCGCTTCTGTCATAATGGGCGCAATTACGTTCACAAGCTGTGCCAGACAAGCCATCTTCACACGGTCCGCATGTCTGAGGAAGGTAATGAGCATACTGCCGATCAGCAGGGCATCTTCAAAATTATAATGATCCTCAAGCTGAGGCGGACCTACTGTCCAAGGCTCAATCTTCGTATCCGACTCATTGGAGTGGTACCAGACATTCCATTCGTCAAAGCTGAGATACATCGTTTTCTTGCTGCGCTTCTTGGCTTTGATGTAATCGCAGGTGGCCGTTACGGTGCGGATGAAATGCTCCAGGTCCATGCTGCGTGCCAGAAAATTGGCAGAATCGTTGTCCCGGTTTCCATAATATTGATGAAGGGAAACATAGTCGGCGACATCATAAGTATGTTCCAGAGTTACCGCTTCCCATTCAGGGAAAGTCGGCATCGCTGAGCTTGAGCTTCCACAGGAAACCAGCTCAATGTCCGGATCTACCAGGCGCATCGCCTTGCCGGTTTCATAAGCCAGTCTGCCATATTCGGCAGCTGTCTTCTGGCCGATCTGCCAGGGTCCATCCATTTCATTGCCGAGGCACCAGGTTCTGATCTTATGCGGCTGCTCCACACCATGATTGCGGCGCAAATCACTCCAGTAAGTTCCGCCGGGATGATTGCAGTACTCCAGCAAGTTACGTGCGGCATCAATACCTCTTGTACCCAAATTGACAGCCATCATCACCTCTGAGCCTACTTCCTTGGCCCAGCTCATGAATTCATTCGTCCCTACCTCATTAGGTTCAATAGTTCTCCAGGCCAGCTCCAGCCGCTTCGGACGCTGTTCTACCGGACCTACGCCATCTTCCCAATTGTAGCCGGATACAAAATTCCCTCCGGGATAACGGATAATCGGCACACCCAGTTCCTTGACCAGTGATTTCACATCACCTCTGAAGCCAAGAGAATTGGAGCTGGGATGACCAGGCTCATAAATTCCGCCATATACTGCACGGCCCAAATGTTCAATAAAGGAGCCGTAAATCCGTTTATCCACTTCAGCGATAACAAAGGACTTATCGGCGATAAGCGTCGCTCTTAATGTGTCTGCCGACAATCTCATCACTTCCATTTCACATTTTTATTAACTAATTAAAAAACATTTGAATGTATTCGCTTACAGATATAAAATAACATATATAAGCCTTCGTGTAAATATAAAAGTATAAACCTTTTTATATGTATTCAAAACAAAATGAATTTAAGGCTGTTTTCAGAAAATATCAGCTCTTTTTCATCTTATTTCACGACAGTACTTTATAATTATATGAATCAAAGGACTTATTAGCTTAAAAAATGACTTAAATTTAATTGTATTACACAAATAAAGGAAGAAGTCTTTCCTTTTTACCTCAATTAGTTTATAATTTTATAAAATAGTCTTTCATGACGTCCGCGGAGGAAGGTATTGTACAATGATTTATATTAAAGATTTAATGAGTGGCATTGATATTTTCAAGGCACTGAGCTCCGAGATTCGAATCCAAATCCTTGAGCTGCTTGCCACCAATCAGGCACTCAACCTGAATGAAATTGCCAAGAAGCTGAATCTCAGCAATGGCGCCATCACGATGCATATCAAGAAGCTGGAAGAGAGCGGCCTGATCGAAATTAATACTTCTGTAGGCAAACATGGCATTCAGAAAGTATGTTACCTTAATAAAGATAAGCTGATGGTTGATCTCCGCAGCAAGGATGTCGACAACCTTTATGAAGTTGAGATTCAGGTTGGCCATTACAGCAACTATCAGGCTGTTCCTACCTGCGGGCTGGCCACCAAGGACAGCATTATCGGTGACTTCGACGAGCCGCGCTATTTCGCAGATCCCCAGCGGATTGATTCGGAGATTATCTGGATGGCTGAAGGATTCCTGGAATACCGCATTCCGAACTATCTTAAGGCCAATCAGACCTTCCGTGAAATTCAATTCTCCATGGAAATTGGCTCAGAGGCTCCCGGCTTCAGCGATAACTATCCTTCAGACCTCTACTTTTATGTAAACGGCATCGAAATCGGTTACTGGACCAGTCCCGGAGACTTCGGGGATCAGCGCGGTACCTTTAATCCAGACTGGTGGCCACCTCACCTGAATCAATACGGGATGCTCAAACTGATCCGGATCAACAATGAAGGAAGCTTTATCGACGGCTGCCGCATTTCGGATATTACCCTTGATGATATTAAGCTGGACTACAAAAGCGAGCTGACCTTCCGCATTGCCGTTACCGACAAGCCGGTCAACAAACGCGGACTGACCATTTACGGCAAGCATTTCGGCAATTACAGCCAGGATCTGATGGCCCGCGTACTTTATAATGTACATGAGGTTGAAGAAGTTGGCAGCCGTGTTTCCATGACAATAACTGAGTAATCACACAGGGACCATCCCCGGCGGCTAACCCAGAAGATGGTCTTTTTTTCATGTCTATATAGAATGAACTTAATAACTACACAAAAGGGCAAAAGTAGCGGAGGGGAAATTTGGAACTGTAGGAGCGATAGCGACCGCCTGAAAGCTTTCCGCAGGAAAGCTCGCTTCGGAAGCATAACCAGTCACCGGATTTCCACCGCAAATAGCGGGTTAAATCAAGAAATCTGGGGACAACAGCGGCCGAAAGTCCAAATATTCACCGTAGCTACGTCCTCGCCAAAATGGGGATATCTTAAATTCAATTTATATATGTGAAACATTTCCTGCCAGTATAATTATCTCTGGCTTAACCCACACTAACTGATGTCTCCCATACCACCGAGAAGGAGTGTTTCATATGCGTGAAGGTCTGATCCCTGCCGTTCTTGGTACCGTAGTTTCCGCTTCCGGCGCAGCTTTTCTGGGAAGCAAATACAAGCTGGCCGCAACCGGCGTGCTGGGCTTTGGTCTGGCGCATATTGTCTTAGGCGCGATCGATTTGTTTGAGCACCGGTAAAAGTTTGGAAGATGCCGGTCCTTGCCTATGTAAGGGCCGGTTCCTTATCGGAACAATCGGATTACACGCAAAAAGGCCCTCACCCTCCGGGCAAGGACCCACATAAGCATATGGTTTATTTCACTGCTACATAAAACAGCCGCTGGGCACTGTCATCCGCCTCTACCCATTCGAAGTCGGCATAGGTCTTCACATCGCTGAACCCGGCCTTCAGCAGTTCCGCTGTCATCCACTCCGGATCATAAGCCCGCTGAACATGAGTCTCCTCAAAACGGCGGTACAGATCACCCCGTTCCTCTTCACGAACAAAGATAGACAGATGATGCTCTATTTCCCGCCGCGGCACATCCAGCTCACTGGTCCAAATATAGGATATGGAGGGCTCATTCATGAAAAAGGGCTGCTCTTCCTCGTAACGGATCAATGTATTGGGATGATGCACGTCAAACAGGAAGGTTCCTCCCGGCTTAAGACCGGCAAAGGTACTGGCGAAAACTGCCTGAACGTCCTGCTCTTCCAGCACATAGTTGAGGCAATCACAGAATGAAATAACGGAATCCACCGGTTCCGGCAGCTCCCATTCCTTCATATTCTGCCTTACCCAGCGCACACTGCCCTCCCGCAAGAACCTGCGGCCCTGCGGATGCTCCTCCAGCTTCTTTTGCGCCACAGACAGCATGTCGGAAGAGAGATCAATGCCCGTTATATGATACCCTGATGCGGCAAGCGGAATGGTAATGCTGCCGGTTCCGCAGCCGAGTTCGGCCACGGTGAGCGGCTTTCCGTGCAGCTTCCAGGCGGTTTCCGCAAACTCCAGCCAATCCGGATATGGCATATCGGCCATAAGCTCGTCGTATACATATGCAAATTTCCCATAGGAAGACACTGCGCACACCGCTTTCTATAATTGCCTGTAATCAAATTCTGTCATAACCGCTTAATTCTCCGTTGTTCCTTCTTCGCCCTGATTCTTATCCGGAGCTGTGTCTTCCTTGCCTGCAAGGTAGGTCCAATTCTCCTTCTGGGTAATGAGGCCTTCCTTCATCAGCTTGCCCATCGCCCGTTTGAAGGCCGACTTGCTGATGCCGAAGCGCTGCTTGATAATATCCGGAGGCGTGGCATCCGAATACGGCATGGCACCGCCCGGTCGGGAATTCAGAAAGTCCAGCAAGGCAGCGGAATCCACATCACGTCCCACTTCCTTGCGGTGGGTCATGGAAAGGTTGACCCGGCCATCCTCGCGGATATGTGAGACCCGGGCTTCAAACTGCTCGCCCAGACGCAGCAGACGGCTGCGTTCCGAGGAATGAACCATTCCGATAATGCCGAAGCCCAGCACTCCGCCGTCCACAATCACGAAGGTGCCCATTTGCAGCGGCTTGTATGCTCTTGCGGTCACCATTTGCCCCATCCATGAGGTTGGCGCAGGAAGCGCCAGCGGAGCAAGCTCCTGTTCACCGGCCAGCTTGGCACGGAGACGCCCCTGCTTATCGTGCTCCATCATGACAAATACTTTGTCACCAACCTGCGGGCGCAGCTCGATCAGTTCAGGAAGCTCGCGGATCGGCAGCAGGAGCTGGCGTCCAAGTCCCATTTCCAGAAAGCAGCCGAGACGGGGATGAATATCCGCGACTTCCAGCAACGCCATTTCACCAAGTGTCAGAAATGGCTTCTTCATTGTTGCCGCGAGCCGGTCTTCCGTATCGAAGAAGATGAATACTTCCACTTTATCGCCCGGCTTGGGCTTGCTGCCAACCAGCTCCGTATAATGCAGCATAACATCCTGATCACCGGCACCCAGGAAGTAGCCGTAAGGCGATACTTCCCGGAGTACATCCAGTTTAACTACAGTTCCGGCAATCAGACTCATACGTTCTCCACAATCTTGGCGTCAGACCACAGGCGCTCAATGTTGTAATATTCGCGTTCATCGCGGTGGAACACATGCACAACGACATCGCCAAGATCCATCAGCACCCAGCGCGCCGCGTCCATGCCTTCGATTCCGCGGATCATACCGCCTGCTTCATGAACAACCTTGCGTACTTCGGTGGCAATCGCTTGCACCTGGGTATCGGAATTACCGTGACAGATCACGAAATAATCACTGATTGGGGAAACATTGCGCAGATCCAGCGCGACAACATTCATCGCTTTTTTATCTTCCACAGCTTTTAAAGTCAGTTCCAGCAGCTTGCTTGATTGTACACTCATTATTTATCCTCCAGTATTCTTACTAAATCATTACGCGCCAGCACCGTTAACGGAAACACAATCCGGCGCTTCTGCAGCAGCAGGCTGATCGTCGAATCAAATCCGGCTATCAGCCCTTCCTCCAGACTTACTTTGGAAAGCCTGCGTATTTCGTCCACACCGGGAAAATCCCGTCCGGGCTCGATATAATCGGCCAGACAGACAATCTTCTCCAGCAGGCTCATGCCTTCACGGCCCGAAGTATGATAGCGTATGGCTCCCAGCACTTCTGCATCGGTAATTTCATAATCCCGTTCCGCTACAAATGCCCCCACTTCCGCATGCCACAGCTGCTTATCGTAGGATAACAGCTCGGAGGGCAGACCATTCTGCTCAATAATTTCCTTCATTCTCTCCACAGGCCAATATTTGGCCACATCATGCAGAATCGCCGCTGTCTCCGCACGGGCAGGATCGGCACCATAACGCTCAGCCAGCTTCACTGATGACTCCATTACGCCAAGGGTATGCTGCCAGCGCTTATCAGGCATCTGCGAAGAGACCGCTTCAATCAGCGCTTCCCGGCTGTAGGCCATACAATCCACTCCTTTGCACATAATCGAAAACCTTGTCCGGTACCATATAGCGGATTGATTTTCCTTCAGCGGAGCGCGCCCGGAGCATCGTGGACGAAATATCCACCAGCGGCATGTCCGCCAGCAGCACCTTGTCGGCGATATAGCCGGGCAGCACTGCCAGATCCAGCGGAGTGCCCGGACGGCCCACACCGATAAAGGTCAGACGCTGCACAAGTTCTTCAATCCCCTGCCATTTCGGCAAATATTGCACCATATCCGCACCAATGATGAAATAAAACTCATGGTCCGGGTATTCCTGCTGCAGGCCGCGCACGGTCTCAAATGTATAGGAAACGCCGCCTCTGAGGACTTCCCAATCCAGCGTGCGGAAAGACTCATTGTCCTCGACCGCACACTGCACCATTGCCAGCCGGTCTGTACCCGAAGCTCCGGCTTCATGCTTGTGGGGCGGGATATGCGAAGGCATAAACCAGACCTCTTCCAGCAAATAGGTGTCCCTCGCAGCTTCCGCCGCCATCATATGTCCTATGTGAAGAGGATCAAAGGTTCCTCCCATTATTCCAATTTTCAAGAGAGGCCTACCTCCTCTTATCTTCCTGCGAAATGACTCCATGTGACTGCAAGGCAGCCGCAAGGCGCAGCTTTCCTAGCGTGGAAGCTCAATCGTTTTGTTGTCGCGTGACTCTTTGTAAAGAACAATGGTTTTGCCGATAACCTGCACCAGCTCGGAGCCGGACTGCTCAGCCAGAGCTGCACCGATTTCCTTCGGGTCATCCGCATTATTGTTAAGCACGCTGATCTTCATCAGCTCGCGTTTTTCAATAGCTTCTTCAATGTGACGGACCAGGTGGTCGTTCACACCGCCTTTGCCGACCTGAAAGACAGCGTCAAGATGATGAGCCAAAGAGCGGAGATAGCGTTTTTGTTTTCCAGTTAACATAAATGAACAAACCCCTTAATTAACATATATTATTACCCTAAACTTGCGGATCCATTTCACTGGCACTGCCGCCGAGGCAGTCGATAATCGTCTGCCGCATAATATCCACGGGTGCAGCCTGCCCTGTCCAATACTCCAGCGCATAGGCGCCCTGGTATACGAACATTCCCAGACCCCCGTGAATTGTGCAGCCCCGCTTCAAGCCCTCGAGCAGCAGCCGGGTACGCAGCGGATTGTAGATAAGATCGCTTATGACCATTCCTTCATGCAGCAGTCCGGGATCCATCGGCAGGTCATCCGGATGAGGAAACATTCCGACAGATGTGGTATTGATTACAATATCCGCATCCTTAGCCGCTTCCGCGATTTCATCCATGCCCACTCCGGCAACCTTGCCCCTGCTCTGGAATAGTGCCGCCAGTTCCCCGGCCTTTCCGGCAGTACGGTTAGCAATCTTAACCGAATATGGCTTCTCGGCCAGCAAAGCACTGACAATTCCTCTCGCCGCGCCCCCGGCACCGATTACCAGAATACGGGTTCCGGACAGATCGGGGACCGCTTCCGCCTTCAGCGAACGGACATAACCGATGCCGTCCGTATTGAATCCGGTAAGCACCCCGTTGTCATTAACAATCGTATTCACTGCACCGACAGCAACCGCACTTTCATCCAGCTTGTCCAGATACTCCATCACCGCAACCTTATGCGGTATGGTTACGTTGACTCCGCGAAAGCCGAGGGTCTTGATGGCCTGCACCGCATCGCCAAGCTGATCTCCGGTAATATGCAGCGGGACATAAGCCCCTTGTATGCCCAGCGCTTTCAGCGCAGCCCCGTGCATGATTGGGGATTTGGACTGGGCAATCGGATCACCCATAACCCCCAGCAGCAGATCCGTACTTCTGTCATTTCCGTTTGCACTTGTCACAGGCAATGCTCCTCCCTTCGTCAGATCAGCGAAGGGCGGGTAACCACCTTCACGCCGCGCGGAACGTGAACTGCCACAACGGCACCTTCGGTTCCGTTCACCTTGATCCAGCCTAAGCCGGAGATGAACAGATCGGTCTGGCTGCCCCGGCTGATCCGGAATTCATGACGCTGCCACTGCGGCAGCTTGTCCATGTCCGCAGTTACCGGTGGAGCCAGCATTACCCCGCGGTGATCCTGATACAGGGAATCCGCACGTTCCAGCTTCGTACGGTGAATCTTGAGCGTAGTGCTGATGAAGCAGGTGAAGGATTGCCGGGCACCCTGAATGAAATCAAAACGCCCCAGACCGCCGAAGAACAGCGTCTGGCCTTCATTCAGCTGATATACCGCAGGTTTGAGCGAATTTTCCGGCATAACGGCACCGAGGTCCTTGCGCTCCACCAGTTCACTGTACCGCCAAGGATATACAATTCCCGGAGTATCAATGATATAGTGGCCATCATCCAGCGGGATTTTGACTGTATCCAGAGTCGTTCCCGGATAACGCGAGGTCGTCAGTTCCTGCTCGAGATCGCTGTAATCGGAAATAAGCCGGTTAATCAGCGTAGACTTACCTACGTTGGTTGCCCCTACGACATAGACATCACGCTGTCCGCGAAGCTCATTCACCGCTTCCAGCAGACGTTCGAACCCTTGATTGCGCTTCGCGCTGCAGAGTATAATCTCCGCGGTCCGCAGTCCATGCTCCTTGCAGCGCTGCTGCATCCAGTTGCGGAGCTTGTTCCAGTTCGTTACCTTGGGCAGCAAATCACATTTGTTCACTGCAAGAATAACCGGATTATTGCCGACAAAACGCTGCAGGCCGGAAATCAGGCTGCCTTCAAAATCGAAGAGATCGACAATATGCACTACAAGCGCGTTCTTCTCGCCCACTCCGCTGAGCAGGTGAAGAAATTCATCCTGGTCGACGGATACCGAAGAAGCTTCATTATAGTTTTTGATGCGGAAACAGCGCTGGCAAATAACCGGTTCCCGTTCAAATGCAACCTCCGGAATATAACCCGGGAGATCCTTGTTCTCCGTCTGCAGCTTAATGCCGCAGCCGCTGCATTTTACAGGGCGCTGTGATTCATTCTGTTGATTCATTGGGGTTTATCCTCCTCATGCCACAATCCTTGCTTGCGAAGCCGTGTCAGGGCAATCTGCTCGACCCGGCGGTTAATTCTTGTTCCAATGCCTTCATCCTTCACGGAGATGGGCAGCACCAGTACCGTATACAGGCCGAGCCGGTTGCCGCCGAATACATCCGTAAGCATCTGATCGCCAACTACGATTGTCTGTTCCGGCTTCAGATCCATCAGCTTCATCGCCTTCACGAAAGGCGTATTGATCGGCTTGCGGGCCTGATGCACAAATTCAATATTAAGCGGCGTTGCAAAGCGTGACACCCGATCCATGTTATTGTTCGACACAATGATAAGCTTGAAGCCCAGCTCTTTCACCTTCTCGAACCATAACAGCAGCTCCGGAGTGGCCAGAGGCGCTTTGGCGCCGACTAGCGTGTTATCCAGATCCGTAATGATACCACGGTATCCCCGGCTGTACAGCTCTTCCAGCCCAATATCAAATACCGTATTCACCCGGAGTTTTGGAACCAACCTTTCAAACAATACGTTCACCTCGATTTCATACGAAAAACTATATCATACTCTTTGCGCTTCGCAAATGAATCTGCGACGATGTTAGGACTGCCGCGTTTATTTATCTGATTTCAAGAGACTGTGCAGCCGCAAAGCTTCAGTATACACGCTGCGCCAATCTTTGTCTTCTATAACATCCGGGCTGTACTTCGCCTTCTCGAACATTTGCAGCAGCGACGCCAGACTTTCTGCAGCCGCCGGACGTTCACGGCTCCAGCGGGCCACCGATTCACGAAGCGTTTCGTGCTCTTCTTTAAGCATGCCCTTTCTGCGGGCATACTTTACCCACCGCTCGGTTTCAGCCACAACTTTCTGCACCGGAGACAATGGTTTGCCGTTGCGCAGCCGCCCAAGCAGGAACCGGAGACTGAAGCGGTAATGCCAGAGCAGATAACCTCCCCACAGCAGCAGCACTGCCGCAGCGGCCGATACAGCCCAGACGCCTACTTGAAGGCTTCCACCGGTTTTGCCGGGATCTGCCACGGCTTGTTCAGGCTCGGGATTATCCTCTTCCGGCTGTGTATCTTCCTTACTCTCAGGCTCTTCGCTCTGTGTGAGAAGAGGTACATTAAAGCCCGGGGTCGCTTCCACCGGAATCCAGCCGTATTCACCGAAATAGATTTCCGCCCAGGAATGGGCATCGGCATTAGTAATCGTATAATTATTATTGGATAATCCCTGCTGGGCCAGACTGTCCGGCAGCTGTGCCTGCTCACCGGGTGCATACCCCTTGACCCAGCGTGCCGGAATATCCAGCGAACGCGCCATGGTCACGAGTGCGGTGGAATAGTAGTCACAATAGCCTTCCATAATCTCGAACAGAAAACTCTCCACGAAATCCTTGCTTTTGCCGCGCGACAGATCCGGCTGATTCGAGTATGGATAGGTTTGCTGCAGATATTGCTGGAGCAGCGCAATTTTGTCATAAGGGGTCTTCGCGCTTGCGGTAATTGTCTCTGCCAGCTCTGTGACCCGCTCTGGAAAATTGTCGGGCAGTTGCAGGTATTGCGTATTATTCTGGCCGGCGTACAGCTGATCGAAGGTCTGTTTGCTCAGCTCCTGCACGGATACGACAGGGACCTCCGAAGTAAGCACGTAAGTCTGGGGATAGTTTCCGCTGTTCCCATCCGTATCCCACAGCATTTCGCTGTCTGCGCTTCTCCATAATAAGCGGCTGCTCTGTTCCTTGCCGTCTATGGAATCGACCTTCGCAATGGAATAGGCTCCGAACAATACCGGATAATCAATGTTCCCAAGCAGCTTTACCGTCTGCTGTAGGGTCTGCGTCTCCACCTTGGAACCGGGTTCCCTGTCCAGCTCTTTGCCTACCGCTGCCCCGGACAGCGGACCGCGTGTAAGCCGGTCGTCATCACTCCATCCTTTTCCGGAATATACGCTGCGGGTTTCCCCCCGCATGTAGGAACGTATATCCGAGGTCACTGTCATGACTGGCGAATAATCATAGTTAAAGCCCCCGCCCAGATTATCGTCGTTCATACTATAACCCGAAGTAGTCCTGCCTGCAGAAGCATCACTGGTTCCGGCGTTTGTTGTTCCCGATGTGCCGGAGCTTGCCGATAATCCGCTGCCGTTCCATTTATGCCAGGCGGTATAAGGATCTGTCAGCGTCGGCCGCACCTCAGGCATGTTCACACCTGTAATAATGACAAAGGAGAAAATGATGGCGATATTAATGAATATCTTGAAAGGATATTTCAGCAGATAAGTCCAGCCGCGGGGATAATGCAATTGAAAGCTTCTCAAATGCTGGGTAACAAGCCAGCCCATCCCCGCGAACACCGTCCAGGCGACCTCCTGCCAGAGTATGGCCGAAGTGAAGGAATCCAGTGCCGCAAAGGCTACAATATTCGTGGTGATAAACAGCAGAATCCGCGCCTTGGAGGAGACCCACCACGATGACAGGAGCAGCAAGGCCAGCGCACCCGCAGCAAACCATAGATATGGAACCATATTTATGGCGATGTCAGGCAGACGTTCGCGCAGTGAAGGCAGCAATGGATCAGGAACATAGAGTTCGTAGCGCAGAATTACCCTGTACACGAAATATAGCATGGCGCAAACTTCAAGAATTAGCCGATATCCCCGTTTAACAGGTAAAAGAATTTCAACAACCCCCGCCGCAGCCAAGGTCAGCAGTACGGCGGCAGTGGTCGCCTTCAGCCAGAAGGGCTCTGTATAAGTGAGCCATTGCAGGGCGATAACCATCAGCCATAGCAGACTGAAGGAGTAATGCCATGAGGACTTCATCCCGCTCCACCAGCGTCTTATCATACTTTATCACCTCCGAGCACTGAGGGCAGCTCTTGAAGCGAACTTACGCTATAGCCGGTTGCCCCGCGGGATTTCAGCACATCCATCCATTCTCCGCCGCGGTTGCCCGCTGCAGGATTGCGCACATGAATATGGGAAGGCGTCATTCCCCGGCTCTCCGCCCAGCGCATCACATCCAGTACAGGCTGTCCGCTCTGCGGACTGATCAACACCAGATAGGAGCCTTTGGGAAACATACGGTGTCCTTTTTCCAGCCTGGGAACCAGCGGCCCCCGGCCTTCGGCATTAATGTCAATCAAATATTGGATCATCTTCTGCCGCTCCGCAGCGCCCTCAGCAGGCATGAATATCTTGGTGTTCTTGTCCAGACAGCATAAACCGATGCCGATCCGGTCGCGGATCCCAAAGCCGAGCAGGGAGGCGGCAATCGACACCGCCAGCTCAAACTGGTTCGAGCCGGCATATACCATGGCGCTGCCGTCCAGCACAATCATGGTCTTAGGTACAGATTCATGCTCAAATTCCTTGGATTTCCAGTTACCTGTCTTGGCGGTGGCATTCCAGTGGATTCGCGTCAACCGGTCGCCATAGACGTAATCGCGGACCCCGTTTATCTGCGTTGTCTCCCTCCGGGAATGGAGCAGCGAGGCTTGCTGCCCCGCCAGCCGTGACTTCCGCTCATAGAGCTGCCAACGCGGCACGAATACCGCACGGGGCAATACGCGGAATTGCCCTTCGGCCATAAAGGTGCCCTTATGCTCCACCAGGCCAAAGATATCCTCACTCAGGATATCCGTTCCTTCGAACGTATAACGGCCGCGCTCCAGTGCCGGCGTCTGAAACAGCAGTTCCCCCTGCCCTCTCAGGCTGGGAACCATGCTCTCCTCAAATACCCAGGATTCGCCGTTATGGCGCTTCAGAATTTCTCTCACCACCACATAGGGCAGAGGCAAAAAGCCTGGAATCGTAACGTCCAGCTTCACCCGCAGAAAACCGCCCGCATAGAGCAGATCAGGCTTGTCCAATTCGGAATACAGGCTGCGCGTGCCTTTGGCCCGCCGTACTCCGCCTAAGCCTCCAATCAACAGATATATCATTAATACAGATACCATTATAAACAGCATGAATGATGTTTTGCCGCCCTGAAACAGTACATAGAGCAGCGTGATGCCCCAGATCGCAAGGATGCCGGCGAATTTCCCCGGCTGAATGACAGCTGCCGCTCCGGACAAATAGCTTTTCATCATTATTGCCTCATCGTCACAGGCACATGTATACTCTGCAGCAGCTTCTGAAGCAAGGAATCAACACTGATATTGTCCAGCCGCGATTCCGGACGCAGCAGAATACGGTGTCCCAGCGCATAGGGGGCAAGAATCTTCACATCATCCGGAAGAACATAATCGCGCTCCTGCAGGAAAGCATAGGCTTTGCAGGCCATCATGAATGAAAGCGAAGCACGGGGGCTGGCACCAAGCAGGACTAGCGGATGCTCTCTGGTCTGGCGGACAATATCCAGCAAATAGTTCAGGACAGGATCGCTGATATAAATCTCGCGGATTTCTTCCTGGATAGCCGCAATTTGTTCCATGCCTGTTACCGGGGTAAGCCTGTCCACCGGCTGTCCCTCCTGATGGCTCATCAGAAGATTCTTCTCGGTAACCGCATCGGGATAGCCAAGGCTGATACGCAGCATGAAACGGTCAAGCTGTGCTTCGGGCAGCGTGTAGGTGCCTTCGAAATCAATCGGGTTCTGGGTCGCACAGAGCATAAACGGATGCGGCAGCGGATAGGTCTCTCCGTCGACGGTTACATTCCGTTCTTCCATCACTTCAAGCAGCGCAGACTGCGTCTTTGTTGTCGCACGGTTGATCTCGTCGGCGAGCAGAATATTCGTCATCACGGGACCGGGACGGAAATGGAACATCTCATCGCGCGGATGATAGACCGATACCCCCGTTATATCACTAGGGAGAATATCGGGATTGCACTGAATTCGGCGGTACTCCCCGGACATTGATCTGGAGAGCGCCCGAATGAGCTGGGTTTTGCCCGTTCCCGGAACATCCTCGATCAGGACATGCCCACCGGCCAGCAGCGCCGTAAGCAGCAGCTCTATTTCAAATGTTTTGCCGAGTATACAGGATTCTAAATTATGGCGAACAGCCTTCATGATGTGAATTGATTCTTGACGTACGGGCATATATAGTAAACCTCCTATGTCAGAATAAGCGTAATACTTATATTTTACATGATTATGGGTCCCAAAGTACATTATTGCAGCCCGTGAAATTAAAGATACACCAAACAAAGGACAAGGAAATCTCTCTATTATATAGAAGGAAAATTATTGTTCCTATAGAAATGATTATAAACCGAATCCGTTTTTCTATTCTGGCAGGCGAAAAGAGGGTCATCCATGGACAAGTTTTATGCCCTATGTCTTCAAGGAGATATTAACCCGGCAATGGCGTATCTGCGTTCAATCCAGCCCAAAACCGAGCAAATCGAAAAGATTGAGGCATTGTACATCAACAGATTTTTCAACAAGCATGACGAGGTAACACTCAAGGAAGAAGATCCTTGGGTTAGACAGGTAATTTCGGCCTACCACGCTTACTTCCGCATGGTGCTGACCCGTCCTGATGCAGCGGATGATGCTGAGGTTAAGCTCATGGATGCACTCCGCAATTTGATTGAGATTGAGCAGCCCGCCGCCCTTGATTGCATTGAAGATCATCTGAAGGAAGTATTTGCACAAAAGGGTTATTATTTTTGGGGCGGAGTCACCCCTCCGTACAGAGGACCTTATATATGGCGAAAGATGGAGACGTTAAATTTCACTGTGGAGCTCCCTTCCATCAGCCAGCCCGTAACCGTACATATGATGAAGGACTTTATTCTGGAAAGCTGGATCAGTTTCGCTACGTGTGAACAGAGAACCGTCGGGGGCTGGGCTGTGAAGGAAAGCCTGTATTGCAATGCCAAACGTTATGAAGATATCGAAGGCGCAGAGTTTCGAATTTCTTACCTGAATCACGAAGCACAGCATTTGTATGACTTCAACCAATTTCCCGGGCTTGAGTCCAGGGATTTGGAATACCGGGCTAAATTAGTTGAGCTTTTCTATTACAGCGATCATTCCGTGCTCACCAAATTTTTGCTTCAGGCCAAAAATGCCCCCAAGCTGCCCCATCCGTATGCTTCCTATCACATCATCAGGAATTTATCGGCGCTAATCTTCAAGAAGGATTACGAGCCCGGCATAAAGCAATGGCTTGATCAGGAGTACTCTCTAATTTCCGCTGCGGCGGAGAAACTTCTTGAGCAGAGCACGCAGGAATTAAGGAAGGTTATGTAGACAAAACAAAAAAGACCGCCAAGTGGCGGCCGGAAAAGAATCCTATAGTTTTCAGCTGATCAATGCGTTCCCTTAGGCCGTACAAGCAGGGCTGCCAGAAACGAGAATACAATGGCTGACGAAATCCCCGCACTGGTCACGTCGAAAATCCCCGTCACCACACCGACCCAGCCGTCCCGTTCCAGTTCCGTAAGCGCTCCGTGCACCAATGAGTTGCCGAAGCTGGTAATCGGGACGCTAGCCCCTGCCCCGGCAAATTTCACCAGCGGGTCATACAGTCCAAACGCGTCAGCGATCGCTCCGGCAACGACAAGCGTGCTCATCGTGTGAGCGGGCGTCAGCTTCAGTACGTCGAACATGAGCTGCCCGATGACACAGATGGCGCCTCCAATCAAAAATGCCCATACATAAATCATGCTCCTTCACCTCCGCTCTCCAGAGCTACAGCATGTGCCACGCACGGTATGCTTTCTCCCTGCTGGTATGACAGCGGTGAAAGCAGCGCTCCGGTTGCCACGATCAGCACCCGCTTCAGCTCGCCTTTTTTCATCCGTTTGAGAATATGTCCATAGGTGACCACAGCCGAGCAGCCGCAGCCGCTCCCTCCGGCGATGACATATTTCTGCTTGTCGAGATTATAAATGAGCATCCCGCAGTCATCAAATGTCGTCTGCTCCATGGGAATGCCTTCTTTGGCCAGGAGATCTTTGGCAATGGGCAGGCCGATAGAAGCCAGATCACCGGTTACAATTAAATCGTAATGGCCGGGGGACAAGCCCGTATCGCGGAAATGGGCAGTTATCGTATCCGCGGCGGCCGGAGCCATGGCTGTGCCCATATTAAAAGGGTCCGTCAGTCCCATATCCATAATGCGTCCGAGGGTTGCCGACACGACATAGGGGCCTGCAGCGGAGCCGTCATTGCGGCCGACAATGGCACAACCCGAACCTGTTACGGTATACTGGGCGGTCGGCGGCTTTTGGGAGCCGTATTCGACTGGATAGCGGAATTGCTTCTCCACGGTACAGTTATGGCTGGAGGTTCCCGCGAGCGCGTATTTGCCCCCGCCGGAATCCACGATCATCGAAGCGATGGCGAGACTCTCCATGGAAGTGGAACATGCGCCAAAGACGCCAAGATAAGGCACGCCAAGCTTTCTCGCCGCGAACGAGCTGCTGATAATCTGATTCATTAAATCCCCGCCGACGAAAAACTCCAGCTTCTCCTGCTCGAGTCCGGCATGCATCAGCGCCAGCTTGGATGCTTTCTCGAAGAGGGCTCGTTCTGCCTTCTCCCATGTCTGTTCGCCCATTTTGAGCGAGTCATAGATAAAATCAAAATCGGAAACTAAAGGGCCTTCCCCTTCTTCCGGCCCTACTACTGCGGAAGAACCGAGAATGACAGGACGGGTTGTGAATTGCCAGGTCTGGCTGCCAAGCTGCTTCATAGTTTAGTGAGAACCTCCCCAGCCCATAATGGCATAGACTACCCCGACTATAAAGGCTGCGACGACACCGAATACAATGACGGAGCCGGCCAGCTTGAACATATTGCCGCCAACTCCGAGCACAAGACCTTCGGCACGGTGTTCAAGCGCTGCGGAGCACATACTGTTGGCAAAACCCGTGACGGGAACAGCAGTGCCTGCTCCTGACCATTGGGCCAATTTGTCATATACACCGAAGCTGGTCAGGATGACGGAGATAAGGATCAGAACCGCAACGGTAGGGCTTGAAGCTTCCCTGGAGGTCATATCGAATATCGCCATAAATGCCTCCTGGATGCCTTGTCCGATCACGCAGATCAACCCTCCCGACAGAAAAGCCCGGATGCAGTTTTTGAACACAGGACGGCTGGGCACATACGGCTTGGACAATTTCTCATAATCCTGTGGGGTCATGGTGTCAAGCCGAAGCTTGACACCGGACTTTCTAGTTTTGGCCGGCAAATGAGGACACCTCCTGGAATGTATGCGAGGGGAGGGCTGGACCAGTGAGTGCGGACATTTCCCCTCGGACTTTTCTTCGCTTAGAAGTTTTTCCTTATTGTTCGCCGTAAGCCGCTTCGTTATGTCTCCCCAGTTCAGGAAAAATACAGCAGTATTACAATCAGCAGTATAAACAGAATCAAAATCAGCACAGCATCGCGCTCCGGCCCATACCGGCGGAGGTATCTTTTTGGCACCCCACGGGCATTCACTTTACCGTAGAAGCCCTGCGGGTTGTCCGCGGACCTGCTTCCAGCCACCCTCATCTTCCTCGCTTCCTTTCCCGGCTCCTGCCTGCAGAGCCACTACTGCATAATATTCGCAAAGGCGGCGCCCAGTGTTCATTTACCCCTTTGCAGACATGGACAAGTAGCGCGACAATGTTCATACTAGACAATAGTAAAGGAGCGATAAGTATATGAATCAAGAAACTACCAATCTGTTCAAAACATTAACTGAATTCCCCGCAGCTCCAGGCTTTGAGCGCGAGTTGCGTGCCTATGTCAAGGATGCTATGACACCGTATACCGAAGAGTTCGTCCAGGACCGCCTCGGCAGCCTGTTCGGTGTGCTGCGCGGCGAAGAGAACGGCCCCAAGATTATGGTGGCCGGTCATTTTGACGAGGTGGGCTTTATGGTCACCGGCATCACCGACAACGGAATGATCCGCTTTCAACCGCTCGGCGGCTGGCTGGCTTCGGCGGTTGCTTCGCAGCGGCTGCAGATCATTACCCCGAAGGGAACATTGACGGGTGTTGTCGGCAGTACGCCGATCCATCTGCTGAGTGATGACGAACGCAACAAAACCGGTGATATCCGCAGAATGTACATAGATATCGGTGCGGACAGCCGGGAAGAAGCACAGGGCTACGGCGTTGCTCCGGGACAGCAGATTCTGCCGATCTGCCCGTTCACCCCGCTGGCCAATCCGAAGAAAATCATGGCCAAAGCTTGGGACAACCGCTATGGCTTAGGCCTTGCCATTGAGCTGGTCAAAGCGCTGCACGGCAAAAAACTGCCAAACACCGTGTTCGCCGGTGCTACGGTACAGGAAGAGGTCGGCCTGCGCGGTGCCCGCACAGCAGCTAACCTGCTGTCGCCGGACATCTTCTTCGGCCTGGATGCCAGTGCCGCCGCCGACATGACCGGCGACCGCCAGGCCTTCGGCCAATTGGGCCAAGGAGCGCTGCTGCGCATTTACGATCCGACGATGATTACCCACCGCGGCCTGCTCGAATACGTTCAGGATACGGCAGATACCCACCGGATCAAATACCAGTATTTTGTCTCCCAAGGCGGAACCGATGCCGGGCAGGTGCATGTCAGCGGAATTGGCGTGCCGTCCACAGTGATTGGAATCTGCTCGCGCTACATCCACACATCCTCTTCCATTATTCACAGTGATGATTATGATGCCGCCAAAGAGCTGCTGATCAAGCTCGTAGAAGGACTGGACCGCACGACGCTGCAGACCATTATTGAGAACAGCTAAGCTGCGCTATTCGAAGAGCCGCAGGGGATAGAATCTCCCCTGCGGCTCTTTATGATGTCCTGCATCGTTATTTCAGTTTGTCATACTCTGCCATCACCGACCGGTGTACCGCATGATCTGCGGCCAGGCCGGTATATTTCGTAACTGCCGCTGCAGCACCAAGCTCTGCGACAGCCGCCTGAAGCTCAACCGCTTCCGGATCATCGCTCACGTTGAACAGCAGTGCTGCCGCCATGGAGCGGGTCAGGGCCGTGAATCCAAGCCCTCTGTCAAAAGCCTGGAGCGCCGGCGATACCAGCCGGTCATTCGGCGACAGCTTGCGGATCGGTGAACGTCCTACACGGGTAACTTCATCCGTCAGGGCCGGATTGCGGAAGCGCTCCAGTATTTTGTCGATATACTTGCTGTGCTGCTCCGCGTCGAACCCGTGCTTCTGAGCCAGCACCGCCCCTGTCTCCTCCAGCACTTCGCGCACAAGCCCGGTCAAACCCTCATCCGCCATAGCCTGCTGGATCGTCCCGTAACCGCGCAGGTACCCGAGATACGCTGCCGAGCAGTGCCCGGTATTCACCGTGAACAATTTGCGTTCAATATAAGGTTCAAGATTATCTACATAGTGAACACCTTCTACCGGACGGTAACCAGGAAGCATCTGAGAAGCGTCTACCACCCACTCATAGAATGGCTCTACCACTACCTTGAGGATATCCTCATGCTGCTGCAAGGGAACAATCCGGTCTACTGCCGCGTTCGGGAAAGCTACGGATATATCCGCTTTGGACCGTGTCTCAGTATCCAGCTTAGCGTATACGAGCTCTTTCAATTGCGCACTACCGCCGATGGCATTCTCGCAGGCAATGACATGCAGCGGAGCGGTGGAACCCGCAAGCCGTCTGCCGATCCCCTCAGCCAGCACCCCTGCAATATGCTTCAGGATGGATACTCCAACCGCTGTCGTAACAAGATCCGCTCCGGCAATGGCCGCGGCAACTTCTTCGGCATGGGTTACACTGCTTAGTGCGGTCACGTTCTTCACGATCACCGTTTCCTGACCCTCGCTGGCCAGCGTCACCGGGTATTCCCCGCGTTCTTGAAGCTGTGTGACGAAGGTTTCATTCACATCGACGAAGGTGACCTCATAGCCTGCCTGCGACAGAAGCAGACCGATAAAACCTCTGCCGATATTGCCGGCACCGAAATGAACAGCCTTCATCATTCCAGGCCTCCTTCAAAGATGGCGATCACATCGGCCGGGGTTGGCGCATTCATGACCCGCTCAATGGCATCCTCTTCCGAGAAGATCATCGCCACATTCGTCAATATCTCCATGTGCCCGTCACCTGCCGCTGCAATGCCAATCACAACAAAGGCCGGCTCATCTCCGCCAAAATCAACACCATCAGGAAAGCGGATAATGGATAATCCGGTAGATTTAATGAAGGGTCTGGCTTCTTTGGTTCCGTGGGGAATGGCAAGTCCTTCGCCCATATAAGTGGAAACTACCTCTTCGCGCTCTAGCATCTTCGGCACATATTCTTCTGTTACATGTCCGGCATCCACAAGCAGCTTTCCGGCCATGGTGATCGCCTCGTATTTATCTTTGGCAACACCGTTCATAATCACTTTATTCTCTGACAGTATACTCATATGGTTTCTCTCGCTTTCACATTTTATTTTCGAAAAAACGCAGCAGCTCTGACGACAGATATCGCCTGATCTCGGACTCCGTACGCTCCTCAAGCAGCTTCACCAGCTCGGAATTAAGCAGCATTGCACTGATTTCACTCAGCACTTCCAGGCTTTCCTTGGACAGCTTGCGCGGTGCAAGCATCAGCAGGATGACCCTGACCTCGGTACCCCCATCCAGAACAACCGGCTGGCGCAGACGGTACAGCGTCAGGGAAGACATCAGGATGTGGCTGCTTCTTGCATGAAACAGCGCAAGACCAGTGTCCGGAATGACCTGGCTGGCCATCCTTTCCCGTTCCAGCAGCCGCTCCAGCAGGATATCTGCATCGCCGACCACCCCGCTGCCATCCAGAAAATCGAGCATCGCCGAAATCGTTGCGGGCAGCGTTATCCCGCTGTTATCAAGCGGATAGAAGCGGAACCGCTCCAGCAGGCTGACCGTTTCATCCAGCATGCCCTGGTAGCTTTTCAACCGCTCCAGGGAATGCTCTTCACGCGCTGTTCTGTCGTACTCGCCTTGCGGAACGCTCTCCCGTTCTCTCAGCGTGGTGTTCTGAATATAACTCAGCAGTTTTTCTATTTCTTCCCCTGTCAACAGAGGACTGATTTTGATATAGCGGTCTTTGTCGAGCGGCAGATCAATCGTTGAAATAATCAGATCGTAGTCAACCTCAGGCAGTCGAGCCGCTTCGTACCAGGAAATATTGCCGAGAATTTCAATCTGCGGCATTTCTTTGGCCAGCCGGGTAGCCAGCAGCCGGGAAGAACTGAGACCGCTGGCGCAGACCAGAATTGCCCGGACGCCCCGCCTGAGCTGATTCAGACGTTCGACAGAAGCGCCGAAATGCATGACCAAGAATCCGATTTCCTCATCGGGGATGTCCAGTTCCAGCTCCAGCTCCTCCACCGCGGCCCTCACAATCTGGAACAAATATTCATAATCCTTACGGATGGGGCCCAGCAGCGGATTGCGGATACGGGTTCCCTCCCGGAGCCGCTTGAAGGCCGGATCCATATGCTCCAGCAACCCTTCCCGCAAGGAGCGGTCGCTTTGAAACGGAACTCCGGTCCGTTTGACCACGCTCTCCGTCAGCTTATATACAATCTCCATCAGCTCAATGTCACCGGAGGCGAATCCGGCTGAGAAGAATGATTCCTGGACCCTGTCGAACAGACCGGCTATATATAGAATCTCTGCCCGCGGAATCTCAGCTCCCAGCGCCTGGCCCAGCCGCTGCCCAAATTGCTCGGCGGCGGTAATATGGCGGTGATCTGACATTCTGGGATATCCCGCTTCCACGCCGTTGTCGATACTCCGGCCAATCTCAATCCGTCTGGTGGTTACAGCGAGGCCAAGCAGCATTTCCATATAAACGATCTCCGGCAGCTCCGCCGTCCATTTCCATTCCATATCCCACAGCGTGTTCTCCACGTCCATCAGATTGGTTTTGCCTACCGCATCCAGAAGAATCCGGAAGACCGGACTGCTCGCAGGCTGCGGATTATGCCCTACCAGATCTGAAAGATCCAGATGCTCGGCGGCCAGCCGGGCAATCGCCCTGCGCTTGTCAATCTCGCTGCCGGTAATCTCAACGCCGTAGCCCCGCCTGCGGACCAGCTGCAGGCCGAACTTGCGGACCCAGGGCTCCAGTTCATCCAAGTCATAACTCACGGTAGCCACCGTAACTTTGAGCCAGTGGGCCAGTGTGAACAGCTTCACCGGCTCTTCTGCCTCCAGCAAGGAGCAGAGCTCATACACCTTGCGGTCCTCGCTGGAATGTTCCGCTGGCTTCTCTTCCCGCAAAAACAGGCGCAGCTCAGCAAGACCGGCCGCCGGGCCGCTCAACTGAATCCCTTTTCCTGATTTCCGGATCAAATCCAGACCGAAATCTGCCAGCGTAAGCTCGATGTCCTCCATCTCCCGGTGAACCGTTCTTACACTCACACCGGTGCTCTCGGCGATTTCGGCGGCAGTAATCTCTTCACTGACTCCCAAGAGAAGCCAGATGATTTGACGCTGCCTCGCGGTAACTTTTCTCATAACCGTGTACCCCCGCCCTAAATAGAGACAAACGCCGGCTTTGCGGGCCAGCGTCTCCTGAGTTAGCGTTATACATCATTTCTATGCTTGTTCCGCTTACTTTAAACGTTCCACTAGCTCATCATATTTAGGGCTCTTCAGGAAATTGTCGATAGAAATATGCTCTGCTTTCGGATTGCTGGCAATCGCCCGGTCCGTCAGCGTTTTCTGGGTAACCACGATATCAGCATCCGCAGGGATTTCGCTGACTGCGGAATTGACAACCGTAATATTGACTCCGGCAGCCTGCAGTTTTTTTCTTAGCACGGATGCGCCCATCGCGCTGGACCCCATACCTGCATCACAAGCGAAGACGATTTTGTTCACATCAGCCTTGCCGCGGACATTTGCCGCTGTAGTTACAGTTGCGGCAGCAGCAGCGGTTTGCGCTGCAGTCCCTGCCGACTTCATGTCTTTCACTTTTGCTGCAGCTTCTTCCAGATCCATCTCTTCTTCGTTGTTCTTCTTCACGGTCTTAAGGAGCAGTGTAGCCAGCACGAAGGATACGGCTGTGGCAACAATGACACCGGCAAGCATTGGCACATATCCGCCCTTAGGTGTCATGGCGAAGTAAGCAAAGATACTGCCTGGCGATGGAGAAGCTACCAGACCTGCGCCCAGCAATTGCATTGTGAACGTTCCAGACACGCCGCCGCCGATAACAGCCAGGATCAGACGTGGATTCATCAGAATGTACGGGAAGTAAATTTCATGAATACCCCCCAGGAAGTGAATGATTACCGCACCCGGTGCGGAGGCCTTCGCCGAACCGCGTCCTACCAGCCAGTAAGCAAGCAGGATACCCAGCCCTGGTCCCGGATTCGATTCCAGCATGAACAGTACCGATTGTCCCAGTCTCTGTGATTCTTCCAGCGCAATCGGTCCGAGTACGCCGTGGTTGATTGCATTGTTCAGGAACAATACTTTTGCCGGCTCAATGATGATGTTGACGAGCGGCAGCAGGTTATGATTGACCAGAAATTCCACACCATTGGAAAGGATGTTGGTCAAGCCTTCAACCAGAGGTCCGATTCCCTTCAGCGCAGCAATGGACAAGCCGCCGCCAATGATGCCGAGCGAGAAGTTGTTGACAAGCATTTCGAACCCGGCTTTGATCTTGCCGTCAACTGCACGGTCGAATTGCTTCAGAACCCAGCCGGCCAGCGGGCCGACAATCATGGCGCCGAGGAACATCGGAATAGAAGAACCGACGATAACCCCCATCGTGACTACTGCCCCGATAACACCGCCGCGTTTGCCGTGTACCATCTGTCCGCCTGTATACCCGATGAGCAGCGGAAGCAGAAATTTGATCATTGGATCTACTAGAGCTGCAAGGCTTTCATTTGGAAACCAGCCTGTTGGAATGAATAAAGCCGTGATTAAACCCCATGCGATAAAAGCGCCGATATTCGGCATAACCATACCGCTGAGCATGCGGCCGAATTGTTGAACTTTCACCCTTGTACCACCGGATGAAGTTTGCGTTGTTGCCGTTGTGGCCATTTAAAATGCCCCCTTAATAAATTAAATGGGATGCCTTTATTTAAGCTTTCTTTAAAAGATATCCCTTATGCACACAGCGTAAATCAAAGCGCTTTCTTTGTCATTAAATTGAAAACACGGTTTCGTCATGAACGTTGTTGACAACATTTAAGAGCTGTTGCCACAGGCTTTTGGACATGCATCCGGCTTATGGACACAAGAAAAAACGGCCCTGCCATCCCTATGGGATGAGGTCCGTTTCTTTAGCAAAAACAAAAATAATTTATGGCGTGAAGCCTAAACATCCTTATATTTACAAAAAAAAACGGAAGTCTGCATTGACTGCAAGACTCCCGTTTAGGGTGTGCTTTATTTAGATTTCCACTCCGTTATTTCTAATCTTTAAAAGTTTTAGATCATATCCAGTGGAACTCTCCAGGCAGGCTGCGGAAAAGCCTCATCCAGCTGCCACAGCTCATCGGTACTGAGCTTGATTTCCCCTGCTGCCGCGTTCTCGGCTACATGCCGCGGGGTCGATGCTTTGGGAATAGCGATTACGTCGCCTTCCCGGATGCTCCAGGCCAGCAGAATTTGCAGCGGTGTCGCTCCGTGTCTAAGGGCAACCTCTTGCACCGCAGCATTCTCCGTCAGTCCTTTTCTCAAGGTGCCTGCCTGTGCCAGCGGAGAGTAGGCCATTACAGGTATTTTGTGGCTCCGCTGCCAGGACAGCAGCTCATGCTCAATACCTCTGGAACCCAGATGGTAGAGGACCTGATTAACAGCGCAGCGGTTGCCTCCGGGAATGCGCAGCAATTCCCGCATAGCGTCCGTGTCCAGATTGGACACGCCCCAGCGGGCTATTTTTCCGGCGGCCACCAGTTCCTCCATGCCTTCCACCGTCTCCTCCAGCGGAATCTTCCCCCGCCAGTGCAGCAGATATAGATCCAGATGATCCGTACGGAGCCGCTTCAGACTGTCCTCACAGCTGCGGGCCAGCTGTTTCTTGCCTGCATTATGCGGATACACCTTGGAGACCAGGAATACGCTGTCGCGGATTCCCCGGATCGCTTCACCGACAAGCTCTTCCGAGCGGCCGTCCCCGTACATTTCTGCCGTATCTATCACACTAAGGCCCAACTCTACCCCATGCCTCAGGGCAGCTATCTCCTCAGAACGTCTGGAAGCATCATCACCCATACACCAGGTTCCCTGTCCGATTCTCGGCAAGTCTGTTCCGTCCGGAAGTTTAATCCGCCCGGGTATATTTTCATTCATAGTGGAAGTCTCCTTATACGATGGATTAAGTACTACTTACTATACTTACCATGATACATCATTCGAAACATCGTACAGGTGTCTATTTCTTTAACATCTCAGCGTTGTCAGCCTACCATTTTCAAACCGACGGCAGCTCCGAGAATCACCACAATACAGATGATCCGCCGCAGATCCCGGGCTTCACCATACAGGAGCATGCCCAGAATCGCACCTCCGGAAGCACCAATTCCTGTCCATACCGCATAGGCCGTGCCCATCGGGAGACTTTCCATGGCGAGCGACAGCAGCAGAAAGCTGCCTCCGAATCCGAGGACCAGCAGGGCAATCGCCTGCCAATTGCGGTCCCGGTGCAGCTTGCCTATCATCGCCACCCCGAACATTTCACAGCAGCCGGCAGCAATCAGCATTAACCAAGCCATTTTAGGACACCTCCTTCTCTTTAGAATCACCGGTCACAAGCTTCAGCCCGATAACACCCGCCAGCAGAATCAGCACCAGCACCAGCTTCAGCGGCTTGAACGGCTCACCGAACCACAGGATATCCGCCAGTACAGTCCCGGCTGTGCCGAGTCCGACAAATACAGAATAGACCGTTCCTACGGGCAGCTTGCTGCTCGCCGAGATGATCGTATAGAAACTGATGATAATGGCCACTGCCGTAACGAGCCACTCCCACGGAGCCGAAGCATGCTTGAGCCCGATGACCCACACGACCTCGAAGCAGGCAGCGCCTGCGATCTTAACCCATGCCATACTGTTATTCACTGCCATTCCCTCCTCTTTACCTAAATAAGTTATGATACAAACCTCTTAACCGCGGAAACAAAATAAGCCCGGAAGGTCATCGTCTAATTGACGATACCTCCCGGGCTTTTATCCCTCCGTGTAGACATGTACATCACAGTACATGCGTTTTCCCTCGGACCAGACCAGCCTGTAGCAGCTGCGGAACCCTAGAAAACAGAACAACTGATTAAGTTACATTGTATGTTAGCAAATACCGCCTATAAAAGCAACCCTCTATTATTCCCGGGGCCGCTTCCGGTCTCATTGTCCGCTTGAATGCTCCAGCAGGATGCGCACACCCCAAGGCTCAAGTTCAAGTTTTTCCTCAGGCTGAACCTCTCTTCCGGACAACAGCTCTGCCGCCGCGCCATGCCGGTACACCATAGACACCGGCTCATCGCTGTAATTGAAATAATAGCGTACCCTCTGCTGCTCCCGGTTCACTCCAGTCTTGACAATCAGCGGAAAAGCCAGCTCCTGATCGGGCCCCCATAATCCGGCCTCCTGCGCAGCGGATCTCAGGATGCTGCCCGCCAGCCCGCTGCTTGTCATGCAGCCGATATAGGTTGCCGTACCGTTTCCGAACCTGTTGCGGGTGACGGCCGCATATTCGCCCCAATGGGGATGGTCATAGCGGAGCAGCACCTCCGCCGTATCCGGTGTAATCAGCTCCATCCATGTATTCACCGCAGGATCTGCCGCACCGGTATCCAGAGCTTCGCTGCGCAGTGTCACCTCATGCGGAGTCACAAACATGCTGTAGCTGATTCCGCAGGCCTCGCTGATAATGCCCGGCTGCTCTGCCGTGCGCACTTTGAGATCTTCATCCGCAAAGCCGGATTTGAAGGAATAGACGGCGTGGCCTCCCTCGCGCACATATTCATTTAAGCGCAGCAGTGCTTCATCCGGAACGGCATAAAGTGCCGGAACAATAATGAGGCTATACCTCGAAAGCTCGGTACAGCCGGGCTGAATGAAGTCGCATTCGATATTCATCCGGTACAGCTCATCGTAAAGCCAGCGAACCACATCATTGTAGTTCCTGCCATCCGGCAGCTTGAACCATTCCATCGCAGTCAGGGCTTCATTGCTGACCATTACCGCAGCCTTGTTATCCTTGCGCAGGTCAACCAGCGCCTGGCTTAAGCGGGCAAAATCCCGGCCGATAGTCTTGGCCTCGTTGTATACCGGATTCGGCTTGAAGTCGTGGCTGAGCAGCCCTTTCCAGTAGGTCTCAAACGAATTATGAATGGAATGCCAATGCCAGTAAGCCACCATATTTGCCCCGGAGGCGAGATGGCTGAAGGCCTGGAGCCGCAGCTGGCCCGGATAGGGTGTCCAGTGGGGAAACGCCTGGGCCTGTGTCTCCAGCACAAGATAATTGCTGCGCTTCAGGGACCGGGCGATATCCCCTCCGAAGGAGATCTCCGTTCCGGTCAGCTCATGCTGCGAGGGATGGTAAATATCCACTCCGGCGATGTCGAAGGCTTCAGCTGCGGCAAAATGATCCACGGACGGCTGTACGCCATACGAATAGCCGCGCCATTCAAAATCAAAATTCTGTGTGACGAATTGTCCCGGATGCTTGTACTCGTTCACCAGCGACACCTGCCAGGCAAGAAATTCTGTCACCAGACCGCGCTGGAAACGGGCGAATTCCGCACCCAGGCTGCCGTTGATCGTGCCGACAGCGGACGGAAAGTCCTCCCAGCTGTTAATCCGGTTGCTCCAGTAATCCAGCCCGAACCGGTCATTGATCTCATCCAGTGTTCCATACTTCTGCCGCATATGCTTAACAAACAGCAGCTGCACATTCTCTCCGGCTGTCCCGTAGTGCTTCGTCTCGTTGTCCGTCTGGTAGCCAATCACCGCCGGATGCTTGCTGACCCTGCCGATCAGCTTGCGGATGATCCGCTCCGCATAGAACAGGTAGACCGGGTTCGTTATATCCATGATCTGCCGTGCGCCATACCGGCCGGGACCGTCCGCCGTTACAGCCAGCACTCCGGGATGCTCTTTGACCAGCCATGTGGGAACGGCATAGGTTGGTGTCCCGACAATCACGGAGATTCCTGCGGCATGCATCGCATCCAGCACCCGGTCGACGGAAGTGAAGTCGAATATCCCGTTCTGCGGCTCATGCGTGCTCCAGGTCGATTCGGCGATGCGGACGGTATTGATCCCGGCCTCCAGCATCATGGCAATATCCTCATTCAGCCTCTCATAAGGCATATATTCATCGTAGTAGGCGACGCCGTATCGTAGTTGACTCATTACTCTGTTGCTCCTCTCGCTTTAGCCTTTTATTGCCCCTTCGGCAATGCCCTGCATAATAAACTTTTGGAAGAATCCATAGATAACGATCACAGGAAGCGCAGTCAGCACCAGCGCCGCCAGAATCAGCGACCACTCCTTATTGTACTCTCCGAACAGCGTGTTGGTCGATAGAATCAGCGTATATTTGGTAGAGTCGGTGAGCATCAGCAGCGGCAGCAGGAAGTCATTCCAAATCCACAGGAAGTCCAGAATCGCAATGGTTACCGTAATCGGCAGCAAGAGCGGAAAGATGATGCGGAAGAAGGTCTGGAACTCGCCGCAGCCGTCAATCCGTGCCGCTTCCTCCAGCTCGCGGGGGATCGACTTCACAAAGCCGTGGTACAGGAAGATCGCCATGTTCACTCCAAGACCAATGTAGATCACAGCAAGGCCGTAGGTGCTGCCGCTGACATGCAGTGCTTTGGCCATCCGTGTAAGCGGAATCATAATCGAATGAAACGGTACCAGCATGGAAGCAATGAATAGCGAGAAGATCGCCGCGCTAAGTCTGCCGGAGGTCCGGGATAACTTGTAACCGGCCAGGGCAGCGCAGAAAATGATGCCTCCAATACCGATGACCGAGACAATAACCGAGTTCAGGGTGCTGCTTAGCAGGTTGATTTTGCTAAAAGCCTGGCTGTAGTTCTCAAAGTGCAGCTTGGTCGGCAGCGCCGTGAAGGAAGCGAACATCTCGCCTTGGGTTTTCACGGAATTGATAATCGCCAGATAAATCGGGAAAAAGGACATGACAGCACCGATACAGAGAAACAGCGTGATGAATAGGTTGGCTCCCTTTCTCAGTCTCATGCTTCCACCTCTTTTCTCTTCATGACACCGATCTGGATAAAGGTGAAGAGCAGGATAATCACGAACAGAATCACCGATTTGGCGCTGGCATACCCGTAACGGAAGTTGTTGGAGAACGCCTCTTCGTAGATATTCATCGTAATGACCTGTGTACTGCGTCCCGGACCGCCGCCGGTAAGCCCGTATACCACCTCAAATACCTTGAACGCCCCGTTCAGCGTAAGGAAAAAACAGATCGTAACCGCATGCGTAATCATCGGCATCGTCACCTTGCGGAACGTCTGGAACGGGCTGGCCCCGTCAATGACGGCAGCTTCCTTCAAGCTTTGCGGCACCCCCTGCAGGGCGGCCAAATATATAATCATCATATAGCCGACGCCATTCCACAGCGATACGATAATGATCGAATAGAAAGAAACGTTGGGATCTCCGATCCACAGCTGGTCCAGGAACGACGCTGCCGTCTTCTCGGCAAGCTGCGGCAGCACTTGGGAGAACACGAAGGTCCACATAAAAGCGCTGATGATGGTGCTGATCATATTCGGCATGAAGAAGATCGTCCGGAAAAAGCCTTTGGTTCTTGTTTTTGTCTCAATGAACACGGCAAGCACAAGTGCGAATACATTTTGCAATACGATCATGAACAGCACGTATTTCAGTGTAAAGAGCAAGGCATGCACGAAATCCGGGTCCTCGCGCAGCGCTTCAATGAAATTGCCGAGGCCAATAAAAGAATAATCGCGGTTCAGCCCGTTCCAGTCCGTGAAGCTGTAGTACATGCCGCCGATGGTCGGAATCAGCAGAAACAATGAATAAATGATAAATGCGGGTGCAACGAAAGCAAGCAGCGAAACAACACTTTTATAGCGCTTGACCGGCATAGTATCCGCCCCTCTCCCTCTGTGGTGTGCAAAACAAACGGGATGGAGGAAGGAGGGCCAGCGCCCCCGGTTTCTTCCATCCCGGACTGTAAAGCTGTTGCTTATTTATTTACCTTGTTGTAGGATTTCCAGGCTTTGTCGAGTGCCTTGAGCACATCATTCTGGCTCATTTGTCCGGCATAATAAGCCTGCAGTCCTTTTCCCACCTCATCCTTGACGGATTGCGGAATCGCCGGGTCCTGCACCGACTTTCCAGCTTTGACATAGGTGGTCGCTTCGGTGATCCAAGGATAGCTCTCATAGGTGTGCACCGTGGACACTGGATTGAATTTCATTGCCTGGAATAAGCCGTTGGAGGCTTGATCATCCAGCACATAATTCAGGAAATCAAGCGCAACCTCCTTGTTCTTGCTGGTCGGGGATACCGCTAGCGAAGTCGAGGCACTGAGATTGATCAGGGTCGCATCCGCATTGTCGCTGATCGGCAGCGGAGCAACACCGAAATCGAGATCCGGATTCGACTTCAGGATGGTTTCGGCATACCACGGTCCCATCAGCCACATGGCTCCTTTGCCAGCGGCAAATGCCGCCGCACCGTCATCGCCGCCCACTTCGGTGGCCTTCGCCGTGCCGTTTTCGTTGATGAGATCAAACACATCAAAGATCGCGGATTTCATCTCGGTAAAGGAGCCCTCGTCCTTGTTCATTTTGTTCACGAATTCAGGGTCCGCAGTTTTCATCATCCCCCCTACAGCCAGCGGAAGCACCAGCTGCGGAATCCATGATTCCTTGTAAGAGAGCACGAACGGCGTCACATTCTTCGCCTTCAGCTTCTCGGTGACGGCCTTCATCTCTGTCAGCGTTGTCGGCGGGGTCAGGCCATTCTCGGCAAATATGGTCTTGTTATAGAGGTAGCCCCAGGACAGGGTTTCCAGCGGCAGCGCCACAACCTTGCCGTCCGTAGTGGTTACAGAGGGCTTCACGCTGTCCAGCAGCTTGCCGACAAAGGGCTGATCCGTCAGGTCTTCCAGGTATCCAGCCTTGTAATAGGATGGAATTTCGTTCACAGCATGGATAGCGAATATATCCGGTGCATCATTGGAGGCCAGGCGCGTCTTCAGAATTTGCGAGGCATTGTCCGCCGTCGGCATTTCGAGCTGTACGGAAACATCAATATTTTTGTCCGCTTTCTCTTTCTTCACGAACTCGGCAATATAATTATCATATTGTTCCTTAAAGCGCGGCTGCGCGATGAACATCTTCAGGGTAACGCTTTTGGCTGTACCGCTGCCTGTATTTCCTTCTTCGGCAGCATTGCTGTTGTCTGTACCGTTATTGCTGCCGCAGCCGGCCAGCAGCGTGGCGGTGAGGAATGTACAGAGTACACCTTTGGTCATCTTGTTCATGTTGTAAGACCTCCCAATGTCTATATTTTGTTTACGCTTTCATTGTATCTTTATTATGAAAGCGGTTAATTGGACGGAATTACCCTTTCGGATTGGACATTTTTAAACTGGCTGCTTGCTTGCGCATTTCACCGGGGGCAACGCCGTAATGCTTCTTGAACACTCTGTAGAAATAGCCGACATCCTCATATCCGGCCAGCTCTGCCACCGTCTTGATCGGAATGCTCTCCTCAGCCAGCCATTCCTTCGCCTTCTCCATCCGCAGCTGCAGGATATAATCTGTAACATTGCAGCCATACTCCAGCTTGAACACCTTGCTCAAATATTCCTTGCTGACGAAAAAAGCTCTGGCCAGCCCTTCCAGCGTTACCACTTCGGCAAAGTGGGCATTGATATACTGCCGGACCTCATCCAGATTCAGCTTATTCTTGAACTTGCGCTGTCCGATCAGCTGCTCCAGACTTGTCCCGTAGAGCTGTTTCAGATACGCTGCGGTGCTGCTCCCGGACAACAATACCTCACGGGGGATCTCCGCCTTCAGGACATCCTCCTCCAGTGCGTTGCTCCGCATGAGCTCCTTCAGCAGCAGCAGCATTTCGCTTGCCGCCTGCCGCAGCATTCCCGGTCTGCCAGAGCCTCCCTGCACCAGTTCTTTCTCTATTCCTTCAAGGACGGCATTGACCCCTTCGAGATTCAGCTCATTGAAATGTACCCTCATCAGCTGCTTGTAGGAGGACAGCGAGAAGGATACCTCAATATCAAGGGCATACGGCTCCCGGGCACGGGAGCTCTCCTCCAGCTCCTTCCGGCATTTGCGCAGCACGGCATTCAGTTCCCCCGGATCAATCGGCTTCAGCAAATAATCCACCGCACCGTAGCGGATGGCATTCTGGGCATATTTGAAATCGTCGTAGCCGCTCACAACAATCACTTTAATCTCTGGATAACACTCATGAAGCTGATTCATCAGCTTGACACCGTCCGCACCAGGCATCCGCATATCGGTGATGACAATCTGCGGGGACAGCTCCCCGGCCAGACGCAGCGCCTCACTCCCGTCTTCTGCTTCTCCGGCAATCTCCATGCCCAGTTCATCCCATAAGCCAAACGTCCGCACAATGTCACGGTTCCAGCTCTCATCATCCACCAGCAGCACTTTAAGCATGGTTCGCACCGTCCCTTTCCAGTGGTATTGTTACAGTCACCTTTGTGCCTTGCCCCTGAATGCTATCTAGACCAATCCCGTATTTCCCGCCAAAATGCATCTGAATCCGTGAAGCAACATTACTTAGGCCAATCCGCTCCCCATGCGTCCATAAATCGCCGCTGCGCCGCTCCAGTCTTCCCCGCAGCTCCGCCAGCTTATCCGGCTGCAGCCCGATCCCGTTGTCGCAGATGGTAATGACCGTATCCTCCCCTTCACAAGTTACCTTGACCTCCAGCACCCAGGGGCCCGACTGCTGTTCCAGCCCATGAAAAAAAGCATTCTCGACAATCGGCTGCAGGCTCAGCTTCGGAATCAGACTGTCCGTCGCCCCTTCATCCACTTCGATCGCATAGCTGAGCCGGGCCGCGAAGCGCTGCTGCTGGATCTGCATATAATTGTTCAGATGGTTCAGCTCCGCCCGCAACGGGGCCAAGTCCTCCGGCTCGCGGATGATATAGCGGAACATGTCGCTGAGCGATCTCAGTACCCCGTAGCTTTCCGCCGGGCTGTTCTTGAACAGCATGCTGCCGATCATCTGCAAGGTGTTCTGCAGGAAATGCGGATTAATCTGCGCCTGCAGTGCTTTAAGCTCGGCACTCTTTTTCTCCAGGCCGATAACATATTCCGTCCGGATATGCTCGCGGATGCGGTACGACATCTGGTACAGCTTCGTCTCCAGAAGACCAATTTCATCGACCCGGTTGCTGAGCCGCACTTCACGCTCCTTCATTAAGCCGAAGCCCTGGATGGACCGGGCCAGGCTGACGATTGGCGTCGCCAGCCTCCAGGCCAGAATGACGGCGAGCAATATCGCCACGACCACGGTAATGGCGCCTACAATCAATCCGAAGTTCATGGTCGCCAGCGCGCTCTGGTTAATGAAGCTGTTCGGAATAACGGTGACCAGCTTGAGACCCACTGGATCAATCGTATTGTAGAACACATAGGCCTGGTCACCGCGGAAATAGCCCTGTGCCTCACCGGTGCCAGCAACCCGGTCCAGAATGGCTTCCGAAGGAGTCACTCCCCAGGGCTGGTACAGCACCTTGCCGTCGCTACTAGCGATAAATACCGTATGATCGTTGCCCCGGCCTAATAGATTCAGCGTCTGATCCAGTACACCCCAGCGGATTTCCAGGGAGATGCCTCCGAGCTTCTCCTGGTTCTCAAACCGGTTAATGCTGCGGATCAGCTGGAATTTCCCGTTGTCGTTGCCGCCAACGGCTATTGTGAAATCCTTGTTTTGCTCAAAAAGCAGCTTATACGGAGCAGGAATTCCGGCTGTTGAGGCAATGTCACTCTGCGAGGCGTTGATAGTAAACAGCTTGTTATATTCTTTCAGATACAGTTCCACCCCCACCACATGATTGCCCGCAGAGTAGAACAGATTCGTCAGCGTATCAATAATGTTCCGCTGTGCGGCAAATTGGCTGGACAGGCTGGACTCCTCTACATTCGCGAGGTATTCGCTCAGGTGGGGGCTGATCAGCACGGTATAGATCAGATTATTAAGCTGGGCGAACTGGTCCCCCAGATAGACACCGGTCCATTTCATATTGGAAAGATTCGTGCTGATGACCTCGGCCTCCATTGACCGGCGGCTGTTCTCGGCTGCCAGTGCTGTAATCGTCACAATTGGCACAACAGCGAGGATAATCATAGTCAGAATAAGCTTATTGCGGATACTGCGGCGGAAAGGCTCAGTAAGTTTCATGATCCAACCGGCAACCCTCATTGCTGCACCAACCTCCAAGTTTCACTTTCCATAGTTTGCCCAAGTCAGAATGGAATTTTCTTGGGTTCAACAATTCATGTTAAGTGTTGAATGCTATAAATTATTTTATCTTAACAAAAAACTAACGTCCCGCGAAGAATGGACGTTAGTTTAAGGAGAATGCCCCGTTAACTAAGGACAAACGTATGGAAGGTTTCCGGTTCAAGCTCCAGGGAGTACGAGGAGGAACCACTATGCAAGTGCAGCATCCGCCGTTCCTTGAATGGATTGGCCAGAACGAGCGTGATTCCGCCCAGCGGTGTCCGGAAAGCAATGGCATGGCCGCTCCACGGACCTTTAAGTCCTACTCTTACTGAACCAGGGACAGCAAAACGGGAGAAATGCTTCATCACGTAATACTCCGGATTCACGGTCGCTTGTCTTTGGCCGGGGTCAATGGTCAGCAGGGAATTCTGCTCCCAGCCCCAAGTGCTCCTTCCCTTGGGTTCAAGCACCATGTTCCAATAGATATAAGCGTTCACACCGTTCATGAAATAATGCTGATACAGGTTAAATACATATCTCGCATAAAACCACGTGTTTTTGCCATCGCCGCATTCATTTTCGGTCTGCATATACCGCAGCTCCGGGTAGCTCTGCACGGTTCGTTGGATGGCATATTTGCCGGCCCATTGATAACCTACGCCCTTGATATATTTATAGGCTTCGGGATCGCCGAGCACCACCCCGGCGAAGGCATCATGATCGCTTGATTTAGCTTTAAGCCACTCATCCCATGGCTCCGGGGCATTGATCGTCCCCAGCCAGATTTCCGTCTCCAGCCCATGCTTCTCGAATGCCGGGCCAAGGTAGTCGCGGATGAAGATCCTCAGCTGCTCCCCGGTCCAGACGCAGGAAGGAAACTTCTGGTCGGCAACCACCTCATTCTGCACATGCACCTGATGAATCGTTATGCCTTCTGCACGGTAGGCTTCCACGAACTTCACGAAGTAAAGGGCGTATGCTTCAAGAACTTGCGGCTCCCAGCGTAGTGTTCCATAGTTATACGCTTTGGGGAACTTCATCCATGTCGGCGGGCTCCAGGGGGATGCGAACAGCTTGAGGTCCGGGTTCAGCTGCAGGGCTTCCTTGATGTAGGGAATCAGCATCTGCCGGTCACGCTCAATGGAGAAATGCTCCATGGCGTAGTCTCCGTCATTCTCGTTCAGGCTGTACCATTCCAGCGCATAGTCGCTGGCTCCAATCGGCAGGCGGCAGATGCTGAACCGCTGCTCCCCTTCGGGATGGAACAGCTCATGCATCAGCCCCGCCCGTTCTTCCTCCGGCAGATGGCCCAGCGCCACAAAGCCCAATTCGTTAAAGCAGCCGCCGAAGCCTTCCAGCGTCTGGAACGTCTCTGCGGTAACGGTCAGATTCGCGGCCGTCCCGGCTTGTTCTGGACCAGGACCAGGGATGTTTTGGGCCATCCAAGGTGCTTTTTCCGTGCTGGCAAACCATTTCTGAATTGTATCAGCCATATTATAAGTTCCTCCATAGGTGTAGTTTGGAGCTGTATTTGTTTTTAGTGATTACGCTTTCATTATATCTCGGGGCATTCATAATGGAATTGGATAATCCGGCAATCACGGATTGGATTATTTTAACCTGTCAAAAGGCAGCGGCCTCATAACGGGGCGCTGCCTTTTCTATTCCTAACAGGTTATGTCTTCCTGCCAGTGATTCGGCAGGCGGCGATTATTGCTCTGCAACCAGCGCGTTCAATTCCCGCAAATCCTCGGCCAAATCAGCCTCGGTATATTTCCCTTGGCCAAAGCCGATCATCGCACGCAGCGGCATATATTTCATCATGGCAAGGAACATTTCCGGATTATCATCCATTGCATCTTCCAGGCCAAAGATACCGCTGTAATTCTTGGCTTTTTCCGCAGTCAACGGATTTGCCAGCAAATCACCTACCGTGGTGTTGCGGTGGAAACTTACCGTAATCTTCGTTGTCGAAGTTACCGTAAGTGGAGCGGAGAGCCGGATATCCCGCGATGAAGAGCCTACGGCAATGTTGAACGTTCCGCTTTCCACATGCCAGTCCGCCAGCTTCACGTTGTAATAGGCAAAAGCACGCTTATTCAGGGTAAAGGTGACTTCACGCTGCTCCCCCGGCTGCAGCTCCAGCTTCTGGAAGCCTTTAAGCTCCTGCAGCGGGCGGATGACACTGCTTTCCTCGTCACTGACATAGAGCTGGACCACCTCTTTGCCTGTCCGGCTGCCAGTATTTTTGACATTGACCGTCACCTGAACAGCATCCGTATCCCTGATACTGCTCTTGTCCAGTTTCAGACCACTGTACTCGAATTGCGTATAGCTGAGTCCAAAGCCGAACGGGAACAGCGGCTCGATTTCTTTTTTATCATAATAGCGGTAGCCGACGAACAGACCTTCCTTATATTCCACCGTATCGCCTTCACCGGGGAAATTGAGGAAGGAAGGATTGTCGCTCAGCTTCTGCGGGAAGGTCTCGGCCAGTTTGCCGCTTGGGCTTACTTCACCGAAGAGCAGATCGGCAATCGCACCGCCAAAAGCCTGCCCGCCCAGATAACCTTCCAGAACGGCCTTCGTATGATTCAGCCAAGGCATCTCAATCGGGGAGCCGTTGCTCAGCACCACGATAATTTGGTCTTGAACTTCAGCCACCGCCTTGATCAGCGCCTTATGGCTCTCAGGCAGCGACAGATGGCTACGGTCATACCCCTCCGATTCATAGCTGTCAGGCAGTCCAAGGAACAACACCGCAGCATCTGCGCCTTGTGCTGTTTCCTGTGCTTCCTTGAGCAGCGCACTGTTGATTTCATCGCTGTTCAAGTCATAGCCCTGTGCATACAGGAAGCTCGCGGAATCGCCCGCCACCGCCTGCATTTCGGCAAAAGCATCATCCAGCTTCGTTGGATTGACATGCGAGCTGCCTCCGCCCTGGTAACGCGGCTTTTTGGCGAATTCGCCGATAATGGCAAGCGTTCCGCTCTTGGCAAGCGGCAGAATATTATCTTCGTTTCTCAGCAGCACCATACTTTCCCGGGCCACCTTTCGCGCCAGCACATGATGCTGCTCCAGATCGAACGTTGCATTCTCCTTGCGGTTCTCCACTCTTTTGAAAATAAAGGACAGCATCCGCTCTACAGCTTTATCCAGCGTTTCCATGGACAGCTCCCCGCTGTTCACTGCGGCCACGATTTTGGCATCACCAATGCCTCCACTTGACGGCATCTCCAGCTCAAGCCCGGCCTGCAGCGCCTTCACCCGTTCATTGACCGCTCCCCAGTCGGACACAACGAAGCCCTCAAAGCCCCAATCCTCTCTAAGCACCTTCGTCAGCAATGTTTCACTTTCGGAAGCGTATTCACCATTTAGCTGATTATAAGAGCACATTACACTCCAGGGCTGGCTTTGTGTCACTGCGCCTTCGAAGCTGGCCAGGTAAATCTCCCGCAGCGTCCGCTCATCAATGATGGCATTCGTAGACATTCTGCGGTGTTCCTGGTTGTTGGCGGCAAAATGCTTCAGCGAGGTGCCCACGCCCTGGCTTTGCACTCCTTGGATGTGGCTGGCGCCCATTTCCGATGATAGATAAGGATCTTCCGAGAAGTATTCGAAGTTCCGCCCGTTCAGCGGGGAACGTTTAATATTGGTTCCCGGTCCAAGCAGGACCGCTACATCCTCCGCCTGGCATTCCTCGCCGAGCGCCTTGCCGACCTCATGAATCAGCTCACGGTCCCAGGAAGAAGCAAGCCCGGCTGCGGATGGAAAACAGGTTGCCGGTACACTATTATGAAGTCCGAGATGGTCGGCGCTCCCTTGTTGCTTCCGCAGTCCATGGGGACCGTCGGTTAGCATCAAAGAGGGAATGCCCAGCCGCCCGATGCCTTTCGTGTGCCAAAAATCCAGCCCGGAGCAAAGTCCGGCCTTTTCTTCCAGTGTCATTTGCGAAATGAGGTTTGAAATGTGAGTTGTCATCATATGCCTCCTCGAAATAGGTTTTTCTACTCTCATTCTAATATACTTCAACCTGCATTTATGGTATTACTATTGTATTATTGGTATTTTCATTGGATCAGGAGGTGGATGGATGAAGATGTTAGACTACATGGAGGAAACAGAGGGATTGCAATACATCTGCAAATTAATCCACGAAGCTTATCGGATTCCGGTCTGCTGGCTGGACACTGCAGGCAACCTTCAACTAGCGCTCCCTCCTTCTATGGAAGAACGGCCGGCTGCGCCCACACACGCCGGGATACTGGCCGAAATTGCGGAGTTCGTCTCTGCACTTGAGCACAACCATCCCCTAAACACAGGGGGGACTTCCTTTTTGCCGTATCTGCACACTACCGGTTTTCTGGAAAATTTCATTATACTCAAGCTGCCTGCAGAGCTTGGGACTGGCGGAACGATAATACTCGGCCCTTCACTGGCCGCTTCAATGACCGAGACTACTGTAGCCAGCCTGATGAATGACCACAACCTCCCGCTTGGGCATGTGGAAGAGTGGATTCAATATTACCGCGGCCTGCCGGTACTGAGCCGGACGAGATGGTACCATGCCGCCCTGCTGCTGTACTCATTGGTTAACGGACAAGCCCTTTCGGTCACGGAGCTGCTGCTTGCCTCTACCCATCAGGAGCCTGTGCAGCATACGGAAAACCGTTCGGATCTCGATCACTCCTACCGGCGCGAGAACACCTGGCTGCATCATGAGCCGATGCTCGAACGGGAGATGTTCCGCCATATCGTAATCGGAGACAAAGCAGGACTCCTGCGCTCCCAGGCCTCCTTCTCCGAGGAAAGCTTCGGGCGGCTCTCCAAGAAAAGCCAGCTGCGCAGCAAAAAAAATCTGGCCATTTCCTCCATCACACTGGCAACCCGGGCCGCGATCGACGGGGGCCTGTTCTGGGAAATTGCCTATACGCTGAGCGACTTCCACATTCAGCATATCGAAGAACTGAAGGATATTCCCGCCGTTGACAAAGCCCAGCTCGCGGCTCTGTGCGATTTCGCCGATCATGTGCGCGACAACCGCCGATCAAAGCTGTCCTGCACTTCTGCACTATGCCAGAATTATATTTTCAACCACATGTACGAGGAGCTTACTTTGAACAAATTGGCTGATGTGGCCGGGCTGAATGCCAGCTATCTCTCTCAGCTGTTCAAGAAGGAGAATGGAATTTCTGTCAGCGATTATATCCAGCGGGAGCGGATTGAGGAAGCCAAGCGACTGATCGAGCTCCCCGGGGTCACGTTGTCGGATATCGCCACCCGGCTTCATTTCAACGACCAGAGCTATTTCACGAAAGTCTTTAAGAAATATACCGGAGTAACACCCAGGCAGTTCCGGCATGACCGCTGAATTTTTTACTATATAGTTTGAACTTAAGATCTTTTTATTTTGGGTTATTACCGTAACTGCGGAGAATTTTGGACTTCCGGCCGCTGTTGTCTGCAGATTTCTTGATTTTATTCCGCTTTTCGCGGTTGAAATCCACAGACAAAGGCGGACGCTGTCGCTCCTCCAGTTCCAAACTTCCCCTACGTTACTTCCACCCTTTTTCTATTTTCCAAGTTCAATCTATATAGATGCGTTATTCTCTTGTGCAATTAAGGTGCAGAGCTTCAATAATATGGTACAATCTTGGTAAGAAACCTTGAAGGAGCGATTACTTTGGGCATCGGCATTGTTTTTATTGGTGTGTTAGTGTATATCGTCGTCCAGGCGGTTATCCGTGATAACGGCAGGAAACACGGCGGCAGCAACCGGCTGCGGAACCGAAACAACTCGGCTGACAATTATTTCTTCCCCGGCGCGGATCCAAATCTCTTTACGGGCGACAACGACAACAACAATCACACCCGCAATCACCATGACGGAAACAGCGGGAACGGCGGTCATCACGATCGCAGTCATGGCGGCAGCAGCTGGGACAGTCATCATGGCGGGCATGGAGGCTGGGATGGCGGCGGTCATAGTCACGGCGGAGGCTGGGATGGTGGCGGCCATAGCAGCGGTGGCGATTCCGGCGGTGGGGGCGGCGATTCCGGCGGCGGCGGCGGTGGGGGGGGGGCGATTAAGCTTGCCTCCAACTTATATAGTGTGCAAAAAGAACCCACAGGCGTTTTTGCCCTGTGGGTTCTTCTTTTTATACCCTATTGAATTACACCGCCATGAAACATACATTCATAGACTTTAATGTCTCCTGCCCATATTTCCTCGTAACCGCTGAACCATCCGAAATCACCATCAACCTTACAGTTATAAGTGAACCTGTCCTTTGAATAACTATCAGGTCCCCTAAAGGGTTTATTCTGAGGTACTTGCAGCAGTGCTTCCTTCAAGAAATCTCCACTAAAGCCCTCAGCGATTATGCGGCCTGCATAATTCATCGCCCAAATAGGAGTGCCGTCTTCCCATAACGCTTCTTCCCCCGCGAACTTTTCGGAACCCAGGTAGGTATCAATATACCGCAAATTCCCTCTAGCAAACTCCAAATCATGTGATTCTGGACGGGACGGGGATAATTCCGGGCCCTTCCTGCGTACGTTGCTTTCTTAGCCTCCAATAGAAAATCAATCATTCCTGTCATTCAGATCAACCTCCTCCGACTCATTATTCCAACCTCCTCATAATAGAACATAAGTTCCCATTTTACAACCTATATTTTTACACTTATTTAAGCTTAACTTGCCTTCCGCAGCAGTAACTTTCATCCGAATTCCAGAATTTTCGGTACGTACCAAAAAAGGGTCCCCTCTACGGTTCCCGAGAACTATTGTTTTCAATAAACAGGGGGGAGTGTGTATGAATAATTGTCCTCATCCTGGTGAAAATATACTTTAATACGAAAGGAGTATGATGAATGGCTACTTTATTTATACAGGGCTATAAGCTGTTAGAACTAGATCCACTGAAAACAGACTTAGGAACTCAAGTCTCATATTGGATAGGTGATCAGCTTCCATTCCGTGTTGGTGAAATACCTGGAGGTTATCTGCCTTCGGCTGGATTTAAAGTCTACTACCGTGAAGCTCACGTAAAGGGTTTTTTTTCTTACGGTCCATACTTAGAAAATAACTCCTTAGGAAGTATGAATATTTACATCTTTATGGGCGCTACCAATAGACTAGATGGTTCGAGCGCAGCATTTACTATCGATGTAGTTGATGCTCATGACTTAAATAATCCATTAGCAAAACGTACTTTCTACGTAAAGGACCTACCTGAAAATAGCGATGGATTTATCGTTTATGGAACAGGCATTCCAATCAAGCCAGGTCAAAGTTTAGAGGTACGAGTCTTAGCTGAAGGAGGTGCTGATCTCCAATTATTTTTCCTTAGAACGGAGACTTCTGGATTATAGTAATTTCTATTCTAAAAGTAGTAATAAGAAGCGTCCCAACAAAAATCTTATTACTACTTTTCCTATATTAATCCCGGTATTGTTCAATCCATTTGTCAATGTAGTCGCGCCATTCGTCCCTACGATACCGAAGCGCTTCGCTTCTTTCCAATCTCGCAAGTCAATCCTCCCGGCTCACTGGACAGTAGATCAGTTCAGCGCCAGTGTCTTTGGCAAGCCGTTCCCGTTTGAACTTTTCGGGAAACCCGCCGATGATCCACGCCGTACCCCATTTACCCAGCCGCGTCTTGATGTTGTCGATCAGAATGAATATTTGGCGAACGAGGATGGTCTGCATAGGAATTATTGGGAGAAGCACGAGATACGGAAATTTCTCGGTATTGTTAAGAAGGATTGTTCTCAGCGCGACTACATGATGTTCCATTTGCTGATTTATACCGGCGCACGCAAAGGGGAGATTCTGGCGCTTCACTAGAATGACATTGACTTCAAGAATAAGAATCTCACATTAAAAATTTTATTCCAAGATAAGACGGGCTATATGTCTCTGACCTCCAAAACAGCCGCTTCTCGCCGTATTTACTAAACGCCGCTCAGAGCAAAATAGAGGCCCTGTAGCGCCTATCGGGTCGAAAGATGATCGTTATATCTTTGCACGAGAAGATGAAACGCCTCTTCGATTAGCCTATCCTAATGATAAACTGACTGAGATCATCCGCACACACAAGCTCCACTCTATCACAGTCCACGGTTTGCGTCATACCCATGCTTCGCTACTCTTTGAGGCCGGAGCGAGTATTAAGAAAGTCCAGGAGCGCCTGGGGCACTCTGATATCAAAATGACCATGAACATCTATACGCATGTAACCAAGTCAGCGAAAGAGAAGACTGCTAACCGGTTCGAAAAATTCATGGAGACTGATGAACAAATTACTGGTTCTGATGTGGTCACGAGTGGTCACAGGGCCAATTCTCAGGGCAAAATTAAAGCCCCTGACCATGAAGGCCAAGGGCTGAAATCCCTTGATATACAAGGAATATTAACGTTTCGAGAACTGTGGAGCGCGACGTGCTGCTTTTGAGGCCGTATTTCTTACGTTCAGAAACACGGGGCCTTTGCATAATCGATATGAAATTATACCCTATTACGCCTTAGCTGCTGCTGGAGCTACACGAAAAAATGAAAGCGGCTGAGCAGCGCCTCGCCTTTAAAGACCAGATACACATCGTTTCCGCCAGCTTCAATTTCAGCTTGAACAGACAATGCTTTCCACTGTTGCAGGCTTTCGCCCGCCGGAACCTCAAGGGTCGCCGCCAGTTTTCCTGCCGGGCCTTCTGTTCTGATCTCAATGCTGCCGCCGGTCACGGAGGATACGAGCGCGTGGAACGTTGCGGTGCCTTGACCGAACTCCACATCTTTGAAGGCGATCCATGCTTCTTCACCTGTCGGATGGACAGAAGCGCCGCCCGCCTTGCATTCATCCAGATATACCGCTTCGTAGTCGTCGTAATTCTCGGCTTTGACCGTCGCATAGAGATTGCGGGCCGGAATCGTTTCGCCATGCACTTTGATCTGGGCGGTCAATTGAATATCACTTGAAGAGCGGCCGATCATCACGGCATAATCGCCGTTTTCAACACAATATTGTTCACGCGTTACATCCCAGAAAGCCAGCTCGGCAACCGGCAACGTGAATTCCACCGTTTGCGATTGTCCTGCGGCAAGCCGGATCTTTTGGAACCCCTTCAGCTGCTTCAGTGGACGTGTGACTCGGGAAGACAAGGACTGCACGTATAATTGAACGACCTCGTCGCCATCCACGGCACCGGTATTCTCAAGCTGAACGGACAGGCTGATCGTTCCGTCCTGCTCCAGTTCCCCGGCAGCCAGCGACAGGCTGTTATAAGATACCTGCGCGTAGCTCAGACCATGGCCGAACGGATACAACGGCTCACCGTCGAAGTACATGTACGTTCTTTTGCCTTTAATAATGTCGTAATCCATCAGCGGAGGAAGCTGATCCACCGACCGGTACCAGGTCATATTCAGCTTGCCGGACGGGCTGTAGTCGCCGAACAGAACATCGGCTACCGCGTTGCCCAGCTCTTGCCCGCTGTGGGAAGTATAGAGGACTGCCGGGATATGCTCATCAATCCATGTGGAGGTGATCGGATAACTTCCGACAATAACCACCACTGTATTAGGGTTGGCTTTATACACAGCCTTAACTAGATTCTCCTGCTCTTCCGGCAGGACGATATCCGGTCTGTCGATCTCTTCCTTGCCGTTCAGGAGCGGATGATTGCCGACGAATACAACGGCAACTTCTGCGGCCTTCGCCGCTTCAACCGCAGCCTCAACTCCGTTTACAACGATATTTTTGCGGAATGTATTGTCCAGCGCCACGGTATCCTGATCGGCTACACGGAGGGTTCCGTCTTCGGCATGGATCGAGATCGGCTTGTCATTCCAGGTCCGCAGGCTGACTGTACCTTCGGCTTCCGGTACAATATTCAGTACTTCCTTCACATACCAGCCATAGATTTCATCAGCGGAAGCCGTCAGTGTATCGGCGTCGCTAAGGGTGACATATTGTCCCCGGCTTGTAGCTTCAAGAGTGTTGCTCGTCCAGCCCCAGGCCGTATGGCGGAACAATTCTCCGCGCTCCTTAGTCTCATGTTGCACTGCCAGTCTGCCGTCCTCGCCGGTGATTCCTACGGCTTGGCCTGTTGCCGCCGAAGTCAGGATGATCCGGTCATCACCGCTTTCGAACGATACCTGTTTGCCTGCAAGCTTCTTGGTCACTCCCTGCAGAGGTGTGACAGCATAAGGCAGGGTGCCGGAATACCAGTCTCTAAAAGCTTCGTCCCCAAGCGGACCGATGACTGCTACTTTGGACAGCTCTTTCGGGTTCAGGGGAAGCGTGCTGTTCTCATTCTTCAGGAGTACAATAGACTGCTTCGCAGCTTCCAGCGACAACTCGCCATGCTCCTTGCTGAGGATGACGGAATCGTCGATTGCCGCATACGGATTGCCTTCTTCAGGATCGAACTCGCCCAGAAGGAAACGGACACGGAATGTGTTGAACAGCGCACGGTCCAGATCTTCCTCGGCAAGCAGCCCTTCAGCCAGTGCTTCATGAATAACCTTGATCGTCTCCGCCGTTTCTTCTGTCACGCTGTCGATCCCGTTTTTGATCGATTCAGCCATCGACTGGGCAAATGACTCATAATATTTATGATCCTTCACAATACCGAACAAATCCCCCGCATCGCTTACAATAAAGCCGTCCATTTCCCATTCGCCTTTGACAATATCCATCACCGCAGGATGCAGGATGACCGGTACGCCATTAAGCGAGTTGTAGGCGGTCATCATGGACTTGGCGCCGCCTTCCTTGAAGGCAGGCTTAAATGCTTCCAGATAATATTCACGCATATTTCTCGGATCAATGCTCGACGAGTCAACGCCGCGGTTGATCTCATTATTGTTGCCGAGGAAATGCTTCAGTGTTGCTACCGCTTTCAAATACTTGGGATGATCGCCTTGGATCCCCTGCACCAGTGAGGTACTGAGGCGTCCGGTTAATTCCGGATCTTCTCCGTATGCCTCTTCCGTGCGGCCCCAGCGCGGATCACGTTCCATATCCACCGTAGGTGCCCATAGCGTCAAGCCATTAACGGTCGGATTCTTCTTATAGAACGCTCTGGCTTCGTCACCGATGGCTGAGCCGATCTTTTTCAAGAGTTCCGGATTCCAGGTGCAGGCCAATCCGCTGACCTGAGGAAAAGCAGTTGCCTTGCCCAGCCACGAAATCCCGTGTGCCCCTTCCGTACCATGTTTATAGGCTCCTACGCCCAAGCGCTCTACAGCGGCTTGATATTGCGGCATCAGGTTTACCTTTTCATCCAGAGTCAATCTGGAGATCAGATCTTGCACGCGTTCATTTACAGGTAAATCCGTCTGCTGATATGGGTATGTAGCTGTTTCCATTAGTAGTTCACTCCTTCAATCTTTGTGATAACGGTTTCATCGTAGCGCATGGATAGCCGATTAAGGCGCTTCCACAGGACTCTCCTTCACCATCATAAAAGATTACCGTGAGCAGCAACACCTTAACAATTATAATAAAAATCAGTTCATAATTAGAGATTCTAATCATGAACTGAGAAAACGCCGGGCATCTGGAGAGATGCCTGACAGATTACCATCCGGGTGATGGATAACAAACCTGCTGTCCTGGTAGTTCAGCTCTGCCGAAGCCGGCCGGCTGCGGATTTCCTTGGGAGAAAGGCCATACCTGGCTTTGAATACCTTGTGAAAATAGGAATACGTCCCGAAGCCGCAGCTCCCGGCAATATTCTCCAGGCTTAAGTCGGTAAACCGGATCCGCTCCAGGGCGTTGGACAGGCGAATCTCCTGTGTATACTGGATAATGGTATAACCCGTCAGCTCTTTAAAAAGATGTACGGCTCTGGATACACTCAGTCCGGCAAACCTGGCAACTTCCTCCACTCTTAGCGGATTCAGCGCATTTTTGTTAATATAGCGTCTCATCCGCAAGACCAGTTCATTCGAGCGTCCCTGCGGGTTATGCCCTGAGACAGCTTCACCCGACAAACGGTCAAAAGATAGGCATAGCGCACACAATAAATGCCGGATCAGCTCGGGGTTGCCTTGTGCGATACGGTGCTGCTCAATGCTGAGCTGCTGCCATAACGAGAGCATGCCTTCATCCAGATGAACTCTCTGCTGAGTCAGCCGGGGCTGGGATTCCCACCATTCTTCGATCCAAGAACCTTCACACAGTAAATAATAGTCGCCGCTTTCGATTTTTCCGTCAATTGCATCCACCGCTAAATGATAAGGCTCTCCAGGACGATAGATTAATAAGTCGCCTGGCTGGACAAGATTCATTTTGCCGCCTACAAGCGCTCTGCAGCTGCCCACCACCTGCAGCCGGAACAGGAAAAACGGTGGCGGCGTAAAGGATGATTTAAACGGAAGTGTATGAAAAGAATAGGCGCAGGCATGCAGCCTCAGGTCCATATCGTTCACCGCCTCAGCCAAATAGTAGAGCTTTACAATCAGATAAAACATTCAATAATCGCAAGCCATTATCTATACTATAACCAAATCAAAGAGAAAGCTGCAAGGCTAGAAAGTGAAGGAGAAACTTTACGTACATGTTGACGCGAACCCGCCAGCTTTTCCTGATTCCAAGCTACTCCCTGTTTATGATCTGCATGATGCTGCAGGGGATGGCCATTTCCATCAGCTCTCCCTTTTTGGCCGTTTATTTCACAACAAAGCTGGGGGTTTCCGCAGGAACCTTCGGAATCTTTACCGCAGTGACCTTAATCAGCGGGGTCTGGCTCAGCTCGATCATTGCCAAACGCTCCGATTCCGGACTGAACCGTAAAACACTCATGGTCACAGCCATGCTGTTCAACGCGCTGGCTTTTGCCGGTTATTTATTCATCCACGAATTTTATGCGCTGCTGCTGTACATGACGGTCTTCACTGCCATTGGCGCTCCGGCCATGCCGCAATTGTTCGCCAGTGCGCGGGAAGCGGTAAATGCCAGCCCGTCCGCCGACCATGCCTTTGCCAATTCCAGTCTGCGCTCGATGTTCTCCCTGGGGTTTATTACCGGCCCGCTGATCGGCTCGATCCTCCTTAATCACTTGGGGTTCCAGGGTATTTTCATGAGCACCTCACTAATCTTCCTGCTTAATGCCTTGCTGGTCTGCTTTTTCGTGAAACGTCCCGTATCAACGAAGCCAGCCGGTATTCAAGCCGCAATGCAGATGAAGCTGCATCAGAACGCCAGAGTGCTTATCCCGTTTCTGGTGCTGACCCTGTTATATGCCGGACACTGGCTTAACAATCTGAATATCTCATTGTTCATCATTAACACCTTGGGCGGCAGTACGCAGAATGTAGCCACGGTCTCAAGTATTTGTGCGCTGATGGAGATTCCATTCATGCTCGTATTAGGGGTATTGTCTGCCAAAACCTCCAATCGGGTGCTGATGTTCTGGGGGATACTACTGGGAGCGGCTTATTATATTTTGGTGCTTGCCTCGACACAATTGTGGCATCTCTTGGCCGGACAGGTGCTGCTGGCTTTCTTTGTTGCCGTTATTTCGGCCATCGGAATCAGCTACATTCAGGATTTGCTCCCTGATCTGCCCGGATATGCTTCAACGTTATATACCAATGCCACTACCATCGGGCGGCTGGTCGGAAGTCTGGCTGGAGGGGCCGCTGCCGAGTGGGTCGGATACCGGAATGCTTACTGGGGCTGCTTGCTGCTTGTTGTATTCTCCCTCGCACATATGTTGCTTCCCCAGCGCTACTCCGCACAAAAGGTGTATGAATCCTAAATGCAACCAGACAGGAGGCAATATTATGAAAATCATGCTTGTTGACGACAAACCTCATGTACGCAATCACCTGAAGCTGATGCTGAAACAGCTCCATTTTAAAGAGGATGTTATTCTTGAGGCTAATTGCGATCAGGAAGCCATTCGGCTGATTACCGAACATGAACCGGATATTATTGTGACCGATGCCAAACTGCTGCTGCTCGGAGAAGCGCCTTTATCTGAACGCCTTGCCAATGCCCAATATCCGCAGAGTACAATTATTGTCACCAGCAGCCATCCGTTTGTCCTCGAAGCCTTCAGCAAAGGGGGGATTGCTTCCCTACTGAAGCCTTTTAATACTCGTGAGCTGGAAGGCGCGTTAATGAGAGCCTTTGCCGTCACCGGATAACCGGGACAATACATCCTTTGATTTAGAAAAAAAGAGTGCCCTATCCAATGATAGCTGCACTCTCTTTGCATTTATTCAGTTGATTCAAAGATTAAAAGAAGTGTTTGGCGTTCACTTATCTTCTCCGTTTTTTAGGCACGGCTCTGCGGTTGACCGAAACCGGTCTTCCCGGGGTCAGCTTTCTGGCCTTCAGCGGAACTCTGCGCACAATCGGTTTTCCAGGTTTTGTAGGCAATGCTGTCCGAAGATGGGATAACCCTTTTTTGCTTCGGCTGCTGCTGGAGATTAACACAACTGTGTAGTTACGGACGCTGGATCCGACAGGAATTCTACGGAAGCCAAGTTCTCTACAGTCGTCGCAGTCGCTGTTCCAGCACTGATGGAAGGCGTCATTAGGGATTTCTGTATAGTAATCCCCTGACCAGGTATAGCTGTCACTCTCTGCATAGTAAAAGAATGTGTTGCCTCCGGCATGCCCTCTCCATACTTCTCTCGTCTGGCCAGGTTGGATCCGGTACCAGCCAATTGTGGCGTAGTTAATTGGAGTACAGTTGAAATTCGGGTAAGCATAGGCAACAAATATCGTCTCACTTGTACTGTTGCGAAATCTAAGCCCCATTGTCATCATTCCCTTCTTCACTTTTTTCCTTACCCTGCATCATATGAAAATAGTGAATAAAGGGGCTGGACAATGGTTTATTATTAGACAAATAGGGCATTTTGTCATTCCAGTCATTGTGCGGCATGTATGACGAAATAAATAAAGCGCCTCTGGACTTCATAAAAGAGCCGATAATCGCCCATGCCTTTTACACCTCAGGATAATATACTATCTTATTCTAATGAGGTTAGGTGATGAACAGTGGCAACATTTGCTGAAGCTCTTGTGATAAAGGAAAACATAGCAAGTACCGTGCTCAAGAACCGGAAAATTCATGGAGTCGGGATAGGGTATTACGACCCCAAACATCCCAAAAAAGGCGCAGCCGTGATCCTCTACGCCAATGCCGTGAGCAGCACCGCCCTGGGTTTGGGCTCAAAATTCTCCTCGCTGGTCAAAGGCAAACCTATAAATGTCCCCATCCGGGTAGTAAAGACCAAAAAAATACGCAGCAATGCAAGTTACCAGGACCGGATTCGTCCAGTCGTAGCAGGCTACAGTATTGGTACGACCGGCGGGTCAGGGACCGCAGGCTTAATTGTCAGCAGCGGCAATCAGCTGTATGTGCTCAGCAATAACCACGTGCTTACCAATCCGACCAACTCCAACAACCGGGCGGAAACGCTGCAGCCGGGCGGCGCGGATGAAGGGCGGACCGTAAGGGATCGGGTCGGGTATTTATCGCGTTTTGTAACTTTGAAGACAAATGGTACTAACCGCATAGATGCGGCCTTGTCCCGCCCTGTAAGAAACAGCATTCTCAGTCCGAAATATGCAACGGTAGGCAACATTCCCGGTCATGTCACTTCCTACCGTGTAGGGGAGCGTTTCAAAAAGGTAGGGCGGACAACAGGTCTGACTAGGGGAAGAGTCGATTCGGTGAATACAGATGTACAGGTGGATTATGGTAGGGATGTAGGCGTGCTAACCTTCCGCAATCAATCGATAATTCTGAGTGATACACCGGTATCGCTTCCTGGAGACTCCGGTTCTGTCTGGCTCAGAAGCGCGGATAATTTCGCGGCGGCTGTGAATTACGCCGGTACAGAGGACGGAAAGACTTCGGTTGCCTTTCCCGTCGATTGGGCACTCCGGGCACTCCGGGTGCGTGTAGCACGTCCTGCGGGACAGAGAGCGGGCCGGGTAAAGGTTGTAGATACCCATAACGGCAATGCTGCTTATACCCGCCGCCTCACTCCGAAAGAGCTTTCCATGCTTAAGGTGATCCGGCCAAAATCTAAATAAGAAACCCTAGAATAATTTGGATTAATTTCCACGTACATTCATACAAGCTCACAACCCTCTCTTTTCGTAAGATAATCTATCCTACGAAGAAAGAGGCGAGCAGCAAATGGCAATAAAAAAACTATCACTTAGAAATAAAGCCAAAGGTAAAGGTAAAAGAGTCACCCTGCGGCCAAACAGAGCGCGCTCCACGCAAAATCTTGGGAATGGTTTCCGCCGTATTCAGTTTCCCGCTGTAACCATCGAAGCCAACGACTTTCTTTTCCTCTTTTTATCTGCTGGAAGAGGCAGAGCTGTCGTTAGTGCGGGATGGACAATTTCCAATTTGACTTCCGCCTGGCCAACAGACAGCTTCCCGAACAGCGACTCGGAGTGGGTTATCATCCTTGAAAACCCGACAGGCGTTGCAAGAAGCGTCATTCCGTTCCTGATTACCAAGTCACGCCGCTAATAGCAGAGGGTGCAAAAAGAAACTGCGGCCCCCCTTGAGGGGAGCCATTGCATTTAAAAGAGACACGATATCCCTAGGGTATCGTGTCTCTTTTTATTAGAGATTACACTGGCCTGCTATACTCTCGACCCTGCATCCTTGTTAATAGACGCAGGTTTCACTCCATAGGTGAAGTCACCGGCTATCCCCCGAATCCAGGCGGAATATAATCTCCCCAACCCCCTTATGGTCATAGGCAGCAACAGGGCAAGCACTATGCCGATTGCAGCCGCTACCCAGGAACGCTGATATACATTGAGCCACGGCAAGAAAAGATTCATCGTCCCGTCAAAGGAATACAGATCAAAAGAAAGGGATAAAACCTTGCTTAACTTGTAAGCTGCCGGTGACAATATAATCGCAATAACAACGGCGGGAAGCGTGACAGCAAGGGTAAACCCGGCAATGCCTACGGGAAGCTGGGCTATACTATAGAGGATCCCCCGCCAGCTCTTACTATTTAAAAGGATAGACAGCATGGAACGCCAATCCTTCCAATCCACAATGGATCGGGAGTCCTCAGCTTGGAGCGGTTGCTCTTCTCCCTGCATCCACCCTGTTACCGCCTGCTCCTCCTTGGCCATCATCCAGCGGCATAGGGTAAATGTTGCAGCCAGCAAAGGCAGCCCAATCCCTACAATAAGCAGCGGCAAGCCGGCACATATGCCTGTAACGGCAATCACAAACGCTGCGATCCCCTTCGGAAGGGACAGGATAAGCAGGAGCCAGGACTTTAGCGCGCTTGGTTTACGCATAATCAAAAGCCTCCTAATAAGGTCATTGTAGAAATGTACAAGCTATCCATCAGCCGATCCACACTCTGCCGCACACTTAATTCAGCAGGGAGCTCATCACCGGCAAAACACAGCTCCAGCGTGGCATCGCGGATGATTCCATCCACAGTTACCTGAATGAGCATCAGAATGTCGGTTAAGGGAACAAGGGGCCGGAACTGGCCTTTAGCTTCACCTTCTGCACAATAATTCATCAATTGCTGAAAGAAATAATTGTAGCCGTGCCCGGACTCGGCTTCTGCTTCCGCAGCCTGCTCAGCAAGCTGCTTCTTAACCAGCTCCGGCTGACTGGCATAGATTGCATTTAGTTCAAAGGCCAATTTGCTGTAGCCACTCTCCATAGAAGCCGTAATCTCTTGCCCGATGAAGGTAAAGATTGCGCGAAGGGTCTGGTCAGGTGAAAGGCTGGCCGCAAAAAGCTGCGTTAAAAAACCTTTGAAATCTATCTCAAGATCAAAACGGTCGGACAACGCAAACCACACCTCTTCAATATTGACAAAATACTTATATACGCCTCCTTGGCTTAGTCCGGTCTGCCTCACGATATCCTTCATTGTTACTTTATGCAGCGGTTTACGCGCACTAACCTCCAGCGCTGCATCCAAAATTTCATTGATTCTACTCTCTGTATATGCCTCGCTAACTTTTGGAATACAATGTCCCCCCTCACTCAAAATAACGACACATTGTCGTTTTAGTTATTCTCCATCTTACGCAGCATCGAGAGCATTGTCAATATTTTGAAATTGAATTTTTTACCGGTCACGCAAAAAAAGCAGCCTGTCCTTAGACAAGCTGCATACAAGCTTCAATTTGACGAGTTGCCGAAACGACTACCATTACAGGTCTGTTATTGCCGCAAGAACGGTATTGTTGAAGTAATCAACGTACATATTTTTAAATGGCTTCTGGTGATCAAGCTCCACAGAAAAATGAACGGTTACTGTCTGATAGACCGGATCGACGCAGAGAAAAGGACCCGCTGCACCCCAATGCGAATAGGCTTCCGGTGAGAATAGGTCTCCGCCATCACGTTTTGTCCCGTTAATCGCCCAGCCGTATCCCCAATACGCTTCAGGAAATACTTCATCCCGATATTGCGAGGATACACCGGGAATTTGATTGCGTGTCATTTCTTTTACAGTTACCGGACTGAGCAGCCGTGTCCCGTTATAAATTCCGCCGTTCAGAAACATTTGCCCAAATACAGCCAGATCCAGGGCAGTGGAGTAAGCACCGCCCCCGGCCGATACAGAATTTAGTTGATCTTCGGTTTCTATCCACTCTGCACAAGCTGCCTCCGGTATACGTCTAACGACTCTGCTGCGTGCTTCCTGCGGAACCCGATAATATGTATTTTCCATTCCAAGCGGTTCAAAAATGCTTTCCTTTACGAACTCATCATAAGCTTGACCGCTGGTGCGCCGGATAATTTCACCCAACAGCTCATAACCATACCCGCAATAAGACATGACAGTCCCTGGCTCGAAGCTAAGCGGTGCATCATATCCGCCATACAAGTATTGATGAATTTCCGGATCCTGATTGGGTTCGCTTGCAGGGAACTCTTCCTTTGCCAGTTTCGCAGTTCCATTCAACCGGATCACCTCAACATCCAGACCAGAGGTGTGTGTCAACAAATGATGCACGCAAACCTTTGATTTTCCTTCTCCTGTAAACTCAGGGATATAATCCGAAACAGGTCTATTCAGTCCTATCTTCCCTTGTTCAACCAACATCATAACAGCTGTTGCGGTAAACAGCTTTGTGATGGAGCAGAGTGGAAATAACGCGTCAACAGCTAATTCGGCTGCGTCTGGCTCAGGTCCGAGGGTTCCATTCGCTTGATGGACAATTACAATTCCCCTTCTCGCGGCCACAATCACTTGTGCGGGCGTAATGTTGTCCTCAACCATTTGCGCTGCAGCTGTCTGAATGCGTTGAACACCGCAAGCTGAAACACCCGCCTGTTCTAACGAACTCAAAGATAGTTTTTTCATAGATATTCCTCCATTAAGCACTCATTAATATATGTGTTAAGCACTATGTAAATATATTAACATCTCTGTTTTCTGGAGTACATGCTTTGTTTCTATAATATTAGCTGCCAGAAAAATAAAAAAAAGCTGACTCCGGATTTTCCGGAAAATCAGCTTTACCTTCCTCGATTGTCTTCCCGCCTTATAAAACTCACAAATACAGCCTTATCCGCATACGCTTCCGGGACCGCGGCACCTGGCTGCGGCTGATTATATCTTCATATCTTTGCCGGTATAATCCACGAACATGAAATGCCCTTCCGGAGCACGGCGTTGCTCGATCAGGCTGATAATGCCCTCGGCACTGCTGCGCGGGTTCGTCGGCGCCTCTTCCCCGCCCATATCCGTATGCATCCAGCCGGGATGTACGCTCAGCACCTGTACGCCGCGTTCTTGCAAATACACATGCAGCTGCTGCGAGAACATATTGAGTGCTGTTTTGGAGATGGCATAAGGATAATCACCCGGATAGGCATTGGTGATGCTGCCCGCTTCCGACGAGATGTTGATGATTGAACGGTCCGGCTCGGTGAGCAGCGGCAGGAAATGCTTGACCACCCGCATCGGCCCGTACAGATTAATATCCATCGTTGTCAGCATGTCCTTCAGATCCAGCTCTTCAACCGGCGTGTTCCGGGCGGTCAGGATCGCCGCATTGTTGATGATGGCACCGAGCGTCCGCCCTTGCCCTTTCAGACCAGCAGCCAGCTCCGCGATTCCCTCTTCGTTCGTCACATCCAGCGCGGCCACGGTCAGCTTGGTTCCATAGGCTGCAGCAAGCTGCGACAGTGCGGCCTGTTCCTGATCGGGATGGCGAACTCCGGCAATCACTGCATGCCCGCGCTTCAGTGCTTCGGCCGCCAGCTCAACGCCCAGCCCGCGTCCCGCACCGGTAATTAGAATGTTCATCTTTCGCTCCTCCTCTATTGCATAATTTCCCCAAGCGCCGCTGTTCTGTTCATGAATAGGCAGAATTCACGGCGGGAGAATATCAATTTGCATGGGTGTATTCTGCTATTGCACTCTATTGCTGATTTATGGCTGATTTATTGCTAATTTATTGCTAATTTATTGCTTATCGTTCTCCAGCAGCTCCACGAGCACCTTCAATTCCTTGAACGTATCCATATAAGCATAACGTCCCCCGTCATACTCGCCCTTCTGCTGCAGCGGGAACCCTCTGCCTTCGAGCAGCATAATCTTTTCCTGCATTCCTTCGATTACAAAAGCGATATGATGAGGCCCTTCTCCATGCTCATTCAAGTAATCGCGCCAAGTACTTGGCTGATGATCCGGCTCAATCAGTTCCAGCTGCAAGGAGCCCATGTCAAAAAAAGCGAGCTTGGACCGCGCCTCCGTCGCCCCGCCGTTATACCGGGTCTGGGCAATATCTGCCGTATCGGTAATGATGATTTCAGGCACCGCCAGTCCAAAAAAGTCCGCATACGCCTGGCTTACCTTCTCAATATCATTCACCAAAATTCCAATCTGCGTAACGAAATGAGTGCCGAGAACTCCTGACATGTGCCTCAACCTCCTTCTAGTGTGACCAATCTACCATACCCACACTATGAAAGGGCTGTCAAGCCTGAGCTAAAATCGCTCCTAATGAGGGAATCCGCGTACAAACCTCCGTACCTTATCACGAGAGGAGTGATATCAGAGGCACTATTGGTCCTATGTTAAGAAAGTAGACACTATTTAAGAGCATGTACTTAAATTTTTGTAGTACTGGGATTCGAAACGGTTGGGAGAGAGGTAACCCAAAGAACCGTGAATTCTCTTACGGTTGTAAAAGAGCTCCACATACTCAAATATTTTCTGCTGAGCTTCAAGCTTGGTCTTAAAGCGGGTCCGGTACACACATTCTTTTTTGAGTACGCTGTGGAACGACTCAATACACGCATTGTCATAACAATTCCCTTTGCGGCTCATGCTTGCTTTCATCTTGTTGTGACGAGTTGAGCACGGTAATCCGTACAGGGTTATCTCGGCGGCAAGCTGACTAAAGAAGGCATGCTGAAGGAGTTCCAGATCAATTGGGATAATCTGAGTGTGCAGTAATTGCATGAGGACTTTTTTCATATGATTGCACTTTATACAGCAGAATGCTCATTATTCTCCGGTAAATCGCATTCTGCTGTATTTCGTGCAATAGATTTATTGGTTTTTAGTCAAAACCACCTTTCCCACAAAATTCTGCTGTACAGAGTGCAATAAAGTCTGCTTTCCGGCTATTTTAAGAAGATTCTGTTGTAGAAAATACAATAGAATGCGTCTCGACCTGAACTTGCGAGGGTTCGGGTTCGGGTTGAGGTTGAGCTGCTAAATAGTATCGAAATCAGTAAAGTTGCCGAAATCAGAATTCCAAACCAAATCGAGCTACATAACCGGCACCTTATAAGCATTCACAGTGACAGCAGACCCATTAATGGTCAATGTGGCGTTGTAATACCCCCGATCACCGTTTGGCTTGCATTTATAATCCCCTGAACATCCGCACACGAAGAATTTAGTTGTAGGGAACCCCGGATAAATATTGGCCAGCTTCCGATAAAACAAATGCCCGTGGTGTGTAAATATGGCCAGCACTTTATCTCTCACTTTCGCAGGAATCGCCGTAAAAAACTTATTCGTCTCCGCCCCGCTTAACACATGACTGGGAGCAACCGTAATCCCGCTCACTTTCAATGGCCAATGAAAATCAATAATATAATAATGATGGTCGTCTAAATTTTTCAGTATATTCATGCTTTCCGGTGTGAACGCCCCTAGCGCACAATCCAGCCATACATACTTCACCTTTGCCTGCGTACCCGGGAAATTCATTTGCCCGGCAACCGCACCTAAATATTGTTTGAACAAGGACTGAGTGCTTGCCTCCCAATTTCCTATCGATGCTTTATAAGGAATGCTTCCTAGCGTGCTGGTAACCGTATCCTTGAAGTCCTTGTAGAAGGCATCGGCATTATTCCCATGATTGGCTCCTGCCTGGGCATTATCCCCGCCAAAAATCACAAACTTCTTATTCCCGCTGCTCACTGCTTTTGGCAAAAGCTTTTTAAAAATAGCCGAGCTGTTCCCATACCCCACATGACTATCTCCGATCACGGCAAAGTTAATGATCTGTGCCTGCACCTTAAGCTTCAAGCTGTCTTTGGGTCGGGGTCTGGGTGAAAGGTTCCGTTTCTTAACTGGCCCTGCCTGCCTTCTCACTTGGAAACCACCTCTTCGAACTGGATTAGAATATCTGGTTATATTTATATTCGATTCGGATAGCAAGTTCTTGGATTCGCTGGCGGCCTAGATAGTTAGAACCATTTTGAGAACTTTGAGCCTTTTTTCACTTGATGCTGAGTGTGCCAATATTTACAATATAAATTAAAATGTTCCACTATCCAAAAGGAAGAAGGATGACGTATGCGTATCAACAAAAAGGTGTCCCGAATACTGTTCCCCATCATGGTCTTGTCTGTAATGGCGGGATGCGGAAGCAACGAACAGAAGAACGAGGCAGAAGCGAATAAGGAACCCGCTACCACAGTAAGCGCCCACCCCGCGCATTGGTCCTATGAAGGTGAAACGTCCCCGGAACATTGGGCTGAACTGGATAAACTGTTCAATACCTGCAGTACAGGTACGGCCCAGTCGCCGATTAACATTCTTCATGAGAAAGTGCAGGATGATGAGAGCCTGTCCCCTATCAAGGTTGAGTATGCGCCGTCCCCTGTGTCTATCATTAACAACGGTCACACGATCCAGGTTAACCTAAAGAATCAGGACAACCGTATCACCCTTGAAGGAAAGACGTATATCTTGCAGCAGTTTCATTTCCACCTGCCCAGCGAGCATGAGGTAGATGGCAAACATGCTGATATGGAGCTTCATTTTGTCCATAAAAGTGAAGACGAGACGCTTGCTGTGCTGAGTGTCCTAATCACTAAAGGCTCCGAAAATGTTGAGTTGAAAAAGCTTTGGTCCGTGCTCCCCTCCGAGGAGAGCGAACAGGAAGTCCAAGTTGAGGGTGTCTTCGACATGAACCAGCTGCTTCCAACAGACCTTCACTCGTTCCGCTATCAAGGATCACTCACCACACCTCCATGTACCGAAGGGGTACAGTGGATCGTCCTGGAAAATCCCGTTCAATGGTCTGATGAGCAAATCGGCAAATTCGAAGGTATTTTCCCGCATGACAATCGTCCCGTACAAGCGCTCGGCTCCCGGGAGATAGATAGCGATAAATAGGCTGCTGTTCTCTTAAGAATGAACAAGCAGCCAAACACAAAAGCCTTGGACAACTTCGTCCAAGGCTTTATTTTGTTTAATTCCCTTTACCCGGGAATCCCATCCTGTAGTTTATCTTGCGCTCCCATCCCTTGCAGGATATGGTTGGCATCCCGCAGCAGATAGGAGGCTTGAGCTTGCCGTCAGCATAGACGCTGATCTCCGAACCCTTGACGATGATCTTCATGTTGTATACGGTATCCGGCAGCAGGTCCTGGGCAGACAGTGCGTTCTGCTTAACGGTTCCCCAGGCTGCATTGTAGAAAATCCAGGAAGAAGTTCCGTCAGCATACTTCCGGTATCCGATTCTTCCTCTGTTGCCGCCCGGATTCAGCCGGTCGAATATATAGAATGTGGCCGATTCCGGAATCACTGGAGGCGTCTTCAGCTTGAAGCTCAACTCGTAATTATTTAAGTCGTTCTCATTCAGCGTGGTCGCGCCTTTGAGCAGCTTATACATGTGATCGCCGCCGTCGACCTCCACGATACTCCGTTTGGCATCGGCCAGCCATTCCGGCCGTTCTCGAAATGGTGGCATCTACTGTCACCACGGAAGGATCACTGGAGGAATACTGCAGTTTATTGTTGGTTGCGTTCCAGGGAAGAACCGCCGAGTACAGGGTATGTGTTTTCCCGATGCCGATGGTAAGGCTATCGTCAAGAAGGTCAGCCCCTACATCGATTCCATCTATTTATATTACGCCCCCTTGGAGCTTATCCTGACATCGCGTCCCGAGATCAAGGCATCACCCATCTCCACCTTCGTGGACACCTCCTGGATTGAGGTCTGGAATCAGCCTTCTGACAGCCGCACAATCTGGGTTACCGGACGGCAAGACGGCTTCTCGCAGGATCATCCTGCCGTCAGTCTGCTTTAAAAAATGCCATTAATCGGTCAAGTGGGCGGTGCCATCGTCATGAATTTGAAGCTTCAGCTGCTATTCGACGACTATTTAAGCCATAGGGCCGGATTCTGAGCTGTTCTATTCCGATGCTGCTGCCGGGGAATCCCTGCTTCAACAGCTGGACCCCGGCCGGCTGACCGGGGCAAGCGGCTTCTACATCGATGATTCCGACCGGATTGTCTCCTATACAACCTAGGAGCTGACCGGCTGGAGATTCGTGGACATTACCAAACGTTCCGCTCTTCTGCAAGGAATGGACCGGATCAAGGTCATTGTCATCACGGTTGCGGCGGCATATCTGATAGCCGCGTTCACCCTATCCTTTTTCCTGTCCATAAGATTGTATCGGCCGCTCCCAAGCCGGTCAGAAGGACGGAAAATCCTCCCAACTGCCTGCCGGTGACGAAGCGGCTTCATCCGACATATCTTCGATCAGCTAGCCCGCAACTGGGAGACGCTGATGACGGAGAAGGTAGATTCTCTTCTTACCGATAACCGGACAGCGATCAAGGAGAAGTATTTGAACGACCTCATCCAGGGCGGCAGTACAGATCAGGCAGCGGAGCTGCTGGGGCTCCGGCTGGACTTTACCCGGTTTACCGTGCTGACCCTTGAGCTGGAGGAGCCTCAGCAGCAGGCGGCCGACAAGCTTCTCGCTCAAGGAAAGGAAAGGAAAAGGCGGAATAATCCGGCAAAAAGCCGCCGGGAAAATTCCCGGCGGCTTTACTTGCGGATCAGGCTATTTATGCATTGTGTGATTATCGTTACGGACTCCTACTTCAAATCAATCGTCTCATTGAGATTCGATTGCTCCGTATCCTGCTTCGTTAGCCGTTTAAACAGGTAAGTTACTTTCTCGGCCAGGTTACCGCTCTTCCAATATTCCGCCGCTTCGGCTTGGACCCGGATCAGAATTACGTCGGGGTCATCATAGCTGGTCTGCAGAAAAGCATCGTAGCCTGGATTCCAAAATTCTTTTTTCTTCTCCACATCCTGCACGAGCTTGGCCGTTCCACGGATGGAGACATAGGATTTATCAGCGTATATGACATTAACCCTCGGGTCATGAAGAATTTCCTCGAATTTACTGGTATCCTTCTTGGTAAGAAACCATAAATCTCCGTCGAACTCGACTTCCTGTGTCTTCATGGGACGGGATACCAGTCCTTCGGCCGAAATCGTTGTTAACATGGCCGTATCAATGCCTTTGATCAGATCTCTAACCGTCTCGACAGCTTCCTGGTGACTGTTGTTCAAATTGGACATGCTTATCGCCTCGTTTCTTCCGGGTTATGGATAGGTTATCCAAATGCATATCAATTATTACCCGGAAAGCGCAAAAGATTACCTGTTCATTTCAGTTCAGCGGCGTGATAGGTGTGAACATGCTAACCTATAGCCGAGCCTGCTTCTTGTATTCTGTCGGATAGCAGCCTTCAGATTCTATAAATAATTTGACGAAATGCCTGGTGCTGTAATATCCCACTTGCAGGGCGATATCTTTTACCGGAAGGTTGGTCGTACTTAAAAGCTCCTTGGCCCGGTGAATCCGCAGACGAGTCAAATATTTCGTAAATGTGGTCCCTGTCTTTTTGTGGAAGGTAGAGCTCAGATAATTAGGTGTGATTCTCAGCCTCTCCGCCAACTGGGCAATGGAGATATTGCTGGCATAATGTTGTTCAATAGAATAGATCACTTCTGAGATCATATCCGGAGGCTCGCCCTCCAGTTTCTTCTTGTCAGATAGCAGCTTATCCGCATGGCGGGTAAGGAGGGTCGTCAGCTCAGCGGTTTCAAGCTCAGCACTATCATTCATTCCATATTGAATAAAACTCTGCATATGCTTTATTTGTTGCTTGGAGTGTTGTTCAGTCCTTAAGAGGGTCGTAATTTCTTCCAACTCCCTGCAGTAATCCATATAGAGATGGTGATGGTAATCATCGACCAGCTTGGTTATTACAAGTCCCATATGAGCTGCCGCAGGAGACTGCTTCTGGAGCTCTTCAAGCGAAAATCTGTGGTTAATTCCTATAACGGCACGCAGCGGCAGCAACCGGCGAATGTCCCGCAGACCTGCCAGCATGCCGCCAATATTTGCGTATATGCTGCTATCAACCTGAGTATAGGCAATCCTTTGGTCTGTCAGACGGTTTATTCGGTGGTATATGCTGTCCGTAATAACTTCCATCTGCAGATCGTCCTTCGGTTCCCCCTCCTGCCAACACATCGCCACTGCTGTTTCCCCGCTAGTCAGCGTAAATATTGCCACACGGCAAGTTAAAGAGGACCATCCGCTGACAGTTTCCTGTATTGCCCTGTATAAACAGTGCTTGGCTTGTTCCATTTGTCCCGGGAATGCATGCGTATCTGTCGCAATTAATAACACTTTATATTTCGTATAACGGGCTTCGGAGACGAATTCTGCCAAGCCGGGGGACTGCCCGTTATTCAAAGCTGCCAGTATGTAATGCTCAAATTCGTCGTCAAGCCTTTGGTAGGTCTGATCAATCTTAGTAAAAAGTGAATCCAGGACCGATCCCAACTCCTCCATCCCCAGAGGCTTTAATAAATACATAAAGGCTCCCAGGCTAAGCGCCTTGCGGGCATAATCAAACTCGGAAAAACCCGACAAAATGACCCATTGGGTATGGGGAGAAAGCTTGCGGCCGCGTTCAATCGCTTCCAGTCCGTTCATTTTGGGCATTCGGATATCGACAAAAGCTACATCGGGCTGCATTTTTGACAAAGCATTCAGCAGGTCCTCCCCGTTGGTTGCCTCACCGGCAATTGAAATGTCGCGCTCACATTCCTCCAGCATGCTGATCAATGAGACTCTGGATAGCTTTTCATCATCTGCAACAAGCACTCTCATTTCTCCACATCCTTAAGCGGTATTCGAATGGTCACGGTGGTCCCCATTCCGGGCGAGCTGTGAATATCAAAGGCAGCGGACGGATAAGCAAATTTCAATCGCTCCTGCACATTACGCAGTCCAATGCTATCCTCTAATTCAGCGGCTGGTTCCAGGAACCCGACTCCGCTATCTTCTATTTTTATGTACAAGCAATCTTCACCCTCCTGTTCAAGTCCAGCATCGACAACAAGACGGCAGGGCAGGGCTGAAGGTTCAATCCCATGAATAATCGCATTCTCGACCAATGGCTGGAGCAGCAGTTTGGGAATTTTAAATTCTGAAATTCGGGGATCGAACTGCAGGCTGAACTCCAAACGTTCATCAAAACGCAATTGCTGCAAAACGCAATATTTGCGCAGAAAAGTAAAGGTTTCCCCTATGGTAGTCCAATTCTCCTGAACAAGCGTATATCGCAGCAACGAGCTGAGAGAAAGGATGGCCTCCTCCAGTTTTTTCTTCTCGCCGATCCTGTTCAGCGCGAAAAATCCATTTAACGTATTGAATAGAAAATGCGGCTCAATCTGGGCTTGCAACGCCCGGAATCTCATTTCCTTTTCATTTAAGACGGCGACGTATTCTTTTTGGATCAGCTCGTTGATGGTATCAATCATATGGTTGAAGGAGTATCCCAGACTGGCGATTTCGTCTTTGCCGACGGGCTCCAGCCGGACCTGGAAATTCCCCCTTTCCACCTGCTTCATCGCCTGTTTCATTTGAAGAAAGGGACCCACAATCCAGCGCGAAACATAACGCAACAGCAGCAGTGTGAGCAGCAGGCCGATAAAGGCAAACAACAGCCCTACGATATACATCCATTCTACCTTTTCCCTCAACTCTGATTTCGAAAGCAGGGCAACCATTTTCCAATTGGCCTGGCGAATCGGTTTGGAGATGACGACATAAGATTCTCCGGAATCTTTAACCTGGGATACCCCTGCACTGGAGATCTCTTTGATAATATGCTCTGACAAAGGGGCCGTGGAATAAAAGACCTCTCCCTTTTCATTGAGAATCGCACTAATGGACCGCACGCCAAAATCTTTGATCACAATCTCGTCCAGCAAGCTTGTCTGCGCATCAGCCATAATGACAGCCAGCGGACGAAGGGATTCAGGATCTTTAATAACGCGGGCTACGGAAAATACACGTTTGGTCAGCGGGGCTGTAAAATAATCCTGATGGTGGGTGCTTATAAAGGTTGCTTTGCCATCGGCCTGCACCGTTTGAAGATACCACGGCTGTTCAAAAAACGGATAATCTTCAACGACATCCGACAGACCGTTGGTCTGGCTGTAGACGTCACCATTTTGAGTCAGCAGCAAGGCGGCTGATAAATTGTTGCCGTAGGTCAGCAGAAATGCCGGCAGGAAGGTATTTAAGGTCAGCTCCACCGGGTATTTGACGAAATCGGTGTTGGAAGAATAATCAGAAGTATTCTTAGTAATCAATGCTTGCATTAATTCCGGGCTAAAATAGGGAAGATAAGTGATTTGCTCTAATTGTTCCAGATAGGTCACAATATGTTCGGTCATGGAGGTAAGCGTGTTCCGCGTCAGCGCTTCGGTCTCCCGTTCCAAAAGATACTGATAATAAGCCGGCATGCAAACCATAATAATCGCCACAGGTATGGCTATGATCAATGCGTAAGAAAGGGTTAATTTGGATCGCAGCGTATGTAGTTTCATGGGAAGCCCCTCCTTTACTACAACAAGAATAAGGAAAGTACACCCAGAAGTCAATTCGAGAAATGAGCGCATAAATCGTAGAATGGTGTCATTTGATAGCGCTTTTATAAATGCTATTCTTTTGTATGTAAGCGCGTTAATTAATAATTGGGGGATGACAAAATGAAAAAGAAATATCTAAGTTCTGTACTGGCTGCCAGTCTCTGTCTCGGACTTGCTGCCTGCAGCAATAACGAAAACAAGAATGTGGAAGGTGCAGCAGAGAACGTCAAGCTGACCATGATGCTGACCGTAGGTGAACAGGGTGTACGGGATGTCATCCAGGAAATTGTAGCGAACTATCAAACGGAACATCCGGGGACACAAATCGAGGTTCAGTTCCCAGGCTCCAACTATGAAAGTATTATGAAAATGAAAATGGCCTCCAACGAATTACCGGATATTTTCGATACCCATGGCTGGGCCAAGCTCCGTTACGGTGATTACACCATGGATCTGAAAAACGAACCTTGGGCAGTAAAAATGTCGGACACGATCAAACCGACGCTTACTGATGAAAGCGGTAAAGTCTACGCACTGCCGCTCAACGAAGCGAAAGACGGCCTTTTCTATAATGTTAAAGTACTTGAAAAATACGGTGTGACGCCGCCGGCTACCCTGGATGAGCTGCTGGCTTCCGCCGAAAAAATAAAAACCGAAAGCAAAGGCGAAGTCATTCCGTTGTTCTTCTCCGGGCTTGATCCTTGGACCATCGGCCAGTTCTTTGATATGATGGCAAATCCGCTTCTAATTACTCCGCCGCAGAATGAAGCCCAGGCACTTCTTGATGGCACCTTCGACTGGAATAAATGGACCTATCTGCCTGAGAAATTCAAGGAAATATATGATAAGGGCTATACGAACAATGACTTGCTGACGGCAAAATATGCGGACGAAGCCCGTCTTTTCGCTGAAGACAAGCTGGCATTTGCGTTCCACACTCCCTCGTCCTATGCAGATATCCAAAAGATCAATCCTGATGTGAAAATGGGAATCGCTCCGCTGCCGGCTATTGTTGAAGGCGACGAACCTACTTTTGCCGGAGGCGAACGCCTTGCACTGGGGGCATGGAAGGACACCAATTATCCGGAACAGACGAAAGATTTCCTGAATTATATGGCGCAGCCGGATAATGTCAAGAAAGTATCCGATGCCACCCTTTCTCCAGCCGCTCTCAAGGATGTATCCGGCGGTGGCGCTTTCAGTGATTACTATGATCAATATAAGGATACCAAAGTACTGCCTTATTTTGACCGGATATACCTCCCTAACGGCATGTGGGATGTAATGATTACGAACGCCCAGGAATTGTTGGCCGGAAATATTACCGCTAAGAAATACAGCGAGAATATGAAGTCAGAAGTAGAACGGCTAAAAGCTCAGCAGAAATAGATATAGAGCAGGAACAGAGAGTCCTCACTGAAGAGAGGGCTCTCTGTTCCTCATATTAGGAGGGAATTGTGTGAAGAAATCATTACTCGGAATCAATATGATGTATTTGCCGGCATTGATTTTGTTTGCTGCATTTATTTTTTACCCGTTTATGAACGGCATACGGATCTCTTTTACAAACTGGGACGGCTATTCGCAAAATTCCGCCTGGGTTGGCTTAGCCAACTATAAACGCTTATTTACAGATCCGAATATAGGAACGGTTGTCAAAAATACATTAACCTATGGTTTGGGCAGCACAATCCTGCAAAACTTGTTTGGCTTGCTGTACGCGCTTTTGCTGAACCAGAGCATTAAAGGCAGAGGAATCGTTAGAACAATCATCTATTTGCCGGTCATTATCAGCCCTTTGATCATGGGTTACATTTGGTATTTCATCTTCCAGATGAACGGCGGCGCCTTGAACGATCTGGTTAAGCTGTTCGGCGGAGATCCGGTTAATTTCCTGGCCAATCCGCAGCTGAATGTCTGGCTGATTACGCTGGTCAACACCTTTCAATTTGTCGGTACGGCCATGATTATTTATTTGGCAGGCCTGCAGTCCATTTCAGCCGATTATTATGAAGCAGCTTCATTGGACGGCGCGTCCGCTTGGCAGCGTTTCAAGAATGTCACCTTCCCTCTACTAGCCCCGTCAATCACTATCAATGTGGTCATTAATATCATTGGCGGACTGAAGCTGTTTGACGTAATCATCGCTCTAACCAACGGAGGCCCCGGCTACGCCTCACAGTCTCTGTCGACGATGATGTACCAAATGTATTTTGCCAGACAGGACGCTGGATACGCGGCATCTATGGGTAACTTAATGTTCTTTATTACTAGCATTATCGGCATAGCTGCATTGATTCTGCTGCGGAGAAAGGAGAATGCATAATGGCAACCCCCAAAATAAATAAGTGGCAAATCGCGTTGATGGCGCTGATTGGCGTAGTTCATATTGTTCCGCTGTACCTATTAGTCAGCACCGCGTTCAAAAAGGAAAGTGATTTAAGTTCGAAGTGGGTTCTTCCGGGTTATTTCAATCTGGACAATTTCAAGAATGCTTGGCAATATGCCAATCTAGACCGTGCCTTTATTAATAATATAATCATAACGTTTTTTGCCGTTCTCCTTATTCTGGTTGTCGGTTCGCTTGCCTCCTATCCGTTGTCCCGTTTTCAGACACGCTTGAATAAATTCGTTTATATTCTGTTCATTTCCGCGCTGATCGTTCCCCCCTTAACCGTGTTGGTACCGCTATACCAGTTCATCGTGGATTTGAACGGTCTGAATACGTATTGGGGTGTGATCCTGCTCAATGTAACCTTCAATCTTCCGATGACCATTTTCTTGTACACCGGTTTTATCGGCACCATCCCCAAAGAACTGGATGAAGCCGGGATGATTGACGGAACCTCCAGAGTAGGACTATTCTTCAAAATCATTTTGCCGCTGCTGCAGCCCGTAACGGTGACGGCGATTATTTTGTCAGGCGTTTCGATCTGGAATGACTATCAGTTCTCTCTGTTCTTTCTGCAAACAACAAGCATGCATACGCTGACAGTGGCCTTATCCGCATTCTTCTCCCAGTTTACCAGCAATCTGAGCTGGGTAGCCGCCGGATCTCTGATGTCCATGCTGCCGCTTACGCTGTTGTATCTTTTCCTCCAGCGTTTTTTCATTGCCGGTTTATCCGCCGGGGCTGTAAAAAGCTGAACCTTGTTAATTAACCGTTAAAGGAGTGAGCCCAGATGAGTATACAATTCGATGCCGAATCCCGTACGTTCCATTTAACAGCGGGTGAGACCAGCTACATACTGCGAATTATTGATGGGGACTATCTGGCCCATCTCTATTGGGGCAAACGTCTTCGCCGATATGAAGGCAGTAACGCACTGCAATATTTGGACCGGGGATTCTCTCCTAACCCCAACCCGGAGGACCGCACATTCTCTCTTGACACACTTCCGCAGGAATATCCGGCTTATGGAGGGACTGATTTCCGCAATCCGGCCTACCAAATCCAGCGCACAGATGGTACAACCATCTCCGATCTGCGGGTGATCTCCCATCAGATCGTACAGGGAAAACCGTCCTTAGACGGTCTTCCCGCTACTTACGTGGAAGACGAACACGAAGCGCAGACCCTGCAAATCCATCTGTTGGATTCCCTCCTCGGTCTCTCCGTTACGTTGTCTTATACCGTTTACGAAAGACGAAATGTAATTGCCCGCTCCGTCCGGCTGCTGAATAAAGGAGCAGAGCCCTTGCAGGTCCTGCGGGCTTTCAGCGCCAATGTCGATTTCCGCGATGACGATTTTGACATGGTGCACCTTCCGGGGGCTTGGGCCAGAGAGAGGCATCTTGAACGCCAACCGCTGCATAAGGGAATCCAGTCTATTGAGAGCCGCAGGGGCGCCAGCAGCCACCAGCACAATCCCTTTCTTGCCTTGGCACGAAAAGGAGCTACAGAAGAATGCGGTGAGATCTTTGCATTCAGCCTGGTGTACAGCGGAAGCTTTACAGCCTCAGCGGAAGTGGATCAGTTCTCGACCACGAGGGTCTCTATGGGGATCAATGATTTTGACTTCAGCTGGAGACTTGAGCCTGGCGGGGCTTTTCAATGTCCTGAAGCAATCCTTGTCTACTCACCGAATGGGTTGGGAGAAATGTCCCGGACGTTTCATGGATTGTTCAGAGAACGTTTATGCCGCGGGGAATACCGTGACCAGGTCCGCCCCATTCTGATTAACAACTGGGAAGGAACCTACTTCGACTTTGATGCAGACAGTATCGAACGGATCGCAGAAGCCGGCAGCTCACTTGGCATGGAGCTGTTTGTCTTGGATGACGGCTGGTTTGGCAAACGCGATGATGATAAATCTTCCCTCGGAGACTGGTTTGTCAATGAGAACAAGCTGGAGGGCGGATTGAACAGGCTGGCTGGGCGAATCGTGGACAAGGATATGCAATTCGGATTATGGTTCGAGCCGGAAATGGTCTCACAGGAAAGTGAGCTGTACCGCAAGCATCCTGATTGGTGCCTGCATGTTCCCGGCCGCAACCGTTCAGAGGGACGCAACCAGCTGGTTCTTGACTTCTCGCGGACGGAAGTATGCGACGAAATCATCTCTATGGTTTCAGACATCCTGTCGTCCGCCCCGATTACCTATGTCAAATGGGACATGAATAGACATATGACAGAGATTGGCTCGGCGACCCTTCCGCCGGAGAGACAACGCGAAACCGCTCACCGCTATATCCTTGGCTTGTATAGAGTAATGGAGGAACTGACGACAATGTTCCCGCATGTCCTATTCGAAAGCTGTTCAGGCGGAGGCGGGCGTTTTGATCCAGGTATGCTGTATTATATGCCTCAGACCTGGACAAGCGATAACACGGATGCCGTGTCCCGCTTGAAGATTCAATATGGAACAAGCCTTGTCTATCCGATTATCACCATGGGTGCCCATGTCTCCGCTGTTCCGAATCATCAAGTGCACCGCAGCACTTCACTGGACATCCGCGGGCATGTCGCCATGAGCGGGAACTTCGGATACGAGCTTGACGTAACCGCGTTAAGCGAAGAAGAAAAAACTGAGATTCGGAGGCAGATTGAGCTTTATAAAACAAACCGGATGCTGATCCAATTTGGCGGTTTTTACCGGCTGCTCAGCCCGTTTGAAGGTAATGAAACCGCATGGATGTTTGTTTCCGCCGACCAAAGCGAAGCGCTAGTCTTTTATTTTAGAACCGGAGCGGAGGCAAACAGCCGGGTGAGCTCGGTTCGACTGCAAGGTCTGGATGAAGGCAACGATTACTCCTGCGACAAAGGCGGAGTCTATGGCGCGGATGAACTGATGAACAGCGGACTTGCCGTTCCCGCACTATGGAAAGGCGATTATGAAAGCATCATATGGAAATTAACACGAGAAACGAACATCACCCACTAATAAAACTTTCAGGGCAGAGAGGAACATTTTATTATGCAAATCAAAAATGAGGCCATGCTGATCACCTATGCCGATAGCTTGGGACGCAATTTACAAGAATTGAATGAAATATTGGACAAACATTTAAAAGGAGTGGTCGGCGGGGTCCATTTATTGCCCTTCTATCCTTCGTCCGGCGACCGCGGATTTGCACCCATGGATTACACCCAAGTGGATGAATCCTTTGGATCATGGTCTGAAGTGGAAGAGATGAGCGGGAAATTCTATATGATGTACGACTTTATGATCAATCACATTTCCAGACAGTCGCCTTATTTCCAGGATTTCCTGGATAAAAAAGAGGATTCGGAATATGCTGATCTGTTCATCCGCTATAAGGACTTCTGGCCAGGCGGCGAACCCACGGAAGCGGATGTAGATCTAATCTATAAACGCAAACCCCGTGCTCCGTACGCTGAAGTCACATTTAAAGACGGCACTACGGAGAAAGTCTGGTGCACCTTTGATGAGCAGCAAATTGACCTGGATGTGACAACAGAAACCACGAAGAAGTTTGTCCGGGACAATCTGACTTTACTCGCCGGAAAGGGAGCCTCGATTATCCGCCTGGATGCTTTCGCTTATGCTAACAAAAAGCTTGGAACGAACTGCTTTTTTGTAGAGCCGGAGATCTGGGAAATGCTTAAGTATTCCGAAGATATTTTAAATCCTACCGGTATCACCGTGCTGCCTGAAATTCATGAGCATTACAGCATTCAGTTGAAGATTGCCGAGCAGGGTTATTATGTCTACGATTTTGCGCTCCCGATGCTCGTGCTGCATGCGCTTTTCAGCGGGAAGGCCCATCGTTTGGTCCACTGGCTGCAGATTTGTCCGCGCAAACAATTCACCACCCTGGATACTCATGACGGCATCGGAGTGGTTGATGTGAAGGACTTATTATCAGATGAGGAAGCAGAAATGACCCGTGAACATCTCTACAGTCAAGGCGCCAATGTTAAGAAAATTTACAGTACGGAAGCATACAACAATCTCGATATTTATCAGATTAATTGCACTTATTATTCTGCACTCGGAAACGACGATCAGGCCTATCTACTGGCGAGGGCTCTTCAGTGTTTTGCACCGGGTATCCCGCAAATCTATTATGTAGGCTTGCTGGCCGGAGAGAATGATATTGAACTGCTGGAGAGCACGAAGGAAGGACGCAATATTAACCGGCACTATTACACCAAAGAGGAAATTGAGGTTGAGGCAGAACGCCCCGTTGTTCAAAAGTTGTTCCGGTTGCTGAAATTCAGAAACAGCTGCCCTGCCTTCAGTGGCGATATTGCAATTCAAGAGAAAAGCAGTCATGAGCTGGAAATCACGTGGAAACATCAAGCTAGTGAGGCAAAGCTTACAGCGAATCTACTGACCAAGCAGTTTACCATTCTCGCTAGAGAACAGGCAGCAGAGTGGACTGAGGTATTTGTGTAGGGTAGAATATAAACAACCAGCGCGCACGGATCGCATCCGTGCACGCTGGTTTATTTTTATATCCGATAAAATAAAATCAACTATCATACATCATGGAGCAGATGATAGAACGTTGAAGATCTAATTCTCTTTTTACAATTTTAAAAACTTCTTCCAGCGATGAGACAAACACTAAATCTTCTTGAGCGAAATAAGCTAGTGTTTCTTTTACACTCTCTTCGTACGTTATAAAATAAGGACTATCCTTACTTTGCAGGGTCTCTCGTGCAACTTTAATTAAGTCTATGTAATCAGCATATAGGCGCTCTCGGATTGATGCTGCATCTGCACTTAGGGGGCTCCAAGAATAAGCGCCTCCTTCAACAACTGCAGTTGAACCTTCAATAAAAGTTAATCCCGAATATTGGTTAACAAGTTCTTCATAACGTTTTTCAATCCCCAAATATGTCTGTACAAGGATGCTTACAGTACTCAAACAAACTTGCCTCCTATCTTAATAATTATATGAAGACAAGATTCTATTTCTTTTTTAAAAATGATCTCAAGAGCTTCATTTTAGCTGAATCAAGTATATATGTATTTAAAGTTTCTGTATATATATATGAATATTTTAATATTTGAAAAATAAGCTTTTTTCTCGGACCGTTGTTCCAATTGGATCTCTGCTCCCTGCAGAATTCAAATTTAACTCCCCCTCTATTTCAATGTAACTTTTTTACAAATAATAAGTCTATATAATAGAAGTTCCAGAATATGCACCGGTTACAATACATTTGAGGATGGAGGATTCACAATGGGAATGGAACAACATTTCAAGAAACTCAGTTGTGCTATCTGTGCAGCACTGATGCTGCCACTCGGAGCGGGTGGTGGAACAGCTCAGGCGGAAGAGGCGGCAGTAAGCACAAGCAACATCTATTACCAGCAAATACAGGCACCGTTGCTACAACATGCTTGGTCCCTGTCGATCGCTAAGCCCAAAGTGGTAGATAACCCGGAGCCGGTGACAGCTATCGCAGAGAACGGCAAGGTATTTATGCTGCAACCAAATGGCAAGCTGGCCGCATTGAAGGCAGCAACCGGCACCAAGCTCTGGGAATATGGCAGCCAGTTGGCTCAGCGAATGGTGTACAACAATGGCGCCATTTACGGAATGACCCAAGCGGGGGCGCTCTATAAGGTGAAAGAAGCAAATGGAAGCAAAGTTTGGTCCGCCATACTCGGCTACTCGGCTGCGGACAGCCTTACGGTAACCGGAGGAACGGTGTATGTAATCCAAGGGCAAAAAATGGCGGCTGTAGATGCCGCAACCGGCAAAACCAAATGGCAGATTGCCGAAGATCCAAATAATTACTACTCTGGCTCAAAACCGCTGGAGGCTGAGAGTGTTGTCACTAGAAATTATGCCGTATCCGGCGCACTCACCATGCCTCTGATCGCCGTATACGATAAATTGACCGGCACCAAGCTGTGGGAGGCTTCCAGACAGAAGGGTACGCTGGCCATAAAGGATGGCATTCTTTATTCGGAGTGCGAGTTATTCATGCTGGATGATGGCCCGGTGAACCGCAAAATCAAAATCGCCGCCTTCAATCTCCGGACCGGAGCACTCAAAGGAGAGCGGACCTACAGCTGGACGGACAATGCCGTAACGGACGGAATATATCACGGGGGCGGCTCTTATGGCTCCGCATTTCTTAACGGGAACGATCTGTACATTCACCAAGGGCAGCGCCTCGCTCTATACGATTTCAATAACTATGTACCCGGCGCAGAGCCGGTGAAGAAATGGGCACAGGAGAGATATGATCTGCGGACACCGCTTGGCCTGGTCCATCAGGACCGGATCTATTTCACCGATATCAACAGCCATGGTCTGATTGCCATGAAACTGAACACCGGACAATATATAAACTTCGATCAGGGAGAGAACGCTACGGTGCAAGCCGCTATATTCGGCAAGGGGGTTTATGTCGGACAGTCAGACGGACTGCTGCATGCCTATGACCTTATAAGCTCGAAACCCGTATTCACCGTCCATGCCGGATCACGCGAATTCGGTCCCCTGCTGAAGACCGGCGGTATGCTGCTGATTCAATCCGGGGGCAAGCTGCATGGGGTTAAACTGCCCGCCTCACTGAAATAGCCGGAGAACAAGAAGGTTCAGGCATATTGTCATGTCGAATGAGAGGTTCATTATGAAGAAAACTAAAATATGGATAATATCTACAATATTTATGGTCGTCTTAACCGGTTTACGTCTGGAATGGCTGCAATATAATCTGGCTGCAGACTATCCTGTTGCGGAACAAGGGGTACTGGATCTGCGGGGATGGGATTCTCTGACCGAACACTCTCTGCCGCTGAATGGCGAATGGGAATTCTATCCCGGTGTGCTCCCATTCAGGAATGGCAGTTCATTATCTGAACTTCAACCACCAAGCCAATGGATCCAAGTTCCGGCTACTTGGAATTTAAAGGATGATTTATATGGCAAGGGCAAGTATGGTTCCGGTACTTACCGCTTGAGGATTCTTCTGGACCCAGACAAGGGAGAGTCTTACGGCGTCCACATCACGAGGATAAAAAGTTCGTCAGAAGTATACATAAACCGTCAGCTGCTAGGTCACTCAGGACAGCCGGGAATGACCAAAGACAACTACACACCACTAGAAAAACCGTATACAATGTATTTTACAATAAAAGATCAGAGCGAAATTGAACTTATCATACAAGTCTCTAATTTTGACGGAATTCGTAGTGGCGGGATTGTTCATTCCGTTGAATTCGGACTGGAAAACGCACTTAGAAAAAACATAAAAATAAAAGAAAATGTGCTCTGGATTGCCTGTGTGGCTTATGCCCTTCATGCCCTCTACGGATTTTTGTTATATGTTTTAGGAGCCCGGAACAAGCAACTGATTTCTTTCTCAATGATGATGGTTTGTATTATTTTCGCTACGCTGCTAACCGATGCAAGGTTATTGTATAAGTGGCTTCCCTTCACCTATATCTGGGGACAAAAAATTGTCTATATCGTTATGCTGTCAGGTGCGTTTTTTTTGCAGCAATTGATTAAGGACAAGCTTCCTTCTTGGGTGCCCCACCGGGCGTTTCGAGTCTACAAGCTCCTGTGCTGCGTTGCAATTCTGGCGGTGTGCCTTCTGCCTTTACATCTTGTGAAGGGTCATGAAACCCTATATTTCGCTCTAATGTTCATTCCTTGCCTGCTTACTCCTTATGTGATGTACAGATCGACGGTCAAGCAGGTTTCGGATAATATTTTTCTGTTCCTAGCGGCTCTTGCTGCTGTCAGCAGTATGATTTGGCTTGTTATTTACGAAAAGGCCCGGATTGAGGTGCCCTCATATCCTTTCGACCTTATTATTGCGATGATTTGTATTGCAGCCTTTTGGTTCAAGCGCTTTATCGGGGTGTCACGGGACTCTCAGGAGCTGGCAGGTATACTGCAAAAGGCGGACAAACAAAAGGATGAGTTTCTGTTTACTGTGGCCCATGAACTACGTAATCCACTGCACGGTATGATTAACCTCTCAGAGTCGGTATTCGACAGAGAACAGAACAAGCTGGGGATAAACAGTGCTAACGACCTTCATTTGCTGGTCAAGGTTGGCCGGCGTATGTCTTATATGCTGAACGATCTGCTGGATATAGCCAGACTGAAGGAAAATCAGATTCATTTAAACTTTGAGGCTATTTCCGTACATGGCATTGCTTCAAGTGTTCTCGATATGCTTCGCTTTATGATAGAGGGCAAGCCTATTCAGTTGGTCAACTGTATACCGGCGGATTTCCCTTCAGTATTTGCTGATGAGTACAGATTGAATCAAATTCTGTTCAATCTTTTACATAACGCTATAAAGTACTCCGAAGCAGGCGAGGTTTCAGTGTATGCCGAAATTAAAGGCGAATGGGCGAGCATTTCGGTTGCAGATACGGGGATGGGGATGGATTCTGAAACAATGAGTAGAGTATTCGAGGCGTACGTTCAGGCACCTTTAGACTCGACTTCATTCAGGGGGGGAGTTGGCCTGGGGCTTAACATATGCAAACAACTTGTTGAAATGCATGGTGGAACGATAGAGGTACGATCGGAGATCAATATCGGCTCTATTTTTACTTTCACATTAAAGCTTGATACAGATGGAGCTGATGGAAAGCTACCTGAACTGGTACCTGAAGCTCCAGATAATACAGCTGTAAACAATGATGTTAGAGCTTCTCTCGACACGAGCTCTCCTTACACAGAGCTAAATCTCACTTCACCTACTGACAGGATACAATTGATGGTTGTTGATGATGATCCTGTTAATCTAAATGTGCTAAAGTCAATTTTTGCGAATGAGCATTATGATCTGTTTTCAGCAATCAACGGTGTAGAAGCACTAGCGCTGCTGGAAACAGGCGTATGGGACCTAATCATTTCCGATGTAACCATGCCGATAATGTCCGGTTACGAACTGACTGCACGAATTCGCGAACGTTTTTCTATCGCAGAGCTTCCAGTCCTTCTCTTGACGGCCAGTAATCGAGAAAAGGATATTGAAGCAGGATTCCGGTCCGGGGCAAATGACTATGTAACCAAACCAGTGAATGCAACCGAACTGAAATCCAGAGTAAGATCGCTGACAAATCTCAAAAAATCGGTAAATGAAGGATTGCGTATGGAAGCAGCATTGCTGCAGGCTCAAATCAAACCTCATTTCCTGATCAATACGTTTAATGCAGTATCTGCTCTCAGTAAGATTGACCGGGGAAAAATGGATGATTTAATCGATGAACTCACCAACTATTTTAGGCTTGGCATAGATTTTCAAAACTCTGACCGCCTAGTAACACTTGATCGGGAGCTTAGTCTTATTCGTTCCTATCTGTATATCCAGCAAAAGAGATTCCAGGATAGGCTTCAGGTGGTATGGGAGATCGACGATAACATACAAGTCCAAATTCCTCCTTTGACTATTCAACCGCTTGTAGATAATGCCGTTACCCATGGCATATTAAAGAGGCCTGAGGGCGGGGAAGTACGAATTAGAGTAGCCGATATTGGCCAGGCTATCGAGATTTCCGTTTCCGATAATGGTATGGGGATTGATGAAGAAACCCTCAAACATATTCTAGATATAAAGACAAACAGCCGAACGGGTATTGGTCTGTTAAATACCGACCGGCGGTTAAAACGATTTTGTGGAAGTACGCTGAGAGTACAGAGCGTAGTCGAATCAGGGACTGTGGTCTCATTCAGTTTGGCGAAAAAACTTTAAGTCAGCTGAAATAACTTATTTTGTAAATAGGTGGTGGAATGACAATGATTCAAGCTTTGCTTGTAGACGATGAGCATCTGGCCCTAATGAATCTGGAACTGATGCTGAAGGAAATGCCCATGGTTAACGTTATCGGTGCTTACACTGATCCAGCCAAGGCTGTACAAGCATCTGCACAGTTGAATCCAGACGTCATATTTCTGGATATCGAAATGCCGGGACTGAACGGCATGATGGCTGCAGAGCTGCTGCAAATACAGTGTCCGCGAACCAAGATAGTCTTTTTGACCGCCTATAATAACTATGCTGTGGGTGCTTTTGAGTTGAATGCGCTGGATTATTTGTTGAAGCCTGTAAAGCTGGAGCGATTGCTCAAAACCATTCAGCGTCTTGAGGAGCAAAAGGTCGAGGAATCTGCCGATAAGCACGAAAATAAAACCGTGATCCGTAGTTTTCAGTCGCTCCGGTTCCAGCGTTGCGGACAGCCGCTTCCAAGTATCCGCTGGCGCACCTCAAAGTCTCAGGAATTATTCGCTTATTTACTACATAACCGCAACCGTTTCGTCGGAAAAAATCATCTCATTGAGATGTTATGGCCCAATATCTCATACAAGAAGGCTTCCACTTTACTGTACACAACAATTTACCAGGTGCGGAATTGTTTGAAACAAGCTGAAATTGATCTGCAAATCAACAGTGTCAGTACCGAAGGAGGATATATCCTAGAGACAGACAACTTACTTATCGACGTTATGGAATGGGAAAAAGGCATTCAGGCGCTCCCCGCCATTAATCACGATAATTATGCGGAACATCAGCGGTTATTTGATTTTTATGCAGGAGACTATCTGGGGGATTATGATTATTTATGGGCGGAAAGTGAACGGCAGCGATTAAGATCCATCTGGCTGCATCATGCAATGGGCATGGCGGAGTTCTGCACCAGTAGCGATAAAATCCCCGAGGCGCTTACTGTATACCAGCGGGTTGTTCAGATGTATCCCTATTTCGAACAGGCCCATTTCGGACTAATGAAAGTTTATAACAGCATTGGAGAACGCGCGGCAGTCGAGGAGCGCTACAATCTGCTAGCAGAGCTGCTTAACAGAGATCTCAGCATCGGTCCCCCGGCAGAAATAACAAACTGGTATGAAGAATGGAAGCAGCTTAATTTAAGAAAGCTATAGTCTTCTTTTCCTCACAAAACATACAAAGACACCCGCTCTTCAGCTGGGTGTCTTCGTATTTTCCAATGAGTTCTCAATTATTTATTGCGTGTCTTATATCTTCTGGAGAGTCCTGCACCCAGAATAACCAAGACAACTCCGGTCAAATAAAACAATAGTGGACTTTCTTCTCCGGTCTGAGGCAGCCTGTTTGGCACGTCTTGATTTTCAGGCTTTTGCAGTGTGCCTGTAGGCACTTCATCGACCAGAATCTCAATCTCGACCTCCTCGGAGTTCCCATCCTCATCGGTAATGATAATCGTAAACTTGTCTTTTCCGGTAAAGCCGTGGTCAGGCACATATTTCCACTTGCCATCAGGTTTAAGCACTATTGTCCCATGTTCAGGATCACTTCCGATACTTGGTATGCCGCCAAGCGGAATTTCCCCTTCAATCGGTATTTCTTTCAATGTGCTGACCTCGGTCCGCTGCGGAGCAGGTGTGATGGCAGGTTGGGTCGGAACCGACGACGGTACTGTAGAAGGTACGACCGACGGGGTCGCCGTTGATGTCGGAGGTGCCGATTCCGTTGGCGTTGGCGCTACCGTTGGTGTTGGTGTCACGGTCGGCGTCTGTGGTTCCGCCGGTGTCGGCGGTGCCGGTTCCGTTGGCGATGGTGCTACCGTTGGCGATGGTGCTACCGTTGGTGTCACGGTCGGTGTCGGCGTCTGTGGTTCCGCCGGTGTCGACGGTGCCGGTTCCGTTGGCGATGGTGCTACCGTTGGTGTTGGCGTCGGCGCCACCGTTGCTGTCGGCGTCGGCGTTGGTGTTGGTGTCGGTATTGGTGTCGGCGTCGGTGTTGGTGTCGGTGTCGGCGTTGCTGTCGGCGTCGGCGTTGGTGTCGGTGTCGGCGTTGGTGTCGGCGTCAGCGTTGGTGTTGGTGTTGGTGTTGGTGTTGGTGTTGGTGTTGGTGTTGGCGTCGGCGTTGGTGTTGGTGTTGGTGTCGGTGTCGGCGTTGGTGTTGGCGTCGGCGTTGGTGTTGGTGTTGGTGTTGGTGTTGGCGTCGGCGTCGGCGTCGGCGTTGGTGTCGGCGTTGGTGTCGGCGTCGGTGTCGGTGTCGGTGTCGGCGTCGGCGTTGGTGTTGGTGTTGGCGTTGGTGTTGGTGTTGGTGTTGGTGTTGGTGTCGGCGTTGGTGTTGGTGTCGGTGTCGGCGTTGGTGTCAGCGTTGGTGTCGGCGTCGGTGTCGGTGTCGGCGTCGGCGTCGGCGTTGGTGTTGGCGTTGGTGTTGGTGTCGGCGTCGCAGCTTTTTTGTTGGTAATCTGTTGCTCTACGCCTGTTGTCGAATTAATCGTGACCCTATGAGGTTTGGTATCCAGCAGATAGCCACCGGGTGCTGTTTTTTCGATCACAGCATAATTCCCCCCGATCAGTTTAGTGAATTCCAGCTTACCCTCTGCGTCCGTTACACCCTCACTGATCCAAACCATCTCATCATCAAATACACGGAACAGATCAAAGGCTGCACCGCTTAACTTCTTGCCAGGATCACTGTAATCCATTTTAATGATGCGTAAAGGTCCTCTGACACCGTTGCCTGTGCCGGAGCCGCTTGAAAGCTTGACCGTGATTTCCTGGTTACTCTCATTCGTAATTTCTTTTGCATTTTTACCTCCGAAGCTTACTTTGTTGCTGACCTTTTCATTGTTTTGTGCAGTGATCAGCGACTGGTATTTCAGAATGTACGCCTCCGAAATATCCTTCGCAAACTTCAGTGTGAAACTTTCCTTCCCGTCGCTGTCTTTTAGAAGAGTCAGCGTATAATCCGAATCTTTCTCCAGTTCCTCCCCGGTTGGACTAATCGTTCCATCGCTGGAAACCGTTGTTTTGTAGAGATGAAATGTGCTGCTGAGCAGGATTTGGTTCTCACTCGGGATGTCCTTAATCACAGCATCTTTAACAAGTGACTGGTTGCGGTTGATGTTGATGGACCAGTCAATTTTATTGCCGTTTTGGGTCCCCGTCTTGTTGATATATTCTCCCCCTTGAGGGATATTGACGGAGGCGCTCAAGTCTGCGGACTCCTTCGTTGTGTCGTTATACAATACAGCCGTATTGTCAACCTTATTCAGATCAATGGCCTGGTCGGCAAACGATGTTTGGAAGGAAACATAAAACGCATAACTGATCTCCTTGTTAAAGCTTATTTTCAGCTTGCCACTATCCATTACTACTACATAGTCATCTTTACTTATATTGGAGCTTGTGGATGGATTCCCATTCGCACCGTAAACCCATTTGAAGACCTTAACCGATCCCATATCGACGATCTGTCCGCCGGCAATGGTATCCTCCAAAACGGCGTTAGCCAGCGTCTTCATATTGTAGTTAGCACCAATATTCCAGGTAATTCTCTTTGTAGTTGCATCATAAGAACCGCTCTTGAGTCCGTTGTTCTTCACTTCATCTCTTGGGTTTAAGGTAGAAGTCACCGTTTTCCCGCTTGGAGTCGCTGCTCCATTCTCGTACCATTCCAGCCCGGCAGTGTTGATAAATCTGTCTTTGCCTGCGGACAGCCAATCATAATTGAATGTTGTGGTATAAGAAATTACATAGGGTTCGGAGATCGGATCATCAAAGGTAATGGTAAAGCCGTCATTCGCAGCTGCAGGATCATGTGCTGTGTAGACCACATCATTACTGACTGCAGCGCCGCCGCCAATAGGTTGAATCACAAGCGAACCCTTAACAAGTTTTAGCCCCGCATTGCTGAATGTATCCTTAACAATCAGGTCGTTCATAATTTTGGAATCCTTGTTAACGGTTATCGTCCATTTTACAGTCTTGTTCAAATAATCAATATTGCTGTAGTTCTTAAATAGAATTTGCTGACTTATACCTTGTGATGCCGATACAGTTTCTCCATTGTAAGTCACTTTATTGGTAATCGTATCATTGTCAAAGACACGATTCTTCGCTTTCGTCTGATACTCGATCCGGTAGGCAGACTTAACGTTATTGTTAAATTTCATTTCAATATCATAGGTGCTTGCAGTTACAGAGGTGGTTATCGTGTAATCAGTCTCAGGTAGCGGCGTACCACCCTTTACTACATTTCCATTAGGCTCAATCGTAACCGGGAATACCTTTAGCGAGCTTGGGATGAGCTCCTGGGTAGCATTCAAGGAATCCTTCAGTACTGCATTGCTTGCCGGGATCAATTTTTGATTGTAATTGTATTCTATCACCCAGGAAAGAGTCTGACTGGCCGCATCGTAGCCTGAGCCTACTGACATTTTGTTCAGTGGTTTTCCCCTTCCCGCCGTTACAGTGACAGTAGATTCCTTGGAGAATCCGTTACCTCCACTAAAAACTGCAGTATTGGCATAGCTGGTAGCATCGGCACCTGCACTTGTAATATCCGTAACGAATTCAATTCGGTATGCCTTGGTCATCGGACTCTCTGTGAATTTCAAGTTCAATTCATCCGGAGTTGAAGACGTACGATCATATTTGCTGCCGTCAAGTGTATTGCCCACTGTGACCGAACCATCCAGATTCACATCAAGTTCATGTACCAGGATTGAAGCCGTATCAAGCGACAACCCGTCCAGAATGTCATCCTTCACAGCTGCATTTCCCACACAATCCAATGCCTTGTTCACATCTACGGTCCAGGCAATTTGCGTCGGATTGTAGAACTGCGGAAGAGGAGTGCCTTTCTTCTCTATAGTTGAACCAACTTTCGGCTTGAACTGCAGTTCAATGATCTGAGTACCGCCATGGATCGGAAAAGTCAGAAGCTGCTTGGATGAGCCATGGATTTTCTTCGAGCTGAGAAGGGACTGGACCTTAAACGTACCACCTACTTGGTCATGTTTTTCAATATAATCATTGAATGTGAAGATAACATGATTGTTGTCTTTATTGACCGTATAAGTGCCGACGGATTCGCCTTCTAACAGAAGATCTCCGTTCAGATCGTTGTAAAGTTCAAACTGCCCGGGAAGATCAAACTCAAATGTCGATCCCGCCTCGTACCCATGTCCATCAGCAAGCGCCCATGTATAGTTCAGCTCGGTAAAGGAGTCAAGCTGATATACATTTCCCGTCACGGTCTCCGTGTAATTATCATCGGTGTACACAGCTAGAGTAACGCTTGTGATCAACTGATCTGCAATATTTTTTGGCTCTGCGTACACGCGGTCATTAAACCCAAAGCTGTAGGTCCACTGCGTTAACAGTAGAATAACAATTAGACAGATATTTAACTTCCTTCTTATCACTTGTGAACTGTCCTCCATTTCGTAAAGTCCCTCTTTTACTGATAGCCGCGTCTCAATGAGACTATTCATTCCCGTGATTACCCCGTTACACTCCATCCCCCCTTGTCCCTTTGACCTCCACAAGGACCCAACTGCATAGATGCTGGTACTGTAATAGTAAATTCCCGGTATGGACAATTTCTGAACATTTCCCCAAAATACAATTAAAAACTTTCATTTTCCGACAAACGCCAACCATTCATCTTTACGTCGCTTCCTTCCGAAACGACAAATAACCGCATAAAAGGGATACCTCCGCGCCATTTCATAGTACGCGGGGCATCCCTTTCAACGGTGAATGATACATAGCCATAAATCTGTCGGTGTACAGTTCAGACTAGTCAAGGAAACTAGCCTGCAATTCCTTTTCCGGTGAGACAGGCGGTCAGCATCTTACATGCTTGCGTTTAAACCCAACCCGACCTTTGCCGACTGCCTGTTGAATATTTTCATAAGCGTGAATAAATTTGCTTTTGGCCTTATCCTTATTGACTTCTACCGGGCCTACGGCCCTTGCGGTCTCACACGCCTGATCATGAAGCGGCAGATAGGATACCGCCACGGTGTATAAAAAGTTGTTCATCGCGTATTTGGTGCGTTCCGGCGATTCATGAATCGTTTTTTTCACAAGCTCAAGCATACCGGCAATTTTGCTTTCGGAAAATTCATCGTCCGGCCGGTTGCCGAGCAGCCAGCAGTAACAGTTCCAGCCCCCTGACATTCTCAGCTCCTCACCGCTCGCGATCCATTTATCAGCAACCTCTTGCGCAATATCCGCTTCTGCCAAAGTTACTGCAACTACAAAATCGGACAACATATAAAAATAAGCCGCATCCATCCACCGGTCATAATCGGCTTCTGTCATTGCATTGGGGTCGGCAATAATGCCGGCAAAATACATGGCGTCGTAATTCCCTGTCGCGTATAGCTGCTCAGCCAGTGGCTGATTTATTTTGGTTTTCCTAAAGATAGGCTTCATTGCGCCGGTGGCCACGCCAAAAAGCGGTTCCTGCGCGCCATTCGAGCTGTATATTTTCTTGGTTCGTTCCTTGCCGAGCGCCTCAAGCTCCTGCATGACCATCTCTGCATTCATTGTTTAACACTTCCTTTTTTACTGGATACAGAAAGTGTACTTCACAGATCCCCCTATCGCAAGCTTGTCCCCTTGAAAAACATTAACAAAAAAAGCTTGTAGATTCGCGTCTACAAGCTGAAGCTGCTTAATGCTTCTCTTCTGGTTCATACTATTGGGGTTAAGCTGCTTATTGGTTGTAATTCAGAAGTCAAAATTCGTTGTGTTGGCAATAAGTTCCCGCTGATATCTCTTGGCCAAACGGATATATGAACGGCGTCAGTATCTATGATATCGAATTGGAACTCATATTCCTCAAAATCAGAAACAAAATATATTTTTTGAATTTTGGTACTTGGATCGAGGTTAAATATCTCATGCACATAAGGAGTTTTAGGGCCAGCAGTTCCCATAAAGAAACCTCTGATCTCAATAGCGGCCACTGTTAATGGATCATTGTTAAGGATATCCACAATAATCGTTTGAACATTTGAGCCATTCCTTTGAATTGGCCCGGTCGAAAGCATGTTGCCCGGTATCGTTTGCTGATCCGTTGGATCTGCCGTTAAGAATGGTGTGATTTCTGCTACCGCATCAGGATCGATCACAGTATCACCAGTCCCAATTGGAGCAGGACCGCTTGCACTTCCCCACCAGTTATTTGTAGCATCTAATCTTCGGTCTGGCGGAGTCGTACCATAAGAACCCGCACTAATATTTAGCCCTGCGACCACATTTCCCTGGATACTGTTGAGCTTAGCCCGTATGTTGGTATTATCATCAGGATCGAAAATGTTATTTACACTAATTCCATTTGAAATACTATTGTGCAGGATGTTGCTTTCAATCTCTGTCCGGTCGCTGCCGCCGGCGATGAAGATTGAACTTCCCTGAGTATTTAGCATTGTATTGTTTGTGATTTTGACATTTGTGGTGTTCGTAAGAGCAATCGAATTGTCCTGAACCATTAAATTGTTGGCGATAATTATGTCTTGCTGAACTCCTGGTGTTAGACCTGCGAAGTTTATTGAAGCATTTGAATGAGTACCTTGAAACTTGTTATTGTCAATAAAAACATTAACGGAAGCCTGATCTGTGTAAATACCATTTCCTGTGGCCGCACCTGGCTGATTATTACTCTGGATTAAGTTATACCTTGCTTATGAAAAGGTTAACCCAGAGGAGTTAAAATAGAGTCCGATCACATTGTTTTGGATAATATTATTGAATATCCAATACCCTGAGAAAAGCGGACTTGTTGTGATTCCCGGGCCTGCTGAGTTGTTTTGTACTGTAAACCCATCAATGACCACGTTGTCGGCAACCACTTGAATAACTCCGCTAGCATTGGTACTCGTTATAGTGGATTCCGCAAGAGGGAATCTGGACCGTGCATCTACCCCCGATTGAGCCCCGTGTAACTGAATCGTTTTGTTCACGACAAGGGTTTCATTATATACACCTGGGGCAACTTGAATCGTATCAAATTCACTGGCTGCGGCGATCGCTGCAGCGATCGTCGGGAAATCAGCCGGCACAAGAATTTCATTTGCCATTCAATATCCACCTCCTACTATAAAGTATGATAATCTAGTAGAATTGATTGGACAAAAATCCTTGTAAGCAAATTCCCCGACTCGCTTGACGCTGCAGTAAACTATTCTGTAAAGTTATATAATGTGATTAATTGTAAATTGGGACGGTGTATATTAATGAAAAAGGATCGTTGGGGAATATTTATATGTATAGTAATCATCTTAGAAATTATTGATGTGTTCTATAGTTTAATATTTAAACAGTCTATAGAATGGTTTTCTTTGATTGTCTTAACTCTCCTTTTATTTTTTATTCTTACTTCTTATAAAAGTAAAGACAGAAAAAATGATTAAATATCACTACTGCCAATTGATATTCTTATGAGATGGTAAATTCCGAGACACAAGTGTCGTTATACTTAGAGCTTAGATTGACTTCTAATATGGTGAACGTAAGCACACTTTTGTTCTCCAGATAAGCGGAGACGGATTTACCATACCCCGGAAAAACCTTCAAGCTGCTAACCTCAGTTTTTTTTGGGGAAGCTGATCGTTCAAAGCATTACCCAAAAATAAAGCTATTGACTTCCACCCCCATATACACTAGTACTTGACAGCCATATGCTATAGTAAAAATAAAAGGTGAAGGTATGGAACGTAATAAAGTAATAAAAGACAAAGTTAATGAAGAGGATAACAAAGTATTTGCTTTAATAAGCAATTATTTAAATGATAAACCTGACTTCATAAGCAAAGAAGAAATTGATGAGATTGTTAAATATGGTGTATCTATCGAATATGCGTTTAATGTAATATTTGCAGCTGCTTTAGGACTAGATATTGTTGATAAGGTTGATGATGCAGACTTATTCAACAAATATTTCAATAAGATGTCTCATAAACTGGATGCCAATGAGTATTATAACAATTCGTATTTTAAGAACATTAAGATACCAACAATAAAAAAAGGCAATAGTGAACTAAAATATGAAAAATACAAACCTTACGAGGTCTTTGTTTGTAATGACATAATCACAACACGAGAAGGAAGACAAATTCCACAGATTGGTTTCTTTGAAACTGAATTCATATTCCCAGCAATTCTAGAGAATAATAGAATCTGGATGACCATTACACCGAATGAAATAGAAACCATGAAAGAAGCTGTTGCCAAGGCATTTGGTCATGTGCTTACTTTTGGACTGGGGCTTGGTTATTATGCCTATATGATCTCAGAAAAAGATCAGGTTGAAAGTATTACGATTGTTGAAAGCAATGAAGATGTTATTCAATTATTTAGTAAATGTATATTACCACAATTCAAAAATACTCAAAAAATAAAGATTATCAAAGCAGATGCCTTTGAATATGCACAAGAAGATATGTCTAAGGGGAATTATGATTTTGTCTTTACGGATTTATGGCATGATGTTTCTGATGGAATTGATATGTATTTAAGTATGAAAGAGCATGAAAAACAAAGTCCATCAACTGTATTTATGTATTGGATAGAAAAATCTATTTTGTGCTATCTATAACTATGTAACTTGATTCTAACGCAGCATCAGCGTCCGACGACGGCTACCTTTTCACGTTCATCCAAAATGTCCAGGTTAGACGTCGTCGGCTTCCGAGCCGAGGATTTCTCAATCTACTGAAGAACTACAGTGTCTCCAGCCTTCAGTCCAGACAGCACTTCAACCTTATCAGTTGTTTCCAATCCGATTTTTATTTCTTTTCGTTCTATTTTTCCGTTACCTTTATCCAGCATAACATAAGAAAGGTCTCCTTCATGAATGACAGCAATGTTGGAAAGCACAGTGACATTTTCTTTACGTATGATCTCAATCTCACCGTTCAAGCTAAGACCGCCGATCAAAAGCTCATTCGGCTCAAGCGAAATGACTACTTCGAACTGAGGAGGCTGAGTAGAAGCACTCTCTTTACCTGATGTAGCTTTTGCAAATTTAGAAACTTTCACCACTTCTCCTGACAACTTAACATCCTTGGAAGCGGTCATTTTGACCGTAACCTTCATGCCAGCCTTAATGCGGAATACTTCCTGTTCCCCCACAAGAGCTATAAACGCCAGTTTGTTCAAATCCACAATTTTCCCAATATACTGGTTATCCGTAACTAATTGTGGGAGTTCACTATTGTTTTCGAACAAGAAAATCCCAGAAGAAGGGGCCTGATAACTCGCCGATTGGATCTTTTTCTTCTTCTCTGCAATCTCCTGCGCTTGAATATCTGCATTCACCTTATTTAGGTCTTCGCTAATTCGTCCTGTCTCCTGTGTAGCCAAACTCTTTAGCCGTTCTGCTTCGGATGCACCAACTGTGATCGTCTCATCATTCTGCTGGCTAACAAATGAATTTAGTTCAGCTTCCAGCTTCGCCTTGCGACTAGTCGCCTCTTGAGATGCGATTTCATTCTTGAGTGTGCTGGTATCAAGGGTATACAGCAGCTCCCCCTTCTTCACTTGATCGCCGTTCTTTACTTTCCAGTTTGTCACCTTGGAGGCAAAGGGAGCATACACAAGGGTCTCGTGCTCATATTTGGATGTCCCTTTAACTTGTACGGATTGAGTAATCGTTTCTTGAGTAACCGGAATAGTAATAGCCTCCATCGGCGGTACTTCGCTCACTACTTCCTCTGCCTTGTTAAAAACCTTTGCATACAACAAGTAACCTGCGGCAGCGATGACCGCTATGATAATAACCCACTTTATAATTTTCTTAATGTTGCTGTTCATCACTTTGGCTTCCTTTCAATTAAAAGTGGATAATTATATTTAACCTTCCATTGTCATTTAGCGTTGGCATCTTTCACATTAGTTATCAGCTAGCGGTCGATGAACAGGTTGAAAACCTGGCCCCCAAGCTCCTGCCGCTCGCCTTGAAATTCATCAAATAAAGTTAATTTGTAAGTGCCGCTCTTGAGCTTCATGTACAGATTTTTACTGAAGGACATCGAGAAGGTATTGCTCTTGCCTTCTGTCAGATCTGTACCTATAGTCAGCACTTTATCCTGTGTTACGCCAAAGGGATCAGTCATTCTAAGCACAAGCTTATGTTCCAAATCGCCACTGTCGATGCTGTTATCCCGGGTCAGATCATAGGTCATTACGATGTTGATGGTGTCGTTTAGTTCCAAAAGTCTGCCTTCCGAATTGATGACCGATAAATTATAGGGGAAGAACGTGATCTTCGTTAAATTGCTTGCCGGTGCAGTGGTTTTAGGTGTGAGCAGCAGGGCGCTTGCATTAACAAAGCCGGTAGCCTCTTGTCCGCTCTCACTTAACTTGTTTCCTGTCACCCCGGAGCCTAATACCAGTGAGATGTCATCGGCACTTACCGTCTTCGGCAGCTTCGCCCAGAATGAAACCAACTGCATACCG